>NZ_DATMBZ010000182.1:0-12574 GCF_035558935.1 Gaiella sp. | reverse complement strand
GTCGACACGAACGTCGTCGCGTACGCGTACGACACCCTCTCCGAGCCAAGGCGCAAGGTGGCTCTGCCGGTTCTCCGCGACCTCTGGCTTTCCGGCCGAGGCTGCGTGAGCATCCAGGTGCTCCAGGAGCTATTCGTCACGTTGACGCGGAAGCTCGCGCGACCGCTCGAGTCGGGAAGTGCGCGCGACGTCGTCGAAGCCCTGTCGCACTGGACCGTGCACGCGCCGACGGCCGCCGACGTCGACGCGGCGATCCGAATCCACGAGCGCTACCGGATCTCCTTCTGGGACGCGATGATCGTCCGCAGCGCGGCGGCTCTCGGATGCGACACGATTCTGAGTGAGGACCTGAGCGCGGGTCAGCGCTACGACGGCGTCCTCGTCGTCGACCCGTTCGTGTCACCCACTTGATCCCGGGGTCTGGAGCGTCGGCGGCGCCGGGTCGTACCGTGCGAGCGTATGGTTCGGGCATGGACGACGCACAGATCCACGACCGCATCGAGCGGCTCGTCGCCGAGGAGCACGAGCTGTGGGATGCCCAGGGGGCCGGCAACGCGAGCGAGGCCGACCGGCGCCGGCTCGCGGACGTGAAGGTCTCGCTCGACCGGTGCTGGGACCTCCTCCGGCAGCGTCGAGCGCTCGAAGAGTTCTCGATGGACCCCGACGCCGCCAGGGCGCGCCCCGAGGAGACCGTCGAGGGCTACGAGCAGTAGCGTCGCTCAGGCCTCGCCGCGCAACACCGGCTTGACGTCGACGACGGGCGTCCCGTCGATCGCCTCGAGCGGCCGCACCCGGATCCGAGGGCCGTCGACGTCGACGACCTCGACGCGATGCAGCCCGATCGGGTTCGGCCGGTCGGGCGAGCGCGTGCTGAAGACGCCGCGCTCAGGCACGCTCCGGTCGTCGCGCGGGTGGACGGTCTGGATGTCCCGGTTGGCCTCGTGCAGCCACGTCAGAACGAGGACGTCGTCACCGACGGCGAGGTCGCGCGCGGCCTCGCACGCGTTGTCGTCGAAGACGATCCAGGCGTCGGGCGCGCCTTCCGAGCCCTGCATCGGAGCATCCTCGCGACGCGCTAGTGACGACTCGACGCGACCGACGGGCCGAATGACGAAGTCCTGCCCGTCCATCGGGCGATCGTAGTCGCGCTCAGCGACCGCGGCGCAGGGCGAGGAGCGAGCCGAGCTCGCGGACGCCGAGCAGACGACAGGCGCCGACATAGGCAGCCGTCCCGACCCCGAGTGCCAGCCCGACCGACAGGATCTGGGCGACGGTCGAGCGCCCGAGTGCGGCGTCGAGCGTCCACCAGACACCCACGGCGAGCCCGGAGGCGACAACGGACGCGAGGATGATTCGCGTCAGCGCGCTGAGCGTGGCGGCCAGCTCGACGCCCCCCACTCGCTTCCACATCAGCACCGCCAGGGCGACCGCGCCTGCGAGGTTCGAGAGCGAGACCGCGAGCGGCAGCCCCCAGACGCCGAGGCGGTAGAAGGCGACGAAGAGAAGCACGTTGAGCACGAGGTTCCCGAGGGCCACGAGCGTCGGGATCCAGTTCGACTGGAGGCCGTAGAAGGCCCGGTTGAGCAGCAGCATCCAGCCGTTGAAGACCAGGCCGACCGTGAACGCCGCGAGCGCCCCGGCAACGACCGGAGTCTGGTCGGCGGTGAACTCGCCCCGCTCGTAGACGAGTCGCGTGATCGGCTCTGCGAGTACCGCCGAGACGAGTCCGGCCGGGATCAGCAGGAAGCCGATCTGGCGGATACCGGTGTCGACCGTCCGCCCGAAGCCGGCCATGTCGCCTCGCGCGGCAAGCCGCGACATCGTCGGGAACAGCACTGTGGCGACGGCGACCGAGAAGATGCCCTGCGGGAGCATGTAGAGGCGGAACGCAAGGTCGATCGCCCGCGGTGCGAGCTCCGGGTCGATGAGGCGTGAGGCGAACAGCGTCCCGATCAGCGTCGAGACGTTGATCAGCCCGAGGGTCAGCGTGACCGGCAGCATCAGCACGAAGAAGCGGTGCACGGCCGGGTCGCGCCAGTCGAGCGCGACACGGAGGCGGCCGTCGAGCCCGCGCAGCCACGGCACGGGTAGCAGCAGCTGCACCAGCGTCGCGAGCACGATCGAGCCGGCGTAGACATACAGCTCGGTGTCCTGGCTCCCGGCCGCGGGCACTCCGAGCACGAGCCCGAGGATGATCACGAGGTTCCAGGCGACGGGGGTCAGCGCCGGCACGGTGAACTGGTCGTACGCGTTCAGGATCCCGACGACGATCCCCGAGAGGCCGAGGAGGATCACGATCGGGAAGAGGAGCCGGGAGAGCCCGACCGCGAGGTCGAGGTCGCCCCCGGGCGTCCCGAAGAGCTCGACGATCAGCGGCGCGATCAGCACGAACACCGCGGTGAGCGCGCTCGTGAAGAGGAGGACGAGCCAGAAGATCGTCGACGCGACGCGCCACGCGCGCGCCCGCTCGCCTTTCTCGAGCAGCTCGCTGAAGACCGGGACGAAGGCCCCCGAGAGCGCGGTGTCCGCCACCAGGGCGCGCACGAGGTTCGGGATCTGGAAGGCGACGGTGAAGGCGTTGATCTTCCCCGCGGCGCCGAAGGTGTACGCCGCGATGATCTCGCGCACCAGCCCGAGGACGCGCGAGATACCGGTCGCCGCGCCGAACACCGCGGTCGATCGGGCGAGGCGGCGCCGATGCGCGCGTTCCTCCGCAAGGGCCGGATCGACGTTCTGGTCGAAGGAGGGGTCGAGCTCGGACATGTCCACCCGAGTTTCGTCGATCCACCGGAAGCCCTCTGCTACCATCCGGCGGCCCGCGGCCGCAATCGGTCGGGGCGCTCTCACGTATGGCGAACATCAAGCAGCAGAAGAAGCGCGTCGGCATCGCGTCACGGCAGCGGCTCGAGAACCTCCGCTATCGCTCGACGATCAAGACGCTCGCGAAGCGCCTCGAGACCGCGGTCGCCGACGGCGACGATGCCGTGGTTGCCGCAGAGCATCGCGAGCTTGTCCGCACGATCGACCGGGCCGCGGCACGCGGCGCGCTGCACAAGAACACCGCTGCGCGCAAGAAGGCGCAGGCGGCCCGCGTCGTCAGCGGCGCGGCCGTCTCCTAGCGACGCTCAATCCCGCTCGCGCGCGACGTCGGCGACCGCGAGCTGGAGCTCGAGGTCCGGCGCGAGCCTGCTTCCACCCTTGAGCGCGTGGTCGAGGCGAGCGAAGCGAACGACGCCGTCACGCAGTTCCTCCGTCGAGAGCCTCTCCGCCTGCCTCGCGAGCTGCTTGGCCGGATACGGCTTCAGCCCGAGGGTCTTGCCCGCCTCCTCCACCGCGACGCCCGCCTCGAGCAGTGTCTTCATGCCCGACAGTCGCGCGAGGTGCTGACCCAGCCTGAAGCTGAAGGCGGCGGCCTCCTGCGCCCTCGTGCGGGGGCTTCGGGCGTAGCTCGCCTCGACGATCGCGAGCGCGCTCCGCACGTCGCGCCTGCCGAGCGCGTCCGTGAGATCCCAGGGCTGCGCTTCCGCGAAAGGCGTCGCCAGGCGCTGCACCTCCTCGACGCCGATCGGCTCGCCCGCGGCCCACGTCGCGAGCTTGTCGATCTCGCGTGCGAGCACGAGCTTGTCGTCGCCGACGATGTCGAGGAGCGCCTTGCACGCGTCGCCCCCGGCCTTGACGTCCCGAGCGCGAAAGCTCTCGGCGACCCATGCGACGGTCTCCTTCTTGCCGATCTCCCAGGCGAGGACGGTGCCGAGCTTCGCCACGGCCTTCGCGAGCGGCGAATCCTTCTTCACCTCTTCCGCGACGAGGCAGAGAACCGTACCCGGGGCCGGGTCGCGCAGGTACGCGACGATCGCCTCGACATCGTCCGTCTTCCATCCACCCGCGAGGCGGTCGAACTCGCCCCGCTGGCCGTCGACGTGCGTCACCAGGACGAGCCGTTCGCCCCCGAGCAGCGTGCCCGCGTTGCATGCCGCGACGACTTCTGAGCCGGAGACGCCGCCCTTTCCCGCGACGAGCCGTTCGATCGAGCCGGGGTCGAAGCGGCGCCTGAGCCTCTCGAGCGCCGTCTCGACCTTCGGCAGGTCGTTGCCGGTGATGAGGTACACCGGGGCAAGCTCCTGCGTCGCCACGCTTCCAAGCCTAGACTCGCGAGCCGCTACCGCTCGGAGCGCACGGTGACCGTCCGCCCGTCCGACTCGACGACGACGCGACCGTTCTCGTCCGTCCGGAAGGTCCGAAGCCCCGGCTGAGCGGCGAGCGCGGCGAGCGTCTCGGGGCGGGGGTGGTCGTAGTCGTTGTTCACGCCGACCGAGATCACGGCGATCTCCGGTCGCAGGACGCGGAGGAGATCGGGCAGCCCCGGGTCCTCCGATCCGTGGTGCGCGACCTTCAAGACCTCGATCGGCCGGAGCGGGAGCCGTGAGGTGACGTCGCTCTCGGCGTCCGCCGTCAGCAGCACGTCGGTGGACCCGAAGCTCGCGAGCGCGACGACCGCGTGCTGGTTGGGATCCTCGCTCGGCAGGCCCGGATCATCCGGCCAGAGGATCCGGAGGCGGAGCTTCCCGATCCGGAACACCTCGCCGGCGTGGACGACGACGATCGGGACGCTGCGCCCGCGCGCCGCGGCGACCGCAGCATCGTGGTCGGCCGACGGTGCCTCGATTCCTGGATCGGCGACCGTACCCACGGCGAGCCGGTCGAGCACGGCGGAGGCGCCACCGATGTGGTCCCGCTGCGGGTGTGTCAGCACGATCGCGGTCAGCGACCTGAGGCCGAGGCTGCGCAGTTGGCCGACGACGTCCGCCTCGGGAGGCCCCTCGTCGACCAGCACCGCCCCGCCCGGCACCTCGAGCAGCGCCGAGTCTCCCTGGCCGACGTCGAGGAACGTCACACGAAGCCCTGCCGGCGGCTCCCAGGACGGCTGTGGGCGCGTCGCCCATGCTGCGACCGCAAGCGTGAGCGCGACCGAGGCGATCGCCGCAAGCGCCGTCGGCCGTCCGTAACGCGGCAGGCGCCGCACGAGCAGGGCCGCGCCGACGACTCCGAAGGCGACGGCAATCGCCAGCGGCGAGGAGATCTGGGCCGAGGGCCAGCTCGCGACGACCCGTGCGACGAGCGCGATCCACCACGCGCACCATCCCGCGAGCCATGCCAGCGCGGTCGCGACGCCCGGCGACAGCGGCTCCACGGCGGCCGCGGCCAGGGACAGCGAGATGAGCGGCGGCATCGCCGGCTCCGCGGCGACGTTCGCCGGGACGGTCCACAACGCCACCTGTCCGAAGTGGAGCCAGACGATCGGGGCCGTCACGAGGCCACAGGCGGCGGCGACGACCAGCACGTCCCAGAGCCCGCGCGGCACCGGGTACGCCTCCGGAACGCCGGACAGGCGCGGCACGACGAGGAAGATCGTCGCGACCGCGGCGAACGAGAGCTGGAATCCGGGCTCGAGCGCCGACTGAGGCATCCACACGAGCAGCACGAGCGCGCCGACTGCGAGCGCGTGCCAACGGTCGCGCGGACGCGCGACGAGCCATGCGAGCGACGCAAGCACGCCTGCGACCGCCGCGCGCACGACCGACGGCTGCCAACCCACTGCGAGTGCGTACGAGAGGACGACGGCGATCGCGAGCGCTTCGCCCACGAGGCGACCCAGCCCGAGGATCCGCGCGGCGAGGACGACGCCGAACGCGACGATCGCCACGTTCTGCCCGGACACGGCAAGGAGGTGCATGAGGCCGCTCGCCTGAAACGCGTCCCGGAGCTCACGGTCGATGGCGGAGTCCTCCCCGAGCACGATCCCGGCGAGGAGCTGCCGCCGCTCGCCGGTCGTGCCGCGGGCGAGCGTCTCCTCGACATGCGCGCGCAACCGGTCGCCGACGCCTCCGATCCCGCCCCGCCGGCCGACGATCCGCCAGTCCTCGCCCTGCAGCACGACATGGACGCCGCGCCGAGCGAGCCAGCCGCGCTCGTCGAAGCCGGTCTCGGGCCCACGCGGAGCGACCGGTCGCACGCGGAGCTCGAGGACGGCCCCCTGGGGCGGCGCACGCTCCGGCGGCAGCTCGAGCAACACCCGCTCGCGAATGCGTGTTGCACCGTAGGCGAGCGCCTCGGCCGGGACTCGGATCGCAAACGGTGTGTGCCGGGCAGGCCCTGTAACGACGACGCGCGCAGGCGCGTCGCGGCCGAGTTGCTCTACGAGGTAGCTTCGATCGAGCGCGTCGCCCCGGACCGTCCCCCACCACAGGCCGGCGCATGCAAGCGCGAGCGCCGCGAGCGCGAGACGTCGCAGGTCACGCGAGACGAGCGCTCCCGCAAACGACGTGACGGCGGCCGCGGCGGACAGCGTCAGCGGCACGCGCGCCCAGACCGAAAGCGCGATCCCGACGCACGCCGACGCGACGAGCAGCGTCGGCCAGCCCGTCTCGAGGATCCGCCTCACGCGGTTCACGGTGTGACGAGGTCGCGGAGCTGCTCGATCCGCGCGGGCCCGATGCCGGGGACATCGTCGAGGTCGTCGACCGACTGGAACGGCCCGTGCGACGCCCTCCAGTCGACGATCTTCTGCGCCGTCACCGGCCCGATGCCCGGCAGCTCGTCGAGCTGGTCGACCGTCGCGATCGCGAGGCTCACCTTCGCGCCCGCGACGCTCCCGCCGACGACGGCGGCTTCCCCGGCAGGCCCGCGGCGCGGGACGATCACCTGCTGCCCGTCGGCCAGCGGCGCCGCGAGGTTGACCGCGGAGAGGTCGGCTCGTCTCGTCGGCCCTCCGGCACGGGCAACCGCGTCGGCGACGCGCGAGCCGTCCTTCAGACGGAAGAGGCCCGGCCGGTGGACGGCGCCGACGACATGGACGACGAGCGCCGGCACAACTCCGGCCCCCGAACCGTCACCGTCCAGCCGCGCCAGTGGCGCGGCAGCCGAAGGGCCTTCGCTCGCGCCGAGACCGGAGAGGCGCGAGCCCGCGACCGCGAGAAGGGCGACGAGCGGCACGGCGAGCATCGCGAGCTGCGTCCGGGTGAGAGTGATCACTCCGAGAGCGTCGCCCGCAACCCCTCACGGGAGTGTGACGGCTTTGCGCCGAAAGTGTGACGGCGCCGCGACCGAGCCGGTGGGCCGAGGAGCGAGGCTAGGCGACGAGATTGACGAGCCGGTCGGGCACGACGACCGTCCGGCGTGGCGTGCCGTCGTTCAGATGCGCCCGGACTCGCTCCGACGCGAGCGCGAGCTCGACAAGCGTCTCCTCGGACGTGCCGGCGGCCACGCGAAGCCGGTCGCGGAGCTTGCCGTTCACCTGCACGACGACCTCGACCGTGTCCATCGCGACGAGCGCCGGGTCGGCCTCGGGCCAGGCGGTCTCCCAGAGCCGCTCGTGCCCGAGACGGCTCCACAGCTCCTCGGCGACGTGAGGCGCGTACGGCTGAATCAGCGAGAGCGCCATCTCGGTCGCGAACCGCACCTCGCCCGCGCGCTCCGGGTCATCCTTCACGCGGTAGATCTCGTTCACGAGCTCGAAGAGCGCGGCGATCGGCGTGTGGAACTGGAAGCGGCGCAGGACGTCGTCTGTGACCCGGTCGATCGTCCGGTGGGCGGTGCGGATCAGCTCGCCCTCGGCCGGCGCCTCGACGGGGCCGCGGACTGCGACCTCCAGCGCGAGGCGCCAGATCCGGTCGAGTAGCCGTGCGGTGCCCTCGATCCCGTCGTCGTTCCACTCCTTGTCGTGCTCGGCGGGCCCCATGTAGAGGATGTAGAGGCGGAGTGCGTCCGCGCCGTAGCGCGCGATCGCCTCGTCGGGCGAGACGACGTTGCCCTTCGACTTCGACATCTTCGCGCCGTGCCGGTAGATCATCCCCTGGGTGAAGAGGCGCGAGAACGGCTCGCGGAACCCGAGCAGCTCCATGTCGTTCAGCGCCTTCGTGAAGAAGCGCGCGTAGAGCAGGTGCAGCACGGCATGCTCGACGCCGCCGATGTACTGCTTGACCGGCAGCCAGTAGTCGACGAGCTGCTTGTCCCAGGCCGCGTCGTCGTTCCGCGCGTCGGCGTATCGCAGGAAGTACCAGGACGAGTCGACGAACGTGTCCATCGTGTCCGTCTCGCGCCGCGCAGGGCCGCCGCACCGCGGGCACGTCGTCGCGACCCAATCCTCGGCGGCCGCGAGCGGCGATCGGCCCTTCGGCAGGTAGTCGTCGATCTCGGGCAGGAGAACCGGCAGCTGCTCCTCCGGCACGGGGACGATGCCGCAGCCGTCGCAGTGCACGATCGGGATCGGGCAGCCCCAGTACCGCTGCCGCGAGAGCAGCCAGTCACGCAGCCGGTAGCCGATCGTCGCCTCCCCCAGCCCGCGCTCGTCCAGCCACGCGGTGATCGCGCGCCTGCCCTCGGGCGCCGTGAGCCCCGTGAACTCGCCCGAGTTGACGAGCACCTCGTCGTCGGTGTGCTCGACGTACGCGCCCGCCTCCGCGGGTGTCGAGCCGTCGGCGGGCGCGACGACCTGGCGGATCTCGAGGCCGTAGCGCTCGGCGAACGCGTGGTCGCGCTCGTCGTGCGCCGGGACGGCCATGATCGCGCCCGTCCCGTATTCCATCAGGACGTAGTCGGCGACCCAGATCGGGATCGCCTCGCCGTTCACGGGGTTGACCGCGTAGCGTCCGGTGAAGACGCCGTCCTTCTCCTTCGTCTCCCGTTCGACGGTCGAGCGTGCGGCCGTGTGCCGCACGTACTGCGCGACCTCCGTCTCGTGCTCCGTGCCGGCGGTCAGCTCGGCGATCAGCGGGTGCTCGGGCGCGAGCGCGAAGAAGGTCGCACCGAACAACGTGTCCGGGCGCGTCGTGAAGACCGGCAGCTCCTCGCCCGAGCCGTCGACCCGGAAGACGACGCGCGCGCCCTCGGAGCGGCCGATCCAGTTCCGTTGCATCGTGAGGACGCGGTCGGGCCACGACTCGAGCGTCGCCATCTCGTCGACCAGCTGGTCGGCGTACTCGGTGATCTTGAAGAACCACTGCGTCAGGCTCCGCGACTCGACCTCGGTGCCGCAGCGCTCGCAGCGGCCGTCGATCACCTGCTCGTTCGCGAGCACGGTCTGGTCCTTCGGGCACCACTTGACGGGCGCCTCGCGGCGGTAGGCGAGCCCCCGCTCGAAGAACTGCAGGAAGATCCACTGCGTCCACCGGTAGTACTCGGGCTCCGCGGTCGAGACCTCGCGCGACCAGTCGATCGCCCACCCCATCCGCTTCATCTGGCGGCGGATCGCCTCGATGTTGCGGTTCGTGATCTCGCGCGGGTGGCCCCCTTCCTTGATCGCGGCGTTCTCCGAGTTCAGCCCGAAGGCGTCGTACCCCATCGGCCGCAGGACGGTGTAGCCCTGCCTGCGACGGATATGGGTGAAAACGTCGCCGAGCGTGTAGTTGAAGACGTGCCCCATGTGGAGCTCGCCGGAGGGGTACGGGAGCATCTCGAGGACGTACGTCGACGAATCGTCGGGCTGCGTCGCGACGTCCGGGTTCGGCACGTCGAACGCGCGCTCGCCGGCCCAGACGGCCTGCCACCTGGCCTCCACGGCCCCCGGGTCGTAGCGCTCGGTGTCCTCGTGCTCCATCGTCGGGTTTCTCCTCTGAGACGAAAAGAGCCTCTCGCTCGAGAGGCTCACGGGGAGTCGCCGCGGCGCCCGCCGCGTTCGCTCCCTGGACTACGGAAGAAGCTGACTCACGCCGTCGATCCTACCACCTCGGACAGGCGCGGTCCCGATTACGCTTGTCGTATGCCACTCGTCTCGATGCGCCAGCTGCTCGACGAGGCCGCCGCGGGCGGCTACGGCGTGGGCGCCTTCAACGTCAACAACATGGAGCAGATCCAGGCGATCATGGAGGCGGCGCGGGAGACGCGATCGCCGGTGATCGTCCAGGCGTCGCGCGGCGCCCGCCGGTACACGAACGACCTGTTCCTCTGGCACCTGATGCAGGCGGCGGTCGAGCTCTATCCGGAGATCCCGGTGGCGCTGCACCTCGACCACGGGAACGAGCCCGCGACCTGCATCTCCGCGATCGAGCTCGGCTTCACGAGCGTGATGATGGACGGCTCGCTCGAGGCGGACGGCAAGACGCCCGCGTCGTTCGAGTACAACGTCGCCGTCACGAAGGAGGTCGTCGAGCACGCGCACGCACGCGGCGTCACCGTGGAGGGCGAGCTCGGCACGCTCGGAGGCGTCGAGGACGGCCACGGCTCGGGCGAGGTGCACCTCACCGACCCAGACCAGGCGGTCGAGTTCGTCGAGGAGACGGGGATCGACGCGCTCGCGGTCGCGATCGGCACCTCGCACGGCGCGTACAAGTTCTCGCAGCCGCCCGACGGCGAGGTGCTGAAGATGAGCCTCATCCAGGAGATCCACCGGCGCCTTCCCGACACCCATCTCGTCATGCACGGCTCCTCGAGCGTCCCGCAGGAGCTCGTCGCGAAGGTGAACGAGTTCGGCGGCGCCCTGAAGCCCGCGTGGGGCGTCCCTCTTGAGGAGATCCAGCTCGGGATCCGCAACGGTGTGCGCAAGATCAACGTCGACACCGACTCGCGGCTCGCGATCACGGGCGCGATCCGCCAGGTCTTCGTCGAGTCGCCCGAGACGTTCGATCCGCGCGACTACCTGACGCCGGCGCGGGCCGCGATGCAGGCGCTGATCGCGCAGCGGATGGAGGGGTTCGGCCAGGCGGGGCACGCGGGCGACTACGAGCCGCTCTCGCTCGAGGAGATGAGCGAGCGGTACGCGACCGCCGCCGCCCGGGCCTAGGCGGGTCCCATCCTCGACCTCTTCCCCGACTCGACGTCCGTCGACGGCGGGCAGCTCTCGATCGGCGGCGTGCGGGCGTCGGAGCTCGAGGTGGCCCACGGGACGCCGCTCGTCGTCCTCTGCGAGGAAACGATCCAGGCCCGCGCCCGGGCGCTCCGGCAGGCGGTCGGGGACGGCCGCGTCTTCTTCGGGACGAAGGCGCTGCCGAACGTCGCCGTCCTGCGGCTGCTGCTGTCAGAGGGGATCGGCGCCGACGTCGCGTCGTCCGGCGAGCTCGCGTTCGCGCGGAACGCCGGCCTCGGGGGCGGCGACCTCGTCGTCCACGGAAACAACAAAGCCGAGGTGCTGCTCGCCGAGGCCGCCTCGGTCGGAGCCCCGGTCGTCCTCGACGCTCCGGACGAGCCGGCGCTTGCTGCCGCCGCGGGCGTCCGGCAGGCGCTCGTGCGGGTGACGCTCGGCGTCGACGCCGACACGCACGAGGCGATTCGCACGGGTCACCACGGATCGAAGTTCGGCCTGCCGCCCGATCAGGCGCGGGCGGCCGTCTCGGAGGCACTCGACTTCGGGCTCGACGTCATGGGCGTCCACGTCCATGTCGGCTCGCAGCTCGCCGACTTCGACGCCCAGGCGGAAACGATCGTCCGCCTCGCCGCGTTCGTCGCGAGCTGTCGCGACGAGCTCGGTTGGGTCGCGCGCGTCGCGGATCTCGGCGGCGGCTTCGGGATCCGCCACCATCCCGCGGACGAGGTGCCCGAGGCCGCCGAGCTTGCGGCGAGCGCTGCGACGACCGCCCGCCTCGCGTTTGTCGAGGCCGGCCTGCCGCAGCCCGAGATCTGGCTCGAGCCGGGACGCTGCCTCGTCGGACGTGCCGGCATCACCCTCTACCGCGTCGGCAGCGTGAAGCGTCTCCCGGAGCGGACTTGGGTCGCGGTCGACGGTGGCATGTCGGACAACCCGCGGCCGCAACTCTACGACGCGCGCTACACCGCGCTCTCGGCGGCCCGGACCGACGAGCCGGTCGACGAAGTGGTGAGCATCGCCGGGATGCACTGCGAGTCGGGCGACGTCCTCATCGACGACGTCATGCTGCCGTCGCCGCGGCGCGGCGACCTGCTCGCCGTGCCTGCGACCGGTGCGTACACGCTCGCGATGGCCTCGAACTACAACGGCGTGCCCCGTCCCGCCGCCGTCCTCGTGAGGGGCGGCTCCGCCCGCCTCATTCGCCGACGCGAGACGATCGAGGACCTGCTCCGCGTCGAGGTCGAATGACCGACGGCCTTCGGACGGCCGCCGTGCTCCTTCCCGTGTTTCGGGACGCGGAGCAGGAGCTACGGGTGGTGCTCGTAGTGCGGGCGGACGACGGAGGGCAGCACGGCGGCCAGCTCGGCCTCCCAGGAGGGAAACCGGAGCCCGGCGACGCCGATCTCCTCGCGACGGCTCTGCGGGAGGCGGAGGAAGAGGTTGGATTGCAGCCGGACGCCGTGGACGTCGTCGCGGCGCTCGAGCCGCTCCACACGCAGGCGACGGGCTGGCTCGTCCACCCGTTTCTCGGGCGGGTTCCGGCGGACACGGCGTGGCGGCTGCAGGAGGCGGAGATCGTCGGGATCCTCACTCCAGCCGCACGGATGCTCGCCGACAGGAGCGCACGGGCGCTCTTGCCGTTCTCCTCGCTGCGGTTCCGCGAGCCGCTGCTCGTCGACGGGATCGACGTCGAGGGCCACGTCCTCTGGGGCATGACGCTCAGGCTGCTCGACGACACCCTGCCGCGGCTGCTCGGCGGCGAGTGGGACGTCTGAG
>NZ_DATMBZ010000181.1:0-8239 GCF_035558935.1 Gaiella sp. | reverse complement strand
GCCCTCTCGTCCTCACCTCGAGGAACGCTCGCTCGTGGGCCCGCGCACCGCTCGCGGACTCGCAGGCGCGACTCCTGGCCGTGGCCCACGGCCGGGGCGGATTCGCAATCGCCGGCTGGCGCCTCGTCGAGGGACGCGCACGCGTCACGCTCTGGACGTCGAAGGACGGACGGCGATGGCGGAGGCTCGGCGGTACCGCCCTCTCTCCGCTCGGGGCGTTCGTCGACGTCGAGCCCGACGGGAACCGCTTCTCGCTCGCCGCGATGGAAGGAACCGCGCGTGGCCTCCAGGTGAGCGCCTGGTCGACCGACGGCCGGACGGCGCTCCCGAGCCGGATCCTCGGACCGGGCGACGCCCGGGCGATCTGTGTCGGCCCGAACGGAGCGACGGTCGTCGCGGTGCGGGGCGAGGGGGCGAGAGCGCAGATCGTCGCGTGGCACCGCGCTCGCACAGGCCCGTGGTCGCTCGAGCCGGAGGTCGTCGCCACGGGAGCGGAGGCGAACGGTTGCGCGGACGCGCCGAGCGGGACGGTCGTCGCGGGCCGGGGCACGACCGACTCGACCGCTGCGACGTGGCGTCGAGCCAGACCGGGAGCGCCTTGGGCCCGCACGGTCCTCGCCGTGACCAGTCCACCGTCGGCGATCCTCGCCGTGGTCCGCGACGGCGACGGGTTCCTGACCACGGGCCAGAGCGGCGCGCGCGGACAGGTCGATCTCGCCGGCTGGGCGATCGGGCGAAACAGCGTCGCCGCGTTGGGCGGGCCCGTCTTCGCGGAGCCGGGCTACCAGGCCGGCCTCGGGATCGCCCCGTTCGGCGAAAGGGTCGTCATCGTCGGCCGGCGAGGCTCCGGGAGCGGAGCGGTCTGGGTCGGGCCGGCGCCGGGCGCCCGCGTCCCCGGGGGAAACCCGGTCGGCTGACCGACGGCGTCGCTGCATCCGAATCTCGGGGGATGCGCCGGAGGCCCGCGTCAGCCGATAGAGTGTGCGTCGGCGCGGGACTCGTCCCGCTCCACATCGAGAGAGGCTGAGGGACCGGCCCTGTGACGCCTCGGCAACCCGCCCCGATAGGGGCCACGGTGCCAAACCCGGACGGATGTGTCGAGCGAGACGAAGGAGGTCCCACCCGTGTCAGCCCTCTCCCTCTCCTGTCGGGTCTGCGCCACCGAGCACCCCCTCGAGGCGGTCGGCTCGTGCAGCCGCTGCTTCGGGCCGCTCGATCCCGTCTACGACTGGGATCACGTTCGCGCGTCGTTGACGCGCGAACGTCTGGAAGAGCGACGGCGCGACATCTGGCGCTACGCCGAGCTCCTTCCCGTCTCCGCTCCGGACGAGCCCCGGCTCGCGCCGGGCTTCACCCCCCTTGTCCCGGCCCCCAGGCTCGCGGACGCCGTCGGCGTTCGCGAGCTGTGGCTGAAGCTCGACACCGCGAACCCGACGCACTCCTTCAAGGACCGCGTCGTCGCGGTCGCGGCGCGCAAGGCGCAGGAGCTCGGTCTGACGACGCTCTCCTGCTCGTCGACGGGCAACCTCGCCGGTGCGGTCGCGGCGCGGGCAGCTGCCGAGGGCATGGATGCGGCCGTCTTCGTCCCCGCCGACCTCGAGCCCGAGAAGCTGGCGGCCGCCGCGGCCTACGGCCCGACGATCTATGCGGTCGACGGCCACTACGACCACTGCTCGCGGCTCTCGGTCGAGCTCTCCTTCGAGCTCGAGTGGGGGTTCGTCAACGTCAACCTCCGCTCGTACTACGCCGAGGGCTCGAAGACGCTCGCCTACGAGCTCGCCGAGCAGCTGGGCTGGCGGGCCCCGGACGTCGTGGCGATCCCGATCGCCTCGGGAGCCCTCTTCCACAAGGTCGGGCAGGGCTTCTCCGAGCTTCGCTCGCTGGGCCTGCTCGACGGGCCTGCGCCGCGCCAGGTGGGCGGACAGGCGGAGGGCTGCGCCCCGGTCGCGACGGCGTTCCGCGAGAGGACGACGGTCACCCCGGTGCGGCCCGACTCGATCGCGCGGTCGCTCGCCATCGGCAATCCCGCGGACGGCGACTTCGCGGTCGCGACCGCGCGCGAGACCGGGGGCGCGATCCACGCCGTGGCGGAGGACGCCGTCGGCGAGAACATGGCGCTCCTCGCCCGCACAACGGGTGTGTTCGGCGAGACGGCGACGGGCGTGACGCTCGGTGCGCTGCGGGCGGCGGCGGAGGCGGGCGAGGTCGGCCGCGACGATCGCGTCGTCCTGCTCGTCACGGGCGACGGGCTGAAGACGTTGGCCCCGGTCTCGTTCACCTACGCCCCTGTGCACATCGCCGCCGACGCGGACGCCTTCCTCGACCGGCTGGAGGCGGCCGCGGCCTGAGCCGGCACAGGCGCGTACCATGGGCAGGCATGGCCCGCACGCTGTTCGAGAAGGTCTGGGACCCACACGTCGTCCTCGAGGAGGACGGCCTTGCGCTCCTCTACGTCGACCTGCACCTCGTCCACGAGGTCACGTCGGCACAGGCGTTCGAGGGCCTCCGGCTCGCGGGACGACGCGTCCGGCGCCCTGAGCTCACCGTCGCGACGATGGATCACAACGTGCCGACGCTCCCGGGTCCGGTCACCGACCCGATGGCGAAGGCTCAGCTCGACGCGCTCCGCGCGAACACCGAGCAATTCGGCATCCGGCTCCACGGAACCGGCTCGGGCCACGAGGGAATCGTCCACGTGATCGGCCCCGAGCTGGGGCTCACCCAGCCGGGGAAGACGATCGTCTGCGGCGACAGCCACACGTCGACGCACGGGGCGCTGGGAGCGCTCGCGTTCGGGATCGGCACATCAGAGGTCGAGCACGTGCTCGCCACGCAGACGCTCTACCAGCAGCGCCCGAGGACCATGCTGCTCGAGTTTGCCGGCGAGCGTCCGCCCGGACTGACGGCGAAGGACCTCATCCTCGGCGCGATCGGCCAGGTCGGGGTCGACGCAGGCGTCGGGTACGTCGTCGAATACGGCGGCGAGGCGATCCGCGCCCTCTCGATGGAAGAGCGGATGACGGTGTGCAACATGACGATCGAGTGGGGCGCGAGGGCGGGGATGATCGCGCCGGACGAGACGACCTTCGCGTACCTCGAGGGCCGGGAGCACGCGCCGCAGGGCGCCGGCTGGGAGCGCGCCGTCGAGAGATGGCGCTCGCTCGGAAGCGACGCGGGCGCGACGTACGACGCGCACGTCGTCGTCGACGTCGCCGACCTCGTCCCGCAGGTCACCTGGGGGACGAACCCGGGGATGGTCGTCCCGGTCACGGGCTCGGTCCCGAATCCGGCGTCGTACGACGACCCCAACGACCGGGCGGCAGCCGAGCGCGCGCTCGCCTACATGGACCTCCGCCCGGGACAGGCGATCCAGGAGATCCGGATCGACAAGGTCTTCATCGGCTCGTGCACGAACTCGCGCATCGAGGACCTGCGGGCCGCCGCCGCGATCGTCGAGGGACGCACCGTCGACCCGAAGGTGACCGCGCTCGTCGTCCCGGGCTCGGCGCAGGTGCGCCGGCAGGCGGAGGACGAGGGGCTCGACCGGATCTTCGTCGACGCGGGCTTCGAGTGGCGCCTCGCCGGCTGCTCGATGTGCCTCGGGATGAACCCCGACACCCTCGAGCCCGGGGAGCGCTGCGCCTCCACGTCGAATCGCAACTTCGAGGGCCGGCAGGGGCGGGGCGGGAGGACGCACCTCGTCAGCCCGCAGATGGCCGCCGCAGCTGCGCTCCACGGCCGCTTCGTCGACGTGCGCGCGCTGGACCACGAGCCTGTCACCGTATGAAGCCCCTGCGTACGGTCACCGGGCGCGTCGCCGTGCTCGACCGCCCCGACGTCGACACCGACCAGATCATCCCGAAGCAATTCCTGAAGCGCATCGAGCGGACGGGCTACGGAAAGTTTCTCTTCCAGGACTGGCGGTTCGACGAGGACGGGAACGAGCACCCCGGGTTCGAGCTCAACCGGCCCGAGTTCAGGAATGCCTCGATCCTCCTCGCGGGCCGCAACTTCGGCTGCGGCTCCTCACGCGAGCATGCGGCGTGGGCGCTGCAGGACTACGGCTTCGACGCCGTGGTCGCGCCGTCGTTCGGCGACATCTTCCGGACGAACGCCGGGAAGATCGGGATGCTCGCGATCACGCTTCCCGAGGACGAGGTCGGGCGCCTGATGGAGAGCATCGACCTCGACACCGGCTCGGAGATGACGGTCGATCTCGAGCGTCGTGTGATCGTCGCCCCCGATGGACGCGAGGTGTCGTTCGCGTTCGACGAGGCCACCCGCGAGCGGATCCTCAACGGCCTCGACGACATCGCCTTGACGCTCGAGCACGAGGATGCGATCGCCGCGTACGAGGCGACCCACTCCATCGCGTGACGCACGTCGCCGTCCTTCCCGGCGACGGGATCGGGCCGGAGGTAACTGCCGAGGCGCTTCGCGTGCTCGACGCGCTCGGGATCGACCACACCGAGCATCCCTTCGGCGGGAACGCGATCCTCGCGCAGGGCACGCCGCTGCCCGAGGCGACGCTCGCGGCATGCCGCGCGGCGGATGCCGTGCTGCTGGCCGCGGTCGGGCTCCCCGAGCTCGAGGGGCAGCCCGTGCGGCCCGAGCAGGGGTTGCTCGCGCTGCGCAAGGAGCTCGGCGTCTACGCGAATCTCCGCCCGGCACGCGCGGGGCGGATCGACCTCCTGATCGTCCGTGAGCTGGTGGGCGGCCTGTATTTCGGCGCGAAGGGCACGCGTGACGACGGGACATGGTTCGACACCTGTGAGTACTCGCGCCCCGAGGTCGAGCGAATCGCGCGCCGCGCGTTCGAGATCGCACGGGAACGAGGGTCGCGACTGACGTCGGTCGACAAGGTGAACGTCCTCCACACCTCGCGGCTCTGGCGCGACGTCGTGACCGAGCTCGGAGAGACGGAGTACTCCGACGTGCCTCTCGACCACGCGCTGGTCGACTCGTTCGCGATGACGATCGTCAACGCCCCGGAGAGCATCGGAGTCGTGGTCACGGAGAACACCTTCGGCGACATCCTCTCGGACGTCGCGGCCGCCGTGACGGGCGGCCTCGGGCTGGCCGCATCGGCCTCGCTCGGGGACGGAGGGCCCGGGCTGTTCGAGCCGGTGCACGGGTCGGCCCCGCAGATCGCAGGACAGGGGATCGCGAACCCGGCTGCCATGCTCCGGTCGCTCGCGCTGATGCTCCACCACGGACTCGGCCGGCCCGACGAGGCTTCGGCGCTCGAGCGGGCGGTCGACGACGCACTCGAGGCGGCGCCGACGGGCGACCTCGGCGGCGACTCGACCACGAGCGGGATGGGAGACGCCGTACTGCGATCGCTGGACGTGCACGCGTGACGCAGAACGACAACACGGTCGCCTACCCCGGCCGCGAGGGGGCCCACAGCGCCGTCGCGTGCGACCGGCTCTTCCCGGCCGCGCGGCTGATCGCACAGGCGTCCTTCGAGGCGGTCGTCGAGGCGGTCACGGCGCGAACCTGCACGTACGGCGTCCTGCCGATCGAGAGCTCGCTCGCGGGGCCGGTGAACGAGACGCACGACCTGCTCTACGACTCGGCGCTTTCCATCGTCGCCGAGGCGATCCTCCCCATCCGCCACTGCCTCGTCGGGCCCGAGGACATCGTCCTCGAGGACGTGCGCGAGATCCGCTCCCACGCCGTCGCGCTCGACCAGTGCCGGAAGCTGCTCGCGTCGATGCCGTGGGCGACGGCGACCGTCGCACCCACGACGGGCGACGCGGCGGCGGCCGTCGCGGAGCTCGGCGACCCCGCCGTCGTCGCGATCGCGAGCGGTCGCGCCGCGCGGCTCCACTCGCTCGCAGTCATCGCCGACGACGTCGGTGACCACGAGGCCTTCACGCGGTTCGCGGCGCTCGCGCCGTACACGCGGCTCGACCGCCGGCACGGCGAGTGGCGCACGGCCCTGACCTTCGAGACGCATCACCGGCCCGGGGCGCTCCACACGGCGATCGAGCCGCTGGCGCGCCGGAACATCGACATGGTGCAACTCGTCTCGCGCCCGATCCCCTCGCGTCCGTTCGACTACCGCTTCGACTGCGTGCTCGGCGGCCACCCGCTCGACGACGAGGTCGCCGCCGCGCTCTCGGAGATGCGCGCGGAGACCGCGCGCCTACGCGTCTTCGGCTCCTACCGCGCCGACCGCGACGAGGGCTGGGAGACCGTCGCCGCCTGAGCGCTCAGGCGGCCTCGGCCGCGACGCCCGGGAGGTAGCGCACCCACGCCTCCGGCACGCGGTGGAGCGCGAGGCTGATGAAGAGCACCGGCGAGGGCGCGCGCGGCGGTCGCGCGAGGTTCATGTGCGTCTCCTCGAGCAGCCGGTCGCCCTTGCGCAGGTTGCAGGGAGCGCAGGCCGTGACGACGTTCTCCCACACCGAGTCGCCGCCGCGCGAGCGTGGCACGACGTGGTCGAGCGTGAGCCGTCCCGCGCTGTCGCCGCAGTAGACGCAGCGCCAGCCGTCCCGGGCGAAGAGCGCCCGCCGCGAGATCCGACGCTTGACCGACCGCGGCACCCGGACGTACGTCACGAGGCGGATCACGTGGGGGCGAACGTAGGTGTTCGTCGACGTTCGCAGCGGCTCGTCGTAGCGCTCCACGACCTCCGCCCTCCCCTTCCAGACGAGCACGTGCGCCCGACGTGTCGAGCACACGTTGAGCGGCTCGTAACTGGCGTTCAGGACGAGGACGTGATCCACCCGGATGCGAGCGTAGCAGCGGTCTCAGGCGGTGGAAACGCGCATTCCCGCTCAGCGGCCGAGCGACTCGTACTCGGGGTTCGGCGCCCAACCGAGACCCGAGGCCATCCGGTTCGACATGTTGAACAGCCCGGTCACTTCCGCGATGTCCATCACGTCCTCGTCGCTCCATCCCGCGGCGCGGAGGGCCACCACATCGTCCTCGCTCATCGTCGCCGGCCGGAGCGTCAACGCGAGGGCATAGTCGAGCATTGCCCGCACGCGCGGCTCGAGGGGAGCAGTCGTGTGATCGGCCGCGATCGCATCGGCGAGAGCAGCGTCCTTCGTGAGCTTCCGTAGCGCCGCGCCGTGCGCGGCGATGCAGTACGGGCACCGGTTGGCGACCGACACCACGACGGCGATCATCTCCCGTTCGGCCTTCGTCAGGCCCGAATCGCCCTTCATCGCCTCGTCGTACCAGGCGTTCCACGCGAGCAGGCGGCTCGGGCGGAGCGCGTACAGGCGCAGCACGTTCGGGACGAAGCCGAGCTTCTCGAGAGACGGCCGCCACAGCTCGAGCACGTCGGGCGGGAGCTCGTCCTCGGTGGGGACGCGTAGCCAGCTGAGACGCTCGGCGCCGGGCACGGACTACTCCGCGAAGCGGATCGTGACCCGCTCGACAGGAAGCCCGAAGAACGCCTCGCGGAACTCGTCCTGGCGCCAGGCGCGTTTCGGCACGGACCGTCGGACGAGGGAGCACTCGAGCTCTGGCTCGGCGAACGGCCATGGCGAGACCCGTGCCGTCCACGGCGCGACGGGCTCGAGCCTGAACGCTCCCAGCTCGAATCCGTCTCCCGGCGCGTCCCAGTCGCGAAGGCAGAATGCGAGCGAGAAGCGGTCGAACCACTGCAGCCGGTGGTAGTCCGCGAGACGCAGCTCGTCGTCGACCCCGGACACCTCCATGCGCTGTGGGAAGCCCGCCTCCTGCTCCTCGACGAACGCGTCGACGAGCGTCTGCGCCTCTGGGGCGCGGGTGAGCCCGAGCGACGGATCCGAGCCGTACCGCTGGCGGTAGATCCCCGCACCGTGCATCGAGACGAGCAGGCCCGCGTACGGGTCCTCGTCGGTGATCGCCGCGATCCCCGCGCGGTAGAAGGCGAGATGCGCCGGAACGTGGACGTCGAGGAACGAGAGGGGCTTCCCATCGCCGTCGACCATCGGCGAGCGCTCCCAGGTCGCCCAACCGTCGTCGTGGCGCCGCGCGGCGAGGACGACCGACCCGTGACGCGGGCCGCGGTCGGCCCACGCCCGCGCCACCTCCTCGGAGAGCTCTGCGTGCTCCGGCTGGAGCACGACCTGCCACGTCCCTCCCGCGTCGCGGACGATCACGGCGGGGCCTCGATTCCGGCGAGCACGTCGGCGGTGGTCACCACGTCACCGTACTTCGTATCGATGTCGTAGAGGTTCGCCTCGTGTGCGGCGCGATTGCGATCGCCCACGGCGTCACGAGGGACGAGCACGCGGTA
>NZ_DATMBZ010000180.1:0-26468 GCF_035558935.1 Gaiella sp. | reverse complement strand
CGGCGCGGTCGCGGGCGACGGGGGGGCATGAGCGAGCGGCCGACGATCGCCGAGGTGCGTGCGGCGCAGGAACGGCTCCACGGGATCGCCCGCGTCACGCCCGTCTACCCGTCCGAGACGCTCTCCCGCCTCGCCGGGCGCCCCGTGCTCCTCAAGGCGGAGAACCTCCAGCGAACGGGGGCGTTCAAGATCCGCGGCGCCTACAACACCATCGCTCAGCTGTCCGCGGACGAGCGCGACCGAGGGGTCGTCACCGCGAGCGCCGGCAACCACGGGCAGGCGGTTGCCTGGGCCGCCCGGGAGGCCGGCATCGGCGCCACGATCGTCGTGCCCGAGGCCGCGCCGATGGCGAAGGTCGAGGCGGCGCGCGGCTACGGCGCGACGGTCGAGCTGGCGGGGGAGGGGTTCGACGACACGGTCGCGCTCGCGCGTGCGCGCGAGCAGGAGACGGGCGCGACCTTCGTCCACGCGTTCGACGACCAGCGCGTGATCGCCGGCCAGGGGACGCTCGGGCTGGAGCTCGCCGGACAGCTGCCCTCGGGAGAGCTGACGGTCGTCGTGCCCGTCGGCGGGGGAGGCCTGGCATCCGGGGTCGCGATCGCGCTCGACGCGCTCCGGCCGGAGGTGAGGGTCGTGGGCGTCCAGTCGGCCGCCTGCGCTCCGTTCGCGGGGAGGGAGCCTTCCGGCGCGACGATCGCGGACGGGATCGCCGTGAAGCATCCCGCGGCGGTGACGCGGGCAATCCTCTCCGATCTGCTCGACGACGTCGTGGTCGCTGACGACGAGGAGATCTCTCAGGCGATCGTGCTCCTGCTCGAGCGGTCGAAGCTCGTCGTCGAGGGCGCGGGCGCCGCGCCCGTCGCGGCCATCCTCGCCGGGCGCGCGGGTGGTGCCGGGCCGGTCTGCGCGATCCTGGCGGGCGGGAACATCGACGCGACCACGATGAGCTCGGTGATCCGCTACGGGATGACGGCCTCGGGCCGGTACCTCGTCGTCGCGCTGCTGATCCCGGATCGGCCCGGCGAGCTCGCCCGCATCGTCGGGCTGATCGCCGAGCAGCGCGCAAACATCCTCTCGATCCAGCACCACCGGGAGGGACGCAACATCGGCGTGCTCGAGACCGAGGCTGAGCTGACGCTCGAGACGCGGGGCGAAGAGCATGCGCAGACGCTGATCCGCGCACTCGCCGAGGCCGGCTACACCGTGCGACGGCTTCGGTGACACCGTGATCGCGTGCGCGCGCTGCGCCCGGGAGAACCCGGACGACGCCCGGTTCTGCAACGGCTGCGGAGCCCCGCTCTCGCCCGAGCAGCGGGGGCGGGAGGAGCGCAAGGTCGTCACGGCGGTGTTCGTCGACCTCGTCGGCTCCACCGCGCGCGCCGAGCAGCTCGACCCCGAGGACGTCCGCGCCCTGCTCCGCCGGTACCACGAGACGCTCCGGCGCGAGCTCGAGCGCTACGGCGGCACGGTCGAGAAGTTCATCGGCGACGCGGTCGTCGCGGTGTTCGGCGCGCCGACCGCGCACGAGGACGATCCCGAGCGCGCGGTTCGGGCCGCGCTCGCCGTTCGCGACGCGATCGGGGCGCTCGACGAGCGGGACGACGCGCTCGACCTCCACGTGCGGGTGGGAGTCGCGACGGGCGAGGCGCTCGTGGCGCTCGATGTCAGCGCGGCGGCCGGCGAGTCGATGGTCGCCGGAGACGTGATGAACACGGCGGCGCGCATCCAGGCCGCTGCCCCCGTGGACGGGATCCTCGTCGGCACCGCAACGCATCGCGCGACCGAGCGGCTGATCGTGTACCGGCGGCACGAGCCGGTCACGGCCAAGGGCAAGGCCGACCCGATCGAGGTGTGGGAGGCCGTCGAGGCGGTCGGGCGGGTCGGCCAGGCGGCCGCCGAGCCGTCGTCGCCGCTGATCGGTCGTGAACACGAGCGCGCGCTCCTGCTCGGTGCCTTCGCGCGCGTCCGCGTGGAGCGCGCGCCCCAGCTGGTGACGCTGGTCGGCGTGCCCGGGATCGGCAAGAGCAGGCTCGTCGCCGAGCTCGGCCAGGCCGTGGCCGACGACGAGGAGATCATCACGTGGCGCTACGGCCGCTGCCTTCCCTACGGCGACGGGGTGAGCTTCTGGGCGCTCGGGGAGGTGGTCAAGGCGCAGGCGGGCATCCACGAGAACGACGCGGCGGACGTCGCCGGAGCGAAGGTCGACCGGATGGTGGACGAGATCGTGCCCGCCGAGGAGGTGCAGTGGATCGCCGCGAGCCTGCGTCCTCTCGTGGGGCTCACGCCCCAGGACGTCGCGCTCGCCGATCGCCGAGCGCAGCTCTTCGCGGGCTGGCGCGCGTTCCTCGAGCGGCTTGCCGACCGGCGGCCGCTCGTGATCGTGTTCGACGATCTCCAGTGGGCCGACGACGGCATGCTCGAGTTCGTCGACGGCCTGGTGGAGCTGGTCGAGGACGTTCCTCTGCTCGTCGTCTGCTGCGCTCGTCCGGAGCTGCTCGAGCGTCGGCCCGACTGGGGTGGAGGCAAGCGGAACGCCCTCACCGTCTCGCTCGGGCCGCTCACGCCGACCGAGACGGAGCGGCTCGTCGAGTCGCTGCTCGGCCGCGACCCGGCAGACGAAGAGCTACGCGCCTCCGTGGTCGAGCGCGCGGCGGGCAATCCCCTGTACGCGGAGGAGTTCGTGCGGATGCAGGCATCCGGCGGTGCGAGCTCCGGGCTCCCCGATTCGGTGCTCGGCATCGTGGCGGCCCGTGTCGACCTCCTCCCGCCGGCGGAAAAGGAGCTGTTGCGCGACGCGGCCGTGATGGGCTCCGTCGTGTGGTCGGACGGCCTGCGGGCGGTGTCGGGGCGCGATGGCCACGAGGAGGTCGGAGAGCTCCTGCGAGCGCTCGGACGCAAGGAGTTCCTCCGCCGCGAGCGGCAGTCGGCCGTGTCCGGCGCCACGCAGCATGCGTTCGTCCACGGCCTCGTCCGTGACGCGGTCTACGCGCAGCTTCCTCGCCGCGACCGGGTGGAGCGCCACGTCCGGGTCGCGCGCTGGATCGAGTCGCTTCCGGCGGATCGCCGCGAGGATCGCTCCGAGCTGCTCGCCCATCACTACGTCCAGGCCATCGAGCTGTCGCGTAGCGCGGGGCTCGACTCCGGCGAGCTCCAGCCGGCCGCGTCGGCCGCGTTGCGCGAGGCAGGGCTCCGCGCGTTCGCCGTCGGCGCCCCGCTCGGATGCGTTCGCGCGCTGCGTGCCGCAGCCACCTGGTCGACGGATGGTCTCGACGCCAAGGCGCTGCGTGTGCTCGGCAAGGCGCTCGTCTTCACCGAGCAGAGCGGCCGCGAAGAGCTCCTGCGTGCGTTCGACCTCTTCCGCGCCGACGGGTCGAAGGCCGGAGCGGCGGCCGTCGCCGTCGACATCGCGCACTCGCTCTGGCAGCAGGGTGACGGTCTCGGCGCAGCGGAGTGGGCCGCACGCGGCGTCGAGCTCATCGAGGGAGAGCCACCGTCGCACGACCATGCGCACGTGCTCGCGCAGGTTGCACGGCTCGAGATGCTGGCCGGCCGCCAGGAACGATCGATCGAGCTCGCCGACCGTGCGATCGAGATCGCGACGTCGGTCGGAGCCGGGGGTGCTCGGGCATCCGCGCTCATCACGAAGGCGACGTCTCGCGCAAACGCCGGCGACTACGAGAACGTGCGAGAGGACCTGGAGGAAGCCCGCCGGCTGACGCTCGAATACGACCCGACGGAGGTGAGCCGGGCCTACGTCAACCTCTCGAGCATCCTGCTGGACTTCGGCGATCTCGCGGGATCCATGGCGGTCGCGCGAGAGGGGCTCGCCCACAACGTGCGCGCCGGGACCGCCGGTGGAACGGGTGGCTTCGCGTCGGGCAACCTTTGCGAGGCGACCTTCTTCACGGGGCAGTGGGACGAGGCGGAGGCGATCGCGACCGCGGAGCTGGAGCGCGCCCGGAAGGTCGGCGGGCTGTACTACGAGCCCTTCTTCCGGTTCGTCCTCGCCGAGCTCGGCTTCGTGCGTTCCGGGGCCGCCGCCGACGCCGTCGCCACCGTTCGCCGTGGGGTCGAGCTCGGGTACTCCCGCGGTGACGACCAGTCGGTCTACCCGAGCCTCGCGACGGCGGCCTGGACCCTCGCGCGCACGGGGCACACCGACGAGGCGAGGGCGCTGGTGGACGACTTCCTGGTGCGGCGCCGAGCCAACCCTCGCGGCGTGATGCCCGGGTACTGGATGGTCTATCTCGCTCTTGCGTGCGAATCCGTGGGTGGTGGGCGATCCGGATCGCTCGCCTCGCTGGACGAGCGTCCGGGGCCGCGATTTCTCGAGGCGGCGCTCGAGATCGACGCCGGCCGCTTCGAGGAGGCGGCCGCGATCCTTCGCGAGATCGGCGCGCCGCAGTTCGAGGCGGAGGCCCTCGTGCTCGCCGCGCGGGGAGGGGACGGGGATGCGCTCGGTCGCGCCCGGGAGCTGCTCGAGCGGCTCGGCGCAACCGCGCGCCTGCGCGAGCTCGACGCGGTCAGCCCGAGCCGCAGCGGCGGAACGTGACCGCGGTCGCGCCGCGCGCGAGCCAGTCGTTCATACCGCCGTCGAGGACGGGCCGCGCGTCGAGGCCCTTCGCCCGGAGGATGCTCGCCGCGACTGCGGCACGCGGCCCGGAGTTGCAGATCGTGACGATTGGACGGCCGTCGGGCAGGTCGGGACAGCACGAGCGCATCAAGCGGTAGGGCACGCTCCGACTGCCGGGGATGTAACCCTCGTCGCGCTCGTCGTGCTCGCGGACGTCGATCACGGTCGCTCCCGCCTCGATGAGCGCTTCGAGCTCGTCCATCGCCACCGACTCGGTCGTCTCAGGGCCGCCCCCGAGGACGTAGCCGGGGATGTCCGCGAACGCCACCGACCGCAGCCCCGCGACCGCGCGAGCGGCCTCCGCAGCGGTCGCCGCCAGCACCGTGACCGGCGCGTCGGCGTCGAGGACGAAGCCGGCCTTGGTCGAGAAGCTCGTCCCCGACACGGGAACGCTCACCGCGCCGGGCAGGTGCCCGGAGAGGTGCTCCTCCACCGGACGGACGTCCAGCAGCTGCGATCCGGGTGCCGGGAGCGGAAGCTCCTGCGGCGCGGGTGGGGCGGGCCGGAAGGGGCCGCGGTTGAGCTCGACGATGCGGGCGAGGTTGGGAGGCTTCGGCGCTCCGACGTCGGCGGACTCGGCGACGAAGGCGTCGAGCTCCTGGATCGACGCCATCGGGTTGAAGCGGCGCTCGAACCCGATCGTCGTGGAGCCGCGCGAGCTCATCGCCCTGCCGCAGAGCGACCCTGCGACGTGGCCGGGGAACACCTCGACCCCGTCGGGAAGCTCGAGCAGACGTCGCAGCGAGTGGAAGAGCCCCTCGGCGCCCTCCACCGCCCCGACGGCGAGGTCGGGTCGCGCTGCGTCGCCGACGAAGAGCGAGTCACCCGTGAGCACGAGCCACGGCTCCTCGGCGCGTGTCGTGTCGATCACGGCGAAGCAGCAGTGCTCGGGCCGATGGCCGGGCGTATGGATGCAGCGGAGCGTGACCGTCCCGACCGAGACCTCGTCGCCGTCCGCGAGCGCGTCACTCGGGTACTCGGCTCCCGCGGCGGGATGGATGCTCACCGGAACACCGTGCTCGAGCGCGAGTCGGCCGTGACCCGAGACGTGGTCGGCATGCGTGTGCGTCTCGAGCGTGCGCACGATGCGGACGTCGAGGCGGTCGGCCTGCGCGAGCGCCGTCTCGATCTCGAGGGGCGGGTCGACGACTACCGCCTCGTGGGCCTCCTCGCAGCCGACGACGTACGAGGCGCACCCGAGGTCGTCGTTCAGGATCTGCGCGAAGAGCACCGCCGCCGGACGGTAGCAACGGCTTCCGCTATCTCTCTTGAAGTGGGCGGCGACGCACGAGGCGCAGCGCGAGGAAGCTGGCGGCGATCACGACGAGGCCGACGGCGCCTGCCGCGAGCGCGCGGTCGAAATGCTGCGACGGCGCCTCGGTGCCGGTCGCCGGAAGGATCGTCAACTCCGCGTTCCACTGGACGGTCTCGATGTCGTCGTAGAGCTGCTTCGCGCGAAAGCTCACCAGCCCGGCGCGACTGCCGGCCGTCACGAGAAGCGGGAAGGCCACGATCTTCTGCCCGGTTATCTTGCCGCCGGTCCACCGAGCGCGCGTCCCCGAGCGCTCGAGCTGTAGCCGCCAACCGGTCGGTGGATCGGCAGCTGCGAAGACGAAGCCCGGCGGCGCGTCGATCACGAGGGAGACGGTGGCATGCGGGGGTCTTTCGTTGGGGGTCTCGAACTCGACCCGTGCCTGTCGGTCGGCGTCGAGGTACGGAGGCGCCACGGTGACGTGGCCCGCGGCCGAAGAGGCCATCACGAGGGTCGCGATCACGACTCCGATGCCCGACGAGAGCGCCCGCGGAAGGTGAGCGTTCCGTAAGGGGTGTCGCGGAGTCGTTTTCGAACGGTCCATACGGGGAATCAGGCACTACCGGCCGTCCGTCATCACCCCGGGGACGGCTCGACGAAAAGGAGAGAACCCGATGAGGATAACCGTGCGTGCGCTGCTGGCCGCCGTGTTCGTCGCGACCTTCGCTGCGCTCGCCGCCGGATGTGGTGGGGGTAACGGGGCCGGCGGTGACGGCGGCGGCGTGATCGACCAGGTGATCACCATCAACTGGGGGACAGAGCCCCCATCGCTCGATCCGGGTCTTGCGACCGACACCACCTCGTCGGATGTGCTGCTCAACATCATGGATCCGCTCGTCAAGCTCGGTGACAACCTCGAGCCGGTTCCGAACCTTGCGGAGTCGTGGGACGTCACGAACGGCGGCAAGACCGTGACCTTCCATCTCCGCAACGACGGCAAGTGGACGAACGGCGACCCCGTGACCGCAAAGGACTACGAGTGGTCGTGGAAGCGGACGATCTCGCCCGACCTCGCTGCCGACTACGCCTACCAGTTCTTCGGCATCGTCGGCGCCGAGGACTACAACAGCTGCAAGTCGGGCTGCGCCGCGATGCGGGACAAGGTCGGCATCAAGGCGACGGACGACCACACGCTGCGCGTCGAGCTGACGTCGCCGCAGCCCTGGTTCGTCCAGCAGGTGGCACACACGTCCTTCCTCGCGGTGAACCGGGCGACGGTCGAGAAGTTCGGGAACAAGTGGACGGAGCCGGGCAACATCGTCACGAACGGGCCGTTCGAGCTCGCGACGTGGCGGCACAACGCCGAGCTCGACCTCAAGAAGTGGGACGCCTGGCGGAACGCCGACGAGGTCAAGCTGAAGCGGATCAACGGCAGGATGATCTCGGAGGGCACCACGGCCGTGCAGGCCTTCGAGGCCGGCGAGCTCGACATGACCGCCGGGCTACCGCCCGAGGAGCTGTCGCGGCTGAAGGGCACCGACTCGTACAGCCAGTACCCGGGGCTCGGGACGTACTACTACGGCCTCAACGTGAAGGCGATCCCGGACGTGAACCAGCGCCGGGCGATGTCGCTCGCGATCGACCGCCGGACGATCATCGACAACATCGCCCAGGCAGACCAGCTGCCGCCGACCGGGTTCACGCCGAAGGGCATGCCGGGCTTCGACGAGCTCAACCCGAGCTCGCCATGGACGCCGGAGAACGGCGATCTGGACAAGGCGAAGGAGCTGATGGCCAAGGTCGCCAACCCGAACAAGAACGTCAATCTGGTGATCAACGACTCTCCGGGCCACCGTGAGATCGCGGTCGCGATCCAGTCGATGTGGAAGGAGCTCGGGATCAACACGACGATCCGGCAGCAGGAGTGGGCGCAGTTCCTCGAGTCCCTCGGCCCGCCGCCCGACCCGTCGGTCGACGCGTATCGGCTCGGCTGGATCGGGGACTACGTCGACGCGATGAACTTCCTCGAGCTCTGGACCTGCAAGTCGGGCAACAACAACTCGAACTACTGCGACCCGCAGTACGACGCGCTCGTCGCCAAGGCGCGTCAGACGCCCGACAACGACGCCCGATACAAGATCTACGGCGAGCTCGAGGACAAGCTGCTCGGTGAGAACGGGGCGGTTCCGATCGCGCCGATCTACTGGTACACGTACGTGCAGCTCGAGCGGCCGTCGATCAAGGCCTCGCTCAACGTCAACCTCCTGAGTCAGACCGATTACACGAAGGTCGTCGAGGTCGAGCCTTCATAGGACGAACCGGGGCGGCGGCCCATTCGGCCGCCGCCCCTAGTCCGCGGACGAGGAGACGCAGATGACGAGGCTGATCGTGCGCCGGGTGCTCTGGACGATCCCCGTGATCCTGCTCGTCATCCTCATGACCTTCCTGCTCATGCGGCAGATCGAGGGGAACCCGTTCCGCACCTCCGAACGGGCGATTCCCGCGTCGATCCAGGCGAATCTCGAGGCGAAATTCGGGCTCGACGACCCCTGGTGGAAGCAGTACGTGCGCTACGTCAAGGGCGTTGCGACGTTCGATCTCGGCCCGTCGCTCGTCCTCCGCAACCGCGACGTGAACGACATCGTGCGCGAGCACTTCCCGCCCTCGCTCGAGCTCGGCGCGCTCGCCATGCTGTTCGCGCTCGTGTTCGGCATCCCGCTCGGGCTGCTCGCCGCACTCCGCGCCAACAAGTGGCCCGACTACACGGCGATGTTCGTCGCGAACGTCGGCTTCGCCGTGCCGAGCTTCCTCATCGCGACCCTCCTCATCTACTTCTTCGCCGTTCGCTGGGGCGACATCTTCGACATCCCGACGAGCGGCTGGACCACGTGGCAGAGCAAGATCCTGCCGACGATCGCGCTCGGTCTCGGCCCGATGGCGTACTTCGCGCGTCTCACGCGCGGCTCCGTGCTCGAGACCCTGCAGCAGGACTACATCCGCACGGCCCGCGCGAAGGGGCTGCGGCGCCGCCGGGTCGTCGTGGTGCACACCCTGCGCAACTCGCTGATCCCGGTGGTCACCGCAGCCGGGCCGATCCTCGGCTTCCTGATCACCGGCTCGTTCGTGATCGAGCAGATCTTCGCGATCCCGGGCATCGGGCGGTACTACGTCACCGCCGTCACCGGCCGCGACTACTCGGTGGTGATGGGGCTCACCGTCCTGCTGGCGATGATCGTGATCGTCGCGAACATGGTGGTCGACATCCTGTACGGGATCCTCGATCCGAGAACGCGCGAGGCGCGCTGATGTCGAGCACGTCCTCGGGCGAGCGCACGCAGTTCCCCGGCCTGCGCCGGCTCAAGGAGCGGCGCTACCTACGGCTCCCGACGCCGCCGCCGCCGACTCCGACGGCGTCGGGCGACGCGGGCGCTCCGATCCGCAGCTCGAGCCTCTGGCGCGACGCCTGGTACCGCTACCTCCGAAACCGAGCCGCGGTCATCGCCGGGATCGCCTTCCTGGCTCTCCTCGCGTACTGCGTGATCTGGCCGATCGTCTCCCCGTACGACCCGAACCAGGTCGACTTCTCGCAGGCCAACGACAGCCCGAGCCTCGCCCACCCGCTCGGCACCGACCAGTTCGGGCGCGACCTCTTCACGCGGACGGCGCTCGGCGGGCGGGTCTCGATCGGGATCGGCTTCGCGGCGACGCTCGTGATCCTCGCGATCGGCGTCACCTACGGCGCGATCGCCGGGTTCCTGGGCGGCTTCGTCGACAACGCCCTGATGCGCTTCCTCGATGCCCTCTACGGGCTCCCGTACCTGCCCTTCGCGATCATCATCCTCGCGATCTTCGGCGGCGGCAGCTTCTGGACGATGGTCATCGCGCTCTCGATCGCCTCCTGGTTCACGACGGCGCGGATCGTCCGGGGGCAGATCATCACGCTGAAGGAGAACGACTACGTTCGCGCCGCGCACGCCGTCGGCGCGCGCTGGCTGCGCATCCTCGCCCGTCACCTCCTGCCGAACACGCTCGGCGTCCTGGTGATCGCGGTCTTCCTCGAGCTCCCGGGGGTCATCCTCGGCGAGGCGTTCCTCTCGTTCATCGGGCTCGGAATCAGCCCCCCCGACGCGTCGTGGGGATCGATGGCGCAGGACGGCTACCGCGCGTACCGCGTGGCGCCGCACATCATCATCGTTCCCTCCATCGCGATCGCGTGGCTGATCCTCTGCGCGAACTTCATCGCCGACGGGCTCCGCGACGCCCTCGACCCGAGGACGAGGGAGACATGAGCGCGACGCCCCTTCTCGAGGTGCGCGATCTGGCGACCCATTTCTTCACCCGCGAGGGCGTGGTCCGCGCGGTCGACGGCGTCAGCTTCTCCGTCGACCGCGGCCGGACGCTCGGCCTCGTCGGCGAATCGGGCTCGGGCAAGTCCGTCACAGCGCTCTCGATCATCGGGCTCATCCCGCAGCCGCCGGCGCGGATCGTCGGCGGCGAGGTCGTGTTCGACGGCCGTGACCTGACGACGCTCTCCGAGCGCGAGCTCGAGGACGTCCGCGGCAAGCGGATCGCGATGATCTTCCAGGACCCGATGACGTCGCTCAACCCGACGTTGACGATCGGGACGCAGCTGCTCGAGACGATCCGGCGTCATCTTCACCTCCCGAAGCGCGAGGCGCGCCGGCGCGCGATCGAGCTCCTCGACGAGGTTGGGCTCCCGAATCCCGAGACGCGGCTCGACGACTACCCGCACCGCCTCTCGGGCGGCATGCGCCAACGCGTGATGATCGCGATGGCCGTTTCCTGCGAGCCCGACCTCCTGATCGCCGACGAGCCGACGACGGCGCTCGACGTCACGGTGCAGGCGCAGGTGCTCGATCTCCTGGACGAGCTCCGCACCCAGCACGACATGGCGATGATCGTGATCACACACGACATGGGCGTGATCGCCGAGGTCGCCGACGAGGTCGTCGTGATGTACGCGGGCCAGATCGTCGAGCAGGCTCCGGTCACCGAGCTCTTCGCCCGGCCGGAGCATCCGTACACCGAGGCCCTGCTCGGCGCGCTCCCGCAGCTCGAGGACGACACCGCGCGCACCGGCCGCCTGACGGCTATCCCAGGCCGGCCCCCCGACCTGCTCGACCCGCCGGAGGGCTGCCGCTTCGCCGCGCGGTGCCCGTATGCGAACGAGTTCGACGGGTGCGCCACGCACATGCCCGCGCTCCGCGAGCTCCGCCCGGGTCACATGGTCCGCTCCGAGCACCCGACGACCGAGCGCGCACGGCGGAAGGAGGCGGCCCCGGCATGACTGCGCTCCTCGAGGTCCGCGATCTCGTCAAGCGGTTCCCGGTCAAACGAGGCCTGATCGTCGAGCGGACGGTCGACTACGTCGAGGCGGTCGCCGGGGTCAGCTTCGACATCGAAGCTGGCAAGACGCTGGGGCTCGTCGGGGAGTCGGGCTCCGGCAAGTCGACGACCGGGTTCTGCGTCCTCCAGCTGCTCCGCCCGACGAGCGGCTCGGTCAGGTTCGACGGGCAGGAGCTGACGGAGCTCGAGGGGGAGGAGCTGCGCCGCGTCCGGCGCGACGCACAGATCGTCTTCCAGGATCCGTACTCGTCCCTCGACCCGCGGATGACAGTCGGCAACATCGTCAGCGAGCCCCTGGTCGTGCACAAGGTCGGCTCGCGCCGCGACCGCCAGGTGCGCGTGCGCGAGCTCCTCGACGTCGTCGGCTTCGACCCGACGTACGTCAACCGCTACCCGCACGAGTTCTCGGGCGGGCAGCGACAGCGCATCGGCATCGCGCGCGCGCTCGCGCTCTCGCCGCGGCTGATCGTCTGCGACGAGCCGGTCTCGGCGCTCGACGTCTCGATCCAGGCGCAGATCATCAACCTGCTCAAGGACCTGCAGCGCGAGTTCAACCTCGCGTATCTCTTCATCGCGCACGACCTCGCCGTCGTCCGCTCGGTGAGCGACCGGATCGCCGTGATGCACCGGGGGCACATCGTGGAGACGGGCCCGGCAAACGAGGTCTACGAGCGGCCGAAGGAGGACTACACCAAGGCTCTGCTCGCGGCCGTCCCGGTGCCCGACCCGGCCAGGATGCGCGAGCGCAAGTCCGAACGGCGGCGCCTGCGCGACGTCGTCGCGACGTGAGAGTCCTCGCGGTCGCGCTCTCCGCGCTCGTCTGTGGCGCCGCGGCAGGGTCGCTGGCGGCTTCGGGCGCCGCACCGGTCGAGGCGCGCTGGGAGCGGGCGGCGTCGCTCTCGCAGCGCAGGAGCTATCTCGCTGCGGCCGAGCTGGGCGGCCGCATCTACGCGGCCGGCGGGATGGTGGGGGAGACCGGGAGACCGCTCGCGACGGTCTCGCGCTACGACCCGCGCCGCGACGCCTGGAGGACGCTCGCGCCACTCCCCACGCCGACCCGGGCGGCCGCCGCGGCGGCGCTCGGCGGGCGGGTCGTCGTCGCCGGTGGCACGACGCCCGCCGGGAACGTCGCCACGGTCGTGGCGCTCGACCCGCGGGCCGGCGCCTGGCGGCGGCTCGCGCCGCTGCCGGCACCTCGCTTCAACCATCGCCTCGTGGCGCTCGACGGACATCTCTATGCGCTCGGCGGCTACGACCGCGGGCGCGAGTGGCGCGACGTCTTCGTCTACGAGCCCGGAGAGAACCGCTGGAGCCGCGGGACGCCACTGCCGCGTCGCGTGCACGCGTTCGGCGCCGCGGCGTTCGGCGGGGAGCTGTGGGTCGTCGGCGGCCGGCGTGGTGAGCGTGTGCTGCGCGAGGTCTGGATCTACGATCCGCACACCAGGCGGTGGCGGGCCGGGCCGCCGATGCCCAAGCCGATGGAGCTGCTCGGGCTCGCGGCCGACGGCGACACGCTCCACGCGGTGTGGGAGTCCACGTACCAGGTCTTCGACCGAAGGACGGGCCGCTGGCGCGTCGGTCCGGCGCCCGAGGTGCCGAGGCACGCGCTCGAGGCATTCGTCCTCGGGCGGTGGCTGTACGCCGTCGGTGGGTGCACGACGGCGTTGCGCGACAGCCAAGTGGTCGAGCGGATCGCCGTTGCGTGAGGAACGCAATGCGGGGCCTGGCTGAAGCCGGGCCACGAACGCCTCAGAGCCCCAGATGCTTCGCAATCACCATCCGCTGGACTTCGTTCGTCCCTTCGCCGATCTCGAGGATCTTCTGGTCGCGGTACAGGCGCGAGATGGGGAACTCGTCCATGAACCCGTAGCCGCCGTGGATCTGGAGCGCCGCGTTGACCACCCGATTCGACAGCTCGCCGGTGTAGAGCTTCGCCATCGCCGCCTCGAGCGCGAACGGGCGTCCCTGGTCCTTGAGCCACGCGGCCTTGTAGACGAGCTGGCGGCCGGCCTCGATCTCGACCGCCATGTCCGCGAGTTGGAACGCAACCGCCTGGAACTTTGCGATCGGCTTGCCGAACTGGCGGCGCTCCTGCGCGTACGCGTAGGCGAGGTCATACGCGCCCTGGGCGAGCCCGACACCCATGGCCGCGACCGAGATGCGGCCTCCATCGAGGATCTCGAGGAACTGGGTGAAGCCCCTGCCGCGCGGACCGAGCAGGTTGTCCTCCGGGACCGCGCAGTCGACGAACGTCAGCTCACGGGTGTCGGACGCCTTCCAGCCGAGCTTGTGCAGCGGCTCCGAGATCGCGTATCCGGGCGTCCCGTTCTCGACGACGAGGTTCGAGATCTCGTCCTCGCCGGTGCGTGCAGTGATCGTCACGCCCCACGTGAGCTCGGTGCCGGCGTTGGTGATGAACATCTTCGAGCCGTTCACGATCCACGTCCCGTCGCGCAGCCCGGCCGTGGTGCGGGTCGCGCCCGCGTCCGACCCGGCGTCGGGCTCGGTGAGGCCGAACGCCGCGAGCCTGCGCCCGGAGGCCAGGGCGGGGAGCCAGCGGTCCTTCTGCTCGTCGCTCCCGAAGAGGAAGATCGGCATCGTGCCGAGCGATGTGTGCGCGGCGACGGTGATCGCGACCGACGAGTCGATGCGGGTCAGCTCCTCGATCGCGATCGCGTACGAGACCGTGTCCCCGCCCGCGCCGGAGTAGCGCTCGGGGATCGGGATTCCCATCAACCCGAGCTCGGCCATCTCGCGCACGAGCTCCACCGGAAACCGGCTCTCGCGGTCGAGCTCCTCGGCGACGGGTCCGACGCGCTCGCGCGCGAACGCGCGCACGGTGTCGCGGATCAGCTCCTGCTCGTGCGTCAGGTCGAGGTCCATGCGGCGCGGATCGTAGACGCCGGCGCGTCGAGCGGTGCTGCGACGCGAGCCGCCGGTCGGCGAGTAGCCTCGCCTCATGCGCGACGAGCTCGACCGGAGGGCGATGGCGACGCTCTCGGGTGGGCACATGGCCGTCGACTTCGCATCCGGCTCGGTGCCCGCATTGCTTCCGTTCTTCACCCTGAAGTTCGACCTCAGCTACACGGCGACCGCGGTGCTGATGCTGGCGGTGCTCGTGTCGTCCTCGCTCGTGCAGCCGTTCTTCGGCCTCTGGTCGGACCGGCGCGGCGCGATGTGGCTGCTCCCAGGCGGCGTCGCCCTCGCCGGCCTCGCCACCGGGCTCGCTGCCTCCGCGCCGACGTACCCGCTCGTTGCCGGGCTCGTCTTCGTGGCCGGGATCGGCATCGCCGCCTACCACCCCGAGGGCGCCAAGTTCGCCGCGTTCGCGAGCGGTAGGAAGCGGGCGAGCGGGATGTCGTACTTCAACATCGGCGGCAACACCGGCTATGCGCTCGGGCCGATCGTCGTGACGCCCCTCGTGCTCTGGCTCGGGCTCGGCGGCGGGACGCTCGCGATGATCCCCGTGCTCGTGATGGCCACGGTGCTTCTGCGCTCGCTCTCGGCGCTCCGTGGGGTAGCTCCGGCGGCCGCAGGCGCCCAGCGCGCTGCGGACGGACGGGACGACGTGCGGGCGATGACGCTCCTCACGATCGTGATCGCGTTCCGGAGCGTCGCCTGGTTCGGTCTCCTGACGTTCGTGCCGCTCTGGGTCGTGGCGAACGGCGGAACCGAGGGCGAGGGCGGTCGCGAGCTCTCGCTCATGCTCGTCTCGGGCGCGATCGGCACGCTCGTGCTCGGGCCCGTCGCCGACCGTATCGGTCTCCGCCGCACGCTGGTCGTGACGCAGGCCGCCCTTCCCTTCCTCATCGTCGTCTTCGTCGCAGTCGGCGGCGCAGTGGGAACCTTCGCCCTGATGCTCGTCGGTCTCTCCTGCGTCGGCACCTTCGGCGTGACGATGGTGCTGAGCCAGCTCTATCTCCCCCGCCACGTCGGCATGGCGAGCGGCCTCTCCATCGGCCTGGCGATGGGCCTCGGCGGGATCGCGGCCGTCCTGCTCGGCGTCGTCGCCGACATCATCGACCTCGAGACGGCCCTCTACCTCGCCGCTGCCGCGCCGGCGATCGGGTGCGTCTTCTCCATCTTCCTCCCGCGTCCGCACACCGTCGGTGCGCCGCACGCCGAGCCCGCCGCGCCGGCGATCGTCTAACCTGCCCGATTGAACGGTCAGTCAACGAGGAGACGCGCATGACCGCACAGGAGTTCTTCACGACCCTGCCGGAGCGGGTCGACCCCGCGAAGACCGCCGGGATGAACAACACGTACGTGTTCGACGTCGACGGCGCGGGCCAGTGGACCGTCGCGGTCGAGGACGGCGCCGTGAGCGTGACGGAAGGCGCCGGCGAGGCCGACTGCACGATCTCGGCCAGCGAGGACACGCTCGTCAAGATCGCGAAGGGCGAGGCGAACGCCACGACCGCCTACATGACGGGCAAGCTCAAGATCCAGGGCGACATGGGCGCCGCCCTGAAGCTCCAGAAGTTGTTCTGAATTGTCCGCAAGGCGGGAATCCGCCGAGCGGATTCCCGCCTTGCGGCTGCCCGCCCTGGCGGGGCGGGGCACTGGAAACTGCCCAGAAGGCGTCCGCTGTCGCGGCCGCAACTGCCGCGTCGCGTTGCCGGGAACGATGCCTCGATCACTTGTAGGCTGCCCCGCATGCCGTGGGTCGTCGTCGCGCTCGTCCAGTGGGGGATCAACGTCCTGGCGCTGATCGTCGCGGACTGGGCGCTCGACGGCTTCACGATCGACCGCTGGGGCCCGCTGATCTTCGCCGGCGCCGTGCTCGGCCTCGCGAACGTCTTTCTGAAGCCCCTCGTGACGTTCATCGCGCTGCCGCTGATCCTGCTGACGTTCGGGATTGCCTACTTCTTCGTCAACGTCGTGATGCTGCTCTTCACCGAGTGGGTCGTTCCCGACTTCTCGATCGACGGGTTCTGGACGTACGTCGGAGCGACAATCGTGATCTGGCTCGTCAACTGGCTCGCCTCGCAGCTCGTCTGGTCGGTGGCCGACGATCGCCCGTAGCCGCTCGTAAGGATGCTCTGAAGACGGTCTTCGCGCCGCCCGGAGGAGGGTAGGGTCGCTCCGTGGCCCGTCTCGCCGCCGTCACGTGTGCCGTGCTCGCGAGCGGGCTGATTCTCGCCGTCGCCGCCTCTGCCGCGCCGGCGCTGCGCGTCGGGGTCACCGACGACGCGTGGCTCGAGTTCGGGCCGGGCACGCTCGAGGAGCGGGTCTCGGACCTCCAGGAGCTCGGTACCCAGGTCGTGCGCGTGACGCTCGACTGGCGGGAGATCGAGGCGACCCAGGGCACGTACGACTGGAGCCGGGACGGAACACTGCTCGACGCGCTCCGCGGCTCCGACATCGAGCCGGTGGTCGCGATCTGGGGTACACCCGCATGGGCGAACGGGGGCCGAGGCGCCAACGTCCCTCCACGCTCGGCGGCGTCATTCGCGTCCTTCGCCGGCGCCGCCGCCGAGCGCTTCCCCTGGGTTCGCCGCTGGATCGTCTGGAACGAGCCGAACCAGCGCCGCTGGCTCCTTCCTCCCTCACCGACGACGTACGTCGTCAAGCTGCTCAACCCCGCCGCGGCGGCGATCAAGGAGGTCATCCCCCGTGCGATCGTCGCAGGCGGCGCGACAGCGCCGCGCGGTGGGCGCGGCGGCATGTCGCCCGTGGACTTCATCCGCGGGATGGGCCGTGCGGGCGCGAGGCTCGACGCCTACGCGCACCATCCACACCCGCTCTCACCGGGCGAGACGCCGTTCACCGGCGGCTGCTCCTACTGCGAGACGATCACGATGGCGACGCTCGACCGCCTCGTTCGCGAGACGCGGTCGGCGTTCGGGAGGCGCACGCGGATCTGGCTGACGGAGCTCGGCTACCAGACGAATCCGCCCGACCGCATCCTCGGCGTGAGCTGGGCGCGGCAGGCGCGGTCGGTGGCAGAGGCGCAACGACGCGCATACGAGACTGCCGGCGTGGACCTGCTGATCCAGTATCTCGTGCGGGACGAGCCGAAGCTCGGGGCCTGGCAGAGCGGGCTCGAGACAGTGGCCGGGCGCGTGAAGCCCTCGATGGCGTCATTCGCGTTGCCGCTCGCGCAGGTCGTGCGCAAGGGCATCGCGACCACGGTCTGGGGACAGGTACGGCCCGGCACGGGTACGCGCGCGTACGTCCTGCAGCGGCGCGTCGGCGGCCGTTGGTCGCCGGTCGGCGTCCCCGGCACGACGTCCGCGCGCGGCTACTTCACGCGCACGATCCGGGCCGACAAGGGGACGCAGTTGCGCCTGTTCGACCCGGACACCAGTCGTGCGAGCCCGACGCTCGTCGTCACGTGATGCCGCCGTCCTGATCCTGTAGGGTCGCGCCGGATGATCCGGCTCCTCGTCCGCACGCTCGTCGCCGTTGCTGCGAACGCGATCGGGCTGATCGTGGCGGCGATCGTGCTCGACGGCGTCCACCTCAACTTCGCCTCCTTCGTCGTGGCCGTCGTGATCTTCACGATCGTCTTCGCCGTCCTGCAGCCGTTCCTCGCGGTGCAGCTGCGGAGGCTGGGCAACGGCGCCATCGGCGCCACGGCGCTCATCGCGACGCTCGTCTCGCTGCTCCTCACCGACCTCCTCTCCGACGGGTTGGAGATCGACGGGGTGGGGACGTGGATCGCCGCTGCGGTGATCGTCTGGCTGGCGGCGCTGGTGGCCGCATTCGTGCTCCCGTTCCTCGGACTCAAGAAGTACCTCGACGAACGCCGCGCCTGACGGCCCGTCACGACGAGATCAGCGCCACGGCGACGAGGGCGAGCGCGACACCGGCGAGCTGCAGGCCGCGGAGCCGCTCGCGCAGGACGAGCGCCGCGAGGAACGTCGTCGTCACGGGGTAGAGCGAGGCGAGCACGGACGCGACCGAGATCGGGCCTCGCTGGAGGGCGAGAAGCAGCGTGACCGCTGCCGCGACCTCGAGCGCTCCGATCGCGACGACCCACGGGGCGGCCGCCCGCCCGACCGAGAGCCCTCCAGTCAGGACGATCGCGAGCGCGACCAGCACGGTTGCGGAGGTGAGGCGCGAGATCGCGACGGGCCAGAGCCCTGCGTCCTCGTGCACGCGCGCGAAGCACACGTAGAAGAGGCCGAACAGGACGCCCGCCGCGATCGCGAGCGGCAGCGCGTCCCGGCTCGCCGCGGCTTCGGCCGGGCCCATGGGCCCGAGCGACACGAGGCCGATGGCGACGATCGCCAGCGCGATCCCGGCCACGGCCGCCTCTCCGGGCCGTTCCCCGCCGCCGAGTGCATAGAGCAGGGGGACGAGAGCTCCCGTCACGGCCGTCACGGGAGCGACGACGCTGATCAGCCCGCGGGTCATCGCCGTGTAGAAGCACACGAGGCCGAGCGCGACGGCGACGCCGCTTCCGACGGCCCAGCAGGCATCTGTCGTCGTGACGCGCTCGGACGCGACGAACAGCGCGGTCGGCACGGCGAACGCGAGGCCGACCAGCTGCGCGGCGGCCGCGACGCGGACCGCGTCCACCGTCCTCGAGAGGAAGCCGCCGACGAAGTCGGCGCCGCCGACGAGCAGCGCCGAGGTGACCGCGAGGAGGGCCGTCAACGGTTGTGCCCGTCGGGCGCCCAGGCGGGGCGTCTGCGCTCGAGGAACGCACGCAGCCCTTCCTGTCCCTCCTCGCTCGTCCGACGTTCGGCGATTCGGCGCGCCGTCTCGGCGCCGTCCGGGCGCTCGAGCACGAGGCGCTTTGCATGCCGGGCGGCCCGGGGCCCGGCCGTCCGCAGCTCGCCGAGCACGCGCTCGAGCGCGACCTCGAGGTCGTCCGACACCTCGTGGACGAGGCCGATCCGCAGCGCGGTGGCCGAGTCGAACCGCTCGCCGGTGACGAAGTAACGCCGTGCGGCGCTCTCTCCGATCTTCCGGAGCGCGAAGGGTGAGATCACCGCCGGGACGATCCCGAGCTTCACCTCCGAGAACGCGAACACCGCCCGCGGCTCCGCGAGGACCACGTCGCTGCATGCCACGAGGCCGATGCCGCCGCCGAGCGCGTGGCCCTGCACGACGGCGACGACGGGTGCCGGACAGCCGTCGATCGCCTCGAACATGCGCCGGAGCGCGTTCGCGTCCGCGACGTTCTCCTCGACGCCGAGGCCGGCCGACGCGCGCATCCACTCCACGTCCGCGCCCGCGCAGAAGCTCGGCCCGTCGCCGGCGAGGACCACCGCCCGGGACGTTCCCACGTCGACGAACGCCTCCGCGAGCTCGGTGATCAGCGAGGCGTCGAACGCGTTCCTGGTCTCCGGCCGCGCCAGCGTGACACGGAGGACGTCTCCGTCTCGCTCGATGCGGAGCGCGCCCACGGGCGACAGCCTAAGGTTTCGGCGATGCCGACCCGACTACACGGGACGATCGCCGCCGCCGCAACGCCTCTGGCCGACCGCGGCGCGAGGCTCGACGAGCCGGCATTCGGCCCGTATGCGGACTTCCTCGTCCGCGCGGGCCTCGACGGCGTGCTCGCGTTCGGGACGAACGGCGAGGCGGTCCTGCTCTCGCTCGACGAGCGGCGCCGCGGGCTCGAGCTCTGGCTCCAGGCGGTCGCCGGTCGGGCGCTCGTCGCGGCCCATTGCGGCGCGCAGACGACGGCGGACACCGTCGCGCTCGCGTCCCATGCGGCCGAGGCGGGCGCCGACGCCGTCGCCGTGATCGGACCGCCGTACTTCAAGCTCGACCCGAAGGCGCAGCGTGCGCATCTGCTCGCCGCTGCGTCCGCGTGCGCGCCGCTCCCCTTCTACGTCTACGAGTTCGCGGCGACCGCCGGCTATGCGTTCGACCCCGCGATGCTCCTGCGCCTCCGCGAGGAGGCGGACAACGTGACCGGGATGAAGGTCTCGGACTCGCCGTGGGACGCCTTCGAGCGGTACCTGCTCGAGGGATTCGACATCTTCGTCGGGCCAGAGGCGCTGATCCATCGTGGCCGCGAGGCGGGGGCCGTCGGCGCAGTGTCGGCGCTCGCGTCCGCGTTTCCCGAGGAGGTCGCCGCAGTCGTCCGGGACCCGACGGAGGCCGGCGCCGCGCGCCTCGCCGAGCTGCGCGGGCAGATGGAGTCCTTTCCGCGCCACGCCGCGCTGAAGCGCGTGATCGGCTGGAAGGGCGTGCCGATCCGACCGGATGTTCGGCCGCCGCTCCGCGACCTCGACGCCGCGGAGATCGTTGCACTCGAGGACTGGCTCGGTCGCGAGGTCGGAGCACACGCGGCGTGAGCCTTGCGGGCCGCTCGAACGCCGTGCTTCGGGCGGGGATCCTTCGCGCGGCCGACGACCGGCACGTCAGGCGGTTCATGGGCCGCCACGGGATGCGGCTCGGCGCAGGGCGCTTCGTCGCGGGGGAGACGCTCGACGACTGCGTCGTGGTCCTGCGTCGCCTCGCCGAACAGGGACTGCATGCGAACACGACGTTGCTCGGCGAGAGCATCTCGGACCGCGACGAGGCGAAGGCGGTCGCAGACGAGTACGCGAGGATCCTCGAGCGGCTCCACGCGGAGCAGCTGCCCGTCAACGTCGCGCTCAAGCTCACGCATCTCGGCCTCGAGCTCGACGAGGAGCTCGCGTACGCGAACGTCGAGCGCGTCGTGAAGGTCGCGGAGCGACTGCAGAGCTTCGTGCGAATCGACATGGAGCAGTCGAGCGTCGTCGACGCCACGCTGCGGATCTACCGGCGGCTGCGCGAGGCGGGGCACGACCGCGTCGGCACCGTGCTGCAGTCGTACCTCTTCCGGACGGCGAGCGACCTCGAGGCGCTGCTTCCGCTCGAGCCGAACCTCCGCTTCGTGAAGGGCGCCTACCTCGAGCCGCCCGAGATCGCGTACACGGCGAAGGCCGATGTCGACGCCGCCTACGGACGCCTTGTCGAGACGGCGTTGCGCGGCGGCGCGTACGCGGCGATCGCGACGCACGACGAGGCGTTGATCGGCCGCTGCCTCGCGTTCGCAGAGCGCCAGGGGATTCCGCGCGACCGCTTCGAGCTCCAGATGCTCTACGGGGTGCGGCCCAGGCTCCAGCTCGACTTCGTCGACCGAGGCTACAAGGTGCTCGTAGCGACGCCGTACGGGCCCGAGTGGTACCCGTACCTCATGCGCAGGCTCGCCGAGCGGCCGGCGAACCTCGGCTTCTTCGTGCGGAACCTCGTGCGCCGCTGAGCAACTCCACGCCGCTCACGTCAGCGCGTCGAACTCCTCGTAGAGATCGGGCTCGCGTCCGACGAGCGCGCGCAGCTCGTCCAGCTGGCGGGGAGCGCCCTCGTCCTCCTCCGACACGACGAGCGCCCCGATCCGCTCCGCCGCCTCGTTGACGAGCAGCATGCTCGGCGCATCGAGAGGCTCGAGGCCCTCGAGCGCGTCGCGGAGCGTCTCGAGCGGAGGGCTGCGCTCGTCGAGCCGCCAGAGGACGATGCGGACAATCACTCCTCGGGGAGCTCCCACGGCACGTAGACGCCGCCCGGGACGCCGCCGACGACGAGGAACGACATGCCCTCGGGGCCCGCTGTCGGCCGGCGCTTCGACTCCGGCGGCACGAGCACGTACCGTCCCGGCCGCATCTCGACCTGCTCGCCGTCCACGTCGAGCGTGCCGCCGCCCGAGAGGGTGAGGTAGACCTCTTCCTGGCCCGACTCGGTCTCGTCGTGCTCCGAGCCGACCTTTCCCGGCGGAAAGTCGATCTGCGCGAACCCGAACGCCGTTGCGCCGAGACGCTGTCGCACGAACTTGAACGTGCCCCACGTGTACGGGATGTCCTCGACGTCCGCCACCGCGTACGCCATCTCGCCTCCTCGACGTCGTGTCCCGGCCGAGCTTACGAGACGGGCGGAGCCTGGCATAGACTCGAGTGGTGGACGTCCTCCGCTGGGACGACGAGCCGATCGAGCGGCTGAGCGACGGCATCGGCCGCCGGATGCTGAACGGCGAGGCGCTGACGCTCGCGCAGATCACTCTCGCGGCGGGGGCCGTCGTGCCCGAGCACGAGCACGCGAACGAGCAGATCGCGACCGTCCTCTCGGGCAGGCTGCGCTTCACGGTTGGAGGCGAGGAGCGTGAGGTCGGGCCCGGGGAGAGCGTGCTGATCGCGGGCGGCGTGCCGCACCGGGTCGAGGTGCTCGAGAACGCCGTGGTGCTCGACGTCTTCGCACCGCGCCGGGAGGACTGGATCCGCGGCGACGACGCCTACCTGCGGGGATGAGATGACGAGGGACGTGGCCTCTCGACCACGTCCCTCGCATGGGGGACCGGTCGGGTCGCCGGCGCTGCGGCCCGCGCGACGACCCGATCTCGACCGGTCTGGGCTCAGGATCGGCGCTGGTCGACCCGCTCCGCATCCCCCATCCGGTGGTTCACCTTTCGGGTGACCGATAGCGTCGAACGCCACATGAGCGACGATCTCGACCCGCTGGAGCAGCACCTCGTCGACCGGGTCCGCTCGCTCGAGCGCGGTGAGGCGGGCCCCCGGGCGCCGTCCGAGGCGTCCGCCGCGTGGCGGGCGCAGGTCGAGAGCCGGGCGATCGACCACGCCGCGCGCTGGTTGCAGTCGCGACGGCTCGGCTTCTACACGATCGGATCGGCGGGACACGAGTCGAACGCGCTCGTCGCGCTGGCGTTACGGCCAACCGACCCGGCGCTCCTCCACTACCGCTCCGGCGCCTTCTACCTCGCCCGCGCGGGCCAGGCCGGCCGCGACGGAGCCTGGGACGTCCTTCTCGGTATGGCGGCAGCCGTCGACGAGCCGATAGCCGGCGGTCGGCACAAGGTGTTCGGGCACCACGACCTCTCCGTGATCCCGCAGACGTCCACCATCGCGTCGCACCTCCCGCGCGCGGTCGGGATCGCGTTTGCGATCGCGCGCTCGAAGACGCTCGGGGTCGCGTGCGAGTGGCCGCTCGACTCGGTCGTCGTGTGCTCGTTCGGCGACGCCTCGCTGAACCACGCGACGGCACAGTCGGCCCTCAACACCGCCGCGCATCTCGCGTACCGCGGAGAGCCGCTGCCGCTCCTCTTCGTGTGCGAGGACAACGGCCTCGGGATCAGCGTGCCCACGCCCGAGGGGTGGGTCGAGCAGTCGCTCCACGGGCGTCCCGAGCTCGCGGTCGAGCGGGTCGACGGCGACGACCCGGCCGCCGTCCTCGCCGTCGCGGGGGAGCTTGCCGGGTGGGTGCGAGAGCACCGGCACCCCGCCGTGCTGCACCTCCGCACGGTCCGGTACCTGAGCCATGCCGGAGCCGACCTGGAGACCGCGTACCGGGCAGGCCCGGAGATTCGCGCCGAGTTCGAGCGCGACCCGCTGCTCGCAACGGCCCGGTGGCTGGTCGAGGGTGGCTCCGCGACCGGGTCGGAGCTCGCCCACGACTACCTCGCGACCCGCACACGCATTCGCGAGCGGGCGGAGCAGGCGATGGAGCGCGCGCAGATCGCGACCGCCGAGGACGTCATGCGGCCGCTCGCGCCGCGCACGCCGTCGGCCGTCGCGTCGCTCGTCGCGAGGTGCAGCGGCACGGCTGAAGCCGCACCCCTGACGCTGGCCCAGGCGATCGACGCGGCGCTCGCGGAGTTGCTCGCCGCCCACCCGGAGACGCTCGTCTTCGGCGAGGATGTGGGCCTCAAGGGCGGCGTCTACGGAGTGACGCGAGGGCTGCAAGGGCGCTTCGGCGAGGAACGGGTCTTCGACACGCTGCTCGACGAGACATCGATCCTCGGCCTCGCGCTCGGGGCGGGGATCTCAGGTCTCGTCCCGATCCCGGAAATCCAGTACCTCGCCTATCTGCACAACGCCGAGGACCAGCTCCGCGGCGAGGCGGCCACGCTGCAGTTCTTCTCCCAGGGCGCGTATCGGAACGGAATGGTCGTCCGCATCCAGGGCTACGGCTACCAGAAGGGCTTCGGGGGTCACTTCCACAACGACAACGCGCTCGGAGTCCTGCGGGACATCCCGGGCCTCGTGATCGCCTCGCCCGCACGGCCTCAGGACGCGGCCGCAATGCTGAGGACGTGCGTCGCGGCCGCGAAGGTCGACGGCAGCGTCTGCGTGTTTCTCGAGCCGATCGCCCTGTATCACACCCGCGACCTCCACGAGGACGGCGACGAGCTGTGGCTCGGCACCCTCGACCTGGAGCACGTGCCGGTCGGCGCCGCGTACACGCATCGCGGGGGTGACGACCTGACGATCGTCACCTGGGCGAACGGGCTGCGGATGTCGCTCCGCGTCGCCTTGCGCTTGCGCGAGCGTGGCATCGGGGTCAACGTCGTCGACCTGCGCTGGCTGGCGCCGCTGCCGCTCGAGGAAGTGCTTCGCGAGGCGACCGCCACCGGCCGCACGCTCGTCGTCGACGAGACGCGCCGGACCGGGGGCGTAGGGGAGGGAATCGTGGCCGAGCTCCTGGACGCCGGCTACGCGGGGCGGCTCGCGCGCGTCGCGAGCAAGGACTCGTTCGTGCCGCTCGGCGACGCCGCCCGGCTCGTGCTCCTCTCGGAGGACGAGATCGAGTCGGCGGCGCTCTCGCTCCTCGCCGGCTAGCTACGGCCGCGGGAAATCGCGGTCGCGCCGCTCCTGGTCGCGGCCATCCTCGCGCGCCGCCCACAGCAGGAGTGCGATCCAGACGAGGACGGTCAGCAGGCCGACCACGGCGGAGATCGCAAGCGCCTCGCGCATGGCACGAGTATTCCACCGGGGCGTCGCGCAAACGACTCGGAGCCGTACGATGCGGTAATGACGGCCGGGGCGACGACGAGGAAGGTGCTGTCGGACGCTCAGATCACGGAGCTCCTGGGCCTCATGACGGGCGCCGACAGCGTCGAGCTGAAGCTCACCGTCCCGGAGTCGCATCAGGCCTCGACGGTCTCCGCACTCGGGATCGATCCGCTCCAGGCGCAGATCCGCCAGGTGTTCTTCTTCGACACGCCCGAGCTGACGCTGAGCAACCACGGCGTCGTCGTGCGCGCGCGGCGGGTCCAGGCGAAGGGCGACGACTCCGTGGTGAAGCTGCGACCGGTCGTCCCGCACGAGCTCCCGGCGGCGCTGCGGAAGTCGGCGAGCTTCGGCGTCGAGGTCGACGCGATGCCGGGGGGCTTCGTCTGCTCGGCGTCGATGAAGGGAGCACCAGCGAAGACCGACGTGCGCTCGACCGTGCTGGGCGGCGCGCCGCTTCGGCGGCTCTTCTCGAAGGAGCAGCGGGCGTTCTTCGCGTCGCACGCGCCCGAGGGGCTCGCGCTCGACGATCTGGCGATTCTCGGTCCGATCTTCGTCCTCAAGGTGCGCCTGCAGCCGAAGGAGCTCGGTCGCCGCCTGGTCGGGGAGGCGTGGCTCTACCCGGACGGCTCTCGGATCCTCGAGCTCTCGACGAAGTGCGCGCCGTCGGAGGCGTTCCAGGTCGCCGCCGAGGCTCGCGCCTTCCTCGCGGGCCGGGGGATCGACCTCTCCGGCGACCAGGAGACGAAGACCCGCAAGGCGCTCGACGTCTTCGCGAAGCCGCTCAGGGCGGCCGCGGCACCAGGCGCGTAGCTACGCGGCGACGATGTAGTCGTCGGGCGATCTGACGCTGACGCCCTTGGCGTGCGTCACCCGAATCGGGGTCTCCGAGGCGGGATTCACCTGCGTCACGTACGCGAGAATCTGCTCGGGCGATTCGCCCTCGGGGACGGTCGCCTTCGTGACGGTGATGATGTCGCCGATGACGGGAAGCCACTCGGCCGTGTACCTGTAGGCGCCCACCTCGAAGTACGGCAGGCCGGGGCCGACCCTGACGAGCGTGACGGCGAACGTTCTCTCCTCGGACACACCCTGAACGGTAGGCGCGTCTCTGGACGGCGCCCGGGCCCTTTGTGTAGTCCCGCGTGCCCGTTGGTCCGGGTCGCTCGGACGAACGGACGGTCAGCCGGCGCCGCCGGCGGGCCCTCGCCGGAGACGCCGCTCGTTCTCGAGCTCGCGGCGAAGCCGATAGAGCCCGGCCGGGCACTGGCCCTCGAGCGACGCGAGGATCGCTTCGTGATCGTCCGTCGTGAGGGGCGCTTCGGTCGTCACCCGCATTTCGATCGCCTGCGCGAGCCTGGCCGCGGTGCCGTCGAAGCCCGCGCCGTCGACGATCTGGACGAGAGCGCGGGCGTACTCGGGGCCGATTCGCACTCCGGAGATACGCATCGCCCGCGACGCTACCGCAGCGGCGACGGGCCTGGATCCA
>NZ_DATMBZ010000179.1:0-3894 GCF_035558935.1 Gaiella sp. | reverse complement strand
AGATTCGTCGGTTCGTCGAGCAGGACCTCGACGCCGTCATCGCGTTCTCGCTACGCGCGTGGGAACCCGTCTTCGCGTCGGTCCGTGACGCGCTCGGCGACGCGGTCTTTCTTCGCCTGCATCCCGACTGGAAGGCCGATCAGGCCGAGGCGATACGGTCGATCTGCACGAACGTCGAACGCGACGTATTCGTCGGCGTCGCGGATGGCCGTCCGGTCAGCTTTGTCGGGGTCGTCCTGAATGCGTTCCACGATCGCATGGGCGCGATCGAGATCATCGGCGTCGATCCGGACTTTCAGCGACGAGGTATCGGCGCGCGTCTGACGACGTTCGCTCTCGACTACCTAGCGCGTCAGGGGATGGACATCGCAGTCGTCGAGACCGGCGGCGATCCGGGTCACGCGCCGGCGCGGACGATGTACGGCGAAACCGGATTCACTCTTCTACCGATCGCCCGGTACTTCCAACTGCTCGACCCCGGGTGAGAGATCCCAGCCGCCGTCTACCTCGCCCTCGCGCTGCTCGGTTGTCGAGAGCTCGATCCTGTTCGGGTTGCCGCTCAGGGGTGTTGGGCCCGAGAAGGGTCTTTCCCGAACAATCGGCGGCTTCCGACATCGACGCGGCCTCGTGCACTACGAGGGGATGGGGTCACGCGCGAGCTCGCCGTCGACGTCACAGCGGCGTAGAGTTCGCTGAGATGAAGGCTGCGTGGCAAGGTCGCATGACCCAGACTCTCGCCAGGTACGGCGAGCAGGCACCGATGGCTGCGACCTGCTGCAATGCTTGCCGCACCTGCGTCCAGACGAACCTGATCGCCGGCGCCCTCGCCGCCGCGCTCGCCGCGGGAGCGGGCATCGTCTCGCTCGGCAAGCGCATTTTCCGCGTTGCCTGACCCCGGTGGGTCCCAGGCGCGCGGCTCGAGGGTGAGAGTGGGCTCGATCCTCGTTCGCTGCGTGCGGTTCGACGAGCTTGTCGCGTTCTGGCAGGCGGCGCTCGGGTACGTCCCCCGCGACCCGCCGGAAGACGGCTGGGTCGTCCTCGCCGACCCGACGGGTGCCGGCCCGAACATCTCGCTCGATCGCGTCGAGCAGGAACGACTGCCGCCCCTCGGCGAGCTGAGCCGCGTGCATCTCGACCTGTACACCTCGGACCAGCAGGGCGAGGTCGAGCGGCTGCTCGCCCTCGGCGCGACCCCTTTCCCGCGCGAGTACGGTCCGGACGACGACTTCGTCGTCCTCGTCGACCCTGACGGGAACCGCTTCTGCGTCGTGTCGAAAGCGGATGATCCGCAGACCGCGACCGGCGTCGCGTGACGCACGAGCAGGCACTCGCGGCGATCCGCGCCACGGTCGAGGCGGCACCGAGCCCGCTGTCCATTGCCGTCGTCGACGACCACGGCGAGCTCGTTGCGTGCCTCGCAATGGACGACGCCGCGCGCGACACGCTCGAGAACGCACGCCGCAAGGCGTACACCGCGGCCCGGAGCGACGCGACGTCGACGCGAGTGCTGGCCGAGAAGGTGGGCTCGACGCCCACAGAGCTCGCGAGCTTCGACCCGCAGTTCTCCTTCTTCCACGGCGGCGTGGCCGCATTCGCCGGCGGTCGCCGCGTTGGCGCCGTCGGCGTCAGCGGCCTTCCCGGAGCCGAGGACGAGCGCCTCGCGATCGCCGCGATCGCAGCGGCGGGCCTCGAGCCGCCCGCATGAACCCGGGGCTCCGCGGCGCCGTCACAGCTTGACCCGAAAGCTCCGGCCGACTGCCGGCCCGCCGTCCGCGGCCGTGATCTCGACGCGCACGGTCGTCCAACCTCGTTCGCCGGTGCCGTAGCGCGCCGCCAGCACACCGTTCGTCCGCGGCCGCAGGTCACGCGGCTCGGTCGCGAGCGCCTTCCGCGTTCCCCCACGCAGGAGCGAGATCTGTACCCGGCGACGCGTCAGGCTCTCGGTCACGTTGCCTCTGTTGACGACGAGAACCTCCAGTACGCGCGCACCGCGCGCCGGCGCCCGTCGGACGCGAAGCCCTCCGAGCGCGAGCCGTCGCACGACGCGGCCCGGGGCGCGGACGACCACGACGACGCCCACCCTCAGGCGCACCGCGACTGCTGCGCTTCGCCGGGGGCGTGTCGTGAGGAGCACGAGCGCGTCGTGGTCGCCCGGCTCGACGCGCGCGGGCAGACGAGACACGACCGTCAGCGCGCGGCTCGAGCCCGGTGCGAGGACGAAGCGGCCGGGCTGCATCGTGAGCCACGACGCAGCGGTGCGCCTTCCCCGGTGCGCGACGATCTTCGGCCGTCCGCGGAGGTCGAGCGAGAACCCTGCGCGAGCGGCCTCGACGACGAGGGGGCTCGTCCCGGGATTGGCGACACGGATGATCGCCCGGCCGGAGCCCGCGATCGAGACCTTCGCCGGCGTCGCCGTCAGCGCGAGCGGTGGCCGCGCCGCGCCCGCGCCCGCCGAAGCGGGCACGAGCACGAGCGCGGCCAGGAGAAGGCCTGCGGCGCGTCTCATCGACCGATCACCGTGAAGGTGACGGTCGCCGTGTAGTGGCCCGCCGGGACGACCGGCAGCGGCGAGACGAACCCGAGCCGCGTGTCCCAGACGTCTCCGGCCGCCGCGCTTCGTGCGGCCGTCGTCCCGACGAGGAGGTCGGCCGCCGGAGGAACCGGGATCGCGGCCATCGTTCCACCTGCCAGGCCGCCTCCGATCTGGCCGCCGGTCGGGGCCGTGCCCGCGATCCCGAGCGGCAGGTCGGCGGGTTGGAAGGCGGTGCGATGGACGCTCACGGCGTAGCCCGCGGCGTTGTTGCTGACGACCGTCACCCGTTCGGAGACCGGCGGCGGCGTCACACCCGTCGTCGCGTTCCCGAAGCTCACGCTCGACCGCTCGAGCGCGATCGAGAGAACTGCCTGGATGTCGACGTCGACGGTCGCGTTCTGCGAGGCCCCTCCGGTCGGGGGCGGCTGCGTGCCACATGTCGCCAGGGGGCTCGACGTGTTGCGCGGCGCCGGCGTCTCGGCCGTGAAGTCCGTCGCGTTCGCGTCGGTGTCCGTGCAGCCGGCGCTCGCCCGTGTCGCCGCTGTCGTGTTGTCGATGGCGGGCGCCGCTGCACTCCCTTCGTAGTCCGAAGCCGTCCCGTAGCCGACGAGGTCGGCGACGGACGAGACCGCCGAGCAACTGCCTGCGGTTGCGCCGCAGGCGAGCGCCGTCGCATCGCGCACGATTGCGATCTTCCCGCCCGAGACGGCGAGATTCGTCGTGCCGGTCGCGTCGGGCGTCGGCAGGGCGGCGCCCACCGCCGCGGCCGACGCGAGTTGGACGAGGTAGTGCCGTCCGGGGGCGATCGACCCGGTCAGCGCGGTCGCCTGCCAGGTCGATCCGGATGCGGACGCGTACTGGACGGTCCAGCCGCTCACGTCGACGGCGGTCGAGCCGCGGTTGAAGAGCTCGACGAAGTCGTTCGTGAAGGGCGCGCCCGCGTTGCCGCCGCCGGCGAAGACCTGGCTGACGACGACGTCGGGCGACGCGCTGCGGGCGGCCGGCACTGCGAGCACGCCGCCGGCGAGGAGAAGAGTGAAGAGGACGAGGGCCAGGGCTCGAGGCATGGTGACTCCGATCGGTGAGGAGAAACGGACTCCATCCGTCATACCGCGTTGTCAATCTGGGCGAAAGGGGCCCAGGCCTCATTGGCACACTTTCGGCACACCTTCGCCGCTCTCTGTGCCGGACGTCTTCCGCTTCCGCCGTCCCTAGGCTTCGGCGGCAGGCGAGCCGACTAGAATGGCGAACATGACGCTGGCGACCGACGACCCGCTGAGTCCCCGTGCCGAGCCTGCCCCGCATCCGCAGGAGCATCCGCTCGCGCCCCGGCGCGGACGTCGTCGCACGCGCCCCGCAGG
>NZ_DATMBZ010000178.1:0-3775 GCF_035558935.1 Gaiella sp. | reverse complement strand
ATTCCTTACATGAGGACGTCGGCACAAGAGGGAGGTAAGCGATGGCGCAGAGCGGCAAGCGACGCGGAGCGCGCCGGGGTGGCCTGCCGGGCACCGTGCTGGGGCTGGCGGCGCTCGGCGTCGCGGCGGCGGTCACGTACTGGCCGTCGTCGCTCCCGGAGCCCCTCGCGGCGCCGAACGACCCGATCCTTCCGGATCTCGCCATGTCGCCGCTGACCGACGTCGCGGCCGGCGTGGCGCCGAGTGGGAACCAGTACGTCGCCTTCACCGCGTCGATCGGAAATCTCGGCTCGGGCCCCTTCATCGTCCATGCCGTCCGTGCTGACGAGCGTGGCGACTGGCGCGTCTCGCAACGGTTCCGCGAGCACGACGCGCCGACGAGCGAGGTCGTGACGCCCGGGAACATGGTCTTCGGCGGCCACGGGCACGATCACTGGCACGTCCAGATCGGCGCGTCGTACTGGCTCACGCGTCCTGCGTCCAGCGAGGTCCTCCGCCGCTACTCGAAGGTCGGCTACTGCTTCTTCGACCAGGTGCGACTCGCGAGGCAGCCGGCGGATGCGCCGATCGCGCCGACGTTCGGCAAGGACGACTGCGACGGTCGATCGACGCTCGAACTCGAGATGGGTCTCTCGCCCGGATTCGCCGATCCGTACTTCTGGACGCTCCCGGATCAGCGTCTGCTCGTAAACGGCCTCGCGGACGGCGTGTACCGGCTGTGGGCAGATGCCGATCCGAACGACTGGTTCCGCGAGGCGAACGAGGCAAACAATCTCACGTGGGTCGACCTCCAGCTGACGCTGTCGCAGAGCCCACCGAAGGTCGAGGTCGTCCGACGTGGGCCGGCGGGCGCGTCCGCCTGGGTTGCCGGCTGAGCTACGAGCTGACGAGCGTCGTGCCGCCCGAGGTGCTCGTCACCGACGCGTCCGACGCATGTGAGCGCAACTGCGCGCCGAGCGACGTCGCGAGCCAGATCGCCAGGAACGTCGCGAGCACCGCCACCGCCGCGAGACCGAGACCCATGACCCGTACCTCATGCTCCCTCGCTCTCCCCGTCATCGCCGTTTTCCCCCTCGGAATCGGTGTTCGTCGTCCTGACTCCGACGGTAGTGACCCCTTCGGGGGGCGCAATGCCTCGCACGAGTGACTGAACAGCCCTCCCCGGGCCCCGGTCGGGTGAGCCCGCCGTCGGACGCGCATGCGAGACTGCGGCCGTGAAGGTTCTCCTCGCAGACGACCATCGCCTGATGCTCGACGGCATCCGCCGCGCCCTCGAGGACGACGGCGGCTTCGAGATCGTCGGCGAGACCCAGAATGGCGCGCAGGTGCTCCCGCTCGTCGGCCAGACGAGCCCGGACCTCGTGGTGCTCGACGTCCGGATGCCGAACATGGACGGCCTCCAGTGCCTCGAGGAGATCCGGCGCCGGCACCCCAAGGTCAAGGTCGTGATGCTCTCCGCCTCCACGACCCCCGACCTGATCGAGGAGGCGCTACGGCGCGGCGCGAGCGCCTACGTGCTGAAGACCGTCGATCCGACCGACCTGCCCTCGACGCTCCGGCAGGTGATCGGCGGCACCGTCTTCTCGACGGTCGGCGCGACCGAGGCCTCCACGTCGAGCGGCGCCAAGGCGGCCGGGCTCACCGACCGGGAGATCGCGATCCTCACAGAGCTCGCGAGCGGCAAGTCGAACGACGAGATCGCCAAGGAGCTCTGGGTCACGCAGCAGACGGTGAAGTTCCACCTGACGAACGTCTACCGCAAGCTCGGCGCCAAGAATCGGGCGGACGCAGTGCGGCAGGCCTACCAGCTCGGCCTGATCCAGCGGCCGCTCGGCGACGACTGAGCTCAGCCGGTCGCGCGCCGCAGACCGCCCGCGGCGGACGTCGGCGTCCGCCAGGCGCCGCGCGCGTTCGCGAAGAGCAGGACGGCTCCGACGATCGTCGTCGGCACGTACCACACGGCCTGCATCGCGATCGCGAACGCCAGCCCCTCCTCCCGGCCGACGCCGAAGAGCGCGAGCGCCGAGACGCCGAGCCACTGGTACGTGCCGACGAAGCCCGGGGACGACGGAATGGCGACCCCGAGGTTCAGCGCTGCAGTCACGAACACCGCGTCGAGCAGCGACAGGTCGACGCCCACAGCGCGTCCCACGAGGACCGCCCCGAGCGCCCAGGCGCTCCAGGCGGCGACGCTGAAGCCGAACCAGACGAGCCCGCGCTCGACGGACAGCGGATCCGAGAGCCCCTCGAGCGTGTCCCGCACGAACCGCCGCGGCAGCCCGCGGTGCTCCCGGCGCCCACGCGGCCGGCGACGGGTGTACGAGCGGGCCGCGACAAGAAGCACGCCGAGGACCGCTAGGACGAGCACGGAGCCGACGACGATGCGGTCGACCCATCCCTCGTCGGTGACGAACGGCAGGCTCACGAGCAGGAAGGTGACGAGAGCGAGGATGTCGAAGCCGCGGTCGAGCACGACGGTCGCGACCCCACGCCCGTAGGAGTAGGCACCGCGCGACACCCAGCGGGCCCGCAGCCAGTCCCCGACACGGCCTGGCAGCACGTTGTTGACCGCGACGCCCGCAACGACCATCTCGACGAACCGGCGCTGTGGGAGCCGCGTGTCGGCGATCCGCCGCCACCGCGCCGCCTGCAGCCAGTAGACCGCGCCCATGCAGGCCACGGCGCCGAGCAACGGCAACGGGTGAACTCCCTGCAGCGTGCCCCAGACCGCCCCGAGATCGGTCCCGCGGATCGCGAGGTAGAGGAAGACGATCGAGACCGGGATCCCGATCGCCGCAGCCACGACGAGCGAGCGGCTGCGCGGGCTGCCGGGCACCTCTGGCAGCGAGGGAGTCGCGGTCGGGCGGACGACCGAGTCCGGGACGACGGTCACCTCGGAAGCATCGTCACACGTCATGCGCTAGGCCAGCGGCGCGGGTCCCGACCAGGCCTAGCCCATGGTCCAGACAGGCGCTCCGATGCGCACGCGATCATTCACCGGTGCCCGTCACGACGCTCAGGGGTGTGGCTCCCCATGCCGCCGACCCGCGCGCGACTGACGCCGGCCCCGAACCACGCCCGCGCGTCGCCGAGGGCCGCTTCGCACGCGTCCTCGAAACGAGCCCCTTTCCGATCCTGCTCGTCTCGCTCGTCGGCATCGTCCTCCTCTCCGTCTTCGCACCGTCGATCGTCGTCGGCGACACCTGGCTGACGCTGATGGCGGGCCGCGAGGTCCTCGACCACGGCCTTCCCCACACCGAGCATCTGACGATCCTCGGCGACGGGCGAACGTGGACCGACCAGCAGTGGCTCGCGCAGGTCGTCTTCTACGCAGCGCACGAGCTCGCCGGGATGCGCGCGGTGATCCTGCTCGGAATCGCCCTCGTCCTCGTCGCGCTCGCGCTCGTCACCGCCACGGCAAGGACGAGCGGCGCCTCGTCGCGCTCGACCTTCCTGATCGGCTTCCTCGCCGTGCTGGCCGGCCCCTGGGGCTGGACGTTGCGTGCGCAGACAACGGCACTTCCCTTCTATGCCGGGACGCTTTGGCTCCTGATCGACGCCTCGCGCCGTGGCGTGCGCCGCAGGACGCTGCTCGTGCTGCCGCTGCTCGTCGTCTGGGCGAACCTCCACGGCTCGGTCGTCCTCGGCGCGGCCTTGACGATGTTGCTCGGGGTGGTCGCCATGGTGTGCGCCCGACGGCTCGCCTGGCTACCCGCCACGCTCGTCGTGCTCGCACCACTCTGCGTGTTGGCATCGCCGTACGGGACGAAGCTCG
>NZ_DATMBZ010000177.1:0-46445 GCF_035558935.1 Gaiella sp. | reverse complement strand
CCTGATCCAGGAGGGGAGCCTCGGCCTGATCCGCGCCGTCGAGAAGTTCGACTACCGCAAGGGCTACAAGTTCTCGACGTACGCGACGTGGTGGATCCGCCAGGCGGTCACCCGCGCGATCGCCGACAAGGCGCGCACGATCCGGATCCCGGTGCACATGGTCGAGAAGCTGAACAAGGTCGTCCACATCGAGCGCCAGCTCGTCCAGCGCCTCGGCCGCGAGCCGCGCCCCGAGGAGGTCGCGGAGGAGCTCGAGATGTCGACCGACGAGGTGCGCGAGATCCTGCGGATGGCGCAGATGCCGGTGTCGCTCGAGAAGCCGATCGGCGAGGAGGAGGACTCCTCGCTCGGCGACTTCGTCCCGGACGACCAGGCCGAGTCGCCGTTCGACACGGCCTCCCTCTCGCTCCGCCGGGAGGACATCGAGCTCGCCCTGGGGTCGTTGCCCGAGCGCGACCGCAAGGTGATCGAGCTGCGCTACGGGCTGCTCGGCGAGGCACCGTGCACGCTCGAGGAGGTCGGGCGGGCGTTCGGCGTCACCCGCGAGCGGATCCGACAGATCGAGAACAACACGCTGAAGCGGCTCGAGACCCTGCCCGAGGCGCAGGCTCTACGAGACTGCGTGTAGGAGGGCGGGGGAACCGATGGTTCCCCCGCGAGCCCCCTCCTTCTGCGTCTCCGGCCGCGACTCGTAGCTCGCGGACACTGCCCTAGGCCGCGAGAAAGCCGGCCTCCCCGAGCGCGCCGAGCGCCGCCTCGCGGACGTCCGAGCCGAGCTGGATGACGTCCGCGTCGAGCGGCGCCGACACGGTCGCCGTCAGCCACACCGAGCCGCCGCTCACGTCGCCGACGAGCACCTTGCCCTGGCCCTTGTGGAGGCCATCGAGGCCGTCGATGGCCTGCAGCACCGTGCTCTTTGCCTCGTCGACCGGAGCGCCGAGCCGGACGGGGAACGACGCCGACACGACCCGTCGCGGGTCGCGGATCGTCCGGTTGACGATCATCGACGCGGTCAGCTGGCTGTTCGGGATGTACACGCGCCGTGCGTCGTCGGTGACGAGCGTCGTGTAGAGCAGGGTCATCTCCTCGACGAAGCCCGTCTGGTCGCCGACGGTGACACGGTCGCCGATCCGCAGCGGCTGCGCGAACGCGACGAGCATCCCGGAGCCGAGGTTCGAGAGCGGCGTGTTGAACGCGAGGCCGACGAAGATCGCGAGAACGGCGCTCGATGCGAGGAGCGCGTTCGCGAGCTGGTTCGTGCTCGGGTAGAGCGCCAGCACCTTCCAGATCGCGATCGCCGCGACGAACGCGACGATCACGCGCCGTAGGAAGCCGAGCGTCGTCCGCCGGCGGGCGGCCAGCCCAGCGTCCTTGGCGGCGAGCCGGGCGACGTAGCGCTCGAACGCGCGACCGAGCAGGAAGCGGACGGCGACCACGACGACGAGGCCGACGCCGGCCGTGATCAGCGCCTCGACGGTGCGGTCGCTCACGCTGCAGGCGTTCGCCGTTGCGGGCCGGGTGCCTGCCCGGCTTACTGGTGCAGTTGCGACCGCGAATGCGGGCGCCTTCGGGGATCTGCCCCGCCGTAGGCGGGGATCGAGCCGCAGGAATCCGCTCCTGCGGACTCCTGCCTGGCGGGCAAGAAACGGCTCAGATCGTGGGTTCCGGCTGCGGCTCGCCCTCGAGGGCGAACGCCTCATGGAGCGCCCGCACGGCCTCCGGGATGCGGTCGCGGCCGATCATGCAGGAGATCTTGATCGGCGAGGTCGAGATCATCTCGAGGTTGATCTCGAGCTCGGCGAGCGTGCGGAACATCGTCGCCGCGACACCGGGGTGCGAGCGCATGCCCGCACCGATGAGCGAGACCTTGCCGAGACGGTCGTTCATCTCCACCGCGAAGACGCCCAGGTCGGCCTGCGCCGACGAGATCGCCTCGTTGGTCGCCGCGACGTCTTCGGCGGGAACCGAGAACGACATCTCCGCCCGCCCGTGGACGACGTTCTGGATGATCGTGTCGACGTTCACCTGCGCCTGCGCGACGCGGTCGAAGATCATCGCTGCGACGCCGGGGCGGTCCGGGATACCGGTCAGCGTGAAGACGACGTCGGTCTCGGAGTGGGTGACGGCCGAGATGATCGCCTGCTCCATTCCCTCGTAATCGGTCACCCAGGTTCCTTCCTCGTCGGAGAACGTCGAGCGCGCGTGGATGCGCACCCCATGATTGCGCGCGAGCTCGACCGAGCGGAGCGCGAGCACCTTCGCGCCGGAGGCCGCCATCTCGAGCATCTCGTCGTACGAGACGAACGGCAGCTTGCGGGCGCCCGGGACGATTCGCGGGTCGGCGGTGAAGACCCCCGGGACGTCCGAGTGGATCTCGCACGCGGCGCCCAGTGTCGCCGCGAGCGCGACCGCTGTGAGGTCTCCTGCGCCCCGCCCGAGCGTCGTGATGTCCATCGTGTCGCGCGAGAAGCCCTGGAAGCCGGCGACGAGCACGATCTTCCCCTGCTCGAGCGACGTCCGGATCCGGTCGCCGCGGATCTCGCGGATCTTCGCTCGCGTGTGCGCCGAGTCGGTGAGGATGCCCGCCTGCGAGCCCGTGTACGAGACGGCTTCCTCGCCCAGGTCGTCGATCGCCATCGCGACGAGGGCGCAGGCGATGCGCTCGCCGGTCGAGAGGAGCATGTCGAGCTCGCGTGGGTTCGGCGTGGGGGAGACGTCGGAGGCGAGCGCGAGCAGCTGGTCGGTCGTCTTTCCCATCGCGGAGACGGTGCCGACCACGTTCAGCCCACGTCGCTTCGCCTCGACGAACCGCTGCGCGACGTGACGGATCTTGTCGGGGTCGGCGACCGACGAGCCGCCGAACTTCATCACGACGGTGTCGAAGGCGGGCGTGGTCACCGTGGAAGTGTCGCTATCCGACGAGGCCGGGGCGCCGGTACGGCCGGAGGCCGGGGGGCACGGGGATCCCGGGCCGCAGCGAGGGATCGGGAACGGGCTCGAGCGCCGTCACGACGAGCGGGACGTGGCCTGCCCAGACCTCGAGTTCGGCGTCGGGCGTGTCGCCGTCCTCCGGGCCGCCCTCGCGGATCTTCGCCGACGCCTCGTCGAGGGGGAGGCGAAGCACGGAGGTCGCCTTCAGCTCCTTCGCCGTGGGCTGGCGCGCCTCGTTCCAGCGGCCGGGGAGCAGCTTCTCGGTGAACGCCTCGAGCGCGGCGAGCTTCTCGTCCGGCTCGACTACCGGCGTCGCGTGTCCGAGGACGACGACCGACCGGTAGTTCATCGAGTGCTCGAACACCGACCGCGCGAGGACGATGCCGTCCAGGAGCGTGACCGTGAGGCAGGCGGGAAAGCCCCCCGCGAGCGTTCGCAGCGTTCGGCTCGCCGCAGACCCGTGCACATAGACCTCGTCGTCGACCCGGGCGTGGAGCGTCGGGATGACGAACGGCTGGCCGTCGGCGACGAAGCCGAGATGCGCGACCATCCCCGCGTCGAGCACGGCTTCGAGCGCCTCGCGGTCGTACCTGCCGCGCTCGGGCAGGCGACGGACGCGTGTGCGCGACGAGGCGGCGGCATCTCGGCGGCGGGTCGCCATCGGAGAAGCGTACGGGCGGACCGGCGCCGGGTCGCGGCAACGGCAGGCATAGTGCGGCGGGAGGCACTTCGAGTCCGAGGGAGGAGCATGACGAGCAAGGGGTTGGTCGCGATCCTGGCGAGCGTCGCCGTGGCGCTGGTGATCGCGTTGCCGGCGTCCGCCGGGTCGTCCGCGACGGTGGTCAACGTCACCGCCGGCAAGCCGTCGGAGCTCAAGTTCACGCTGTCGAAGAAGCTCGTGACGAAGGGCAAGGTCACCTTCAGGATCACGAACAGGGGCGCGCTCGAGCACGACTTCAAGATCGCGGGCAAGGTCACGCCGAAGCTGAAGCCCGGCAAGTCGGTCACGCTGACGGTCGTGCTCAAGAAGGGCAAGGCTCCGTACCTGTGCACGCTCCCCGGCCATGCGGCCGCGGGGATGAAGGGCGTCATCACCGTCAAGTAGGGCGTCGGCCCGCCAGGACGCCGCAGGCGAGGGTCTACCTCCGGCGCCTGGCGCCCGGCCGCTACACGCGCTACAACCCGTCCGTGAGCGAGGTCGTCTCGTGGCTCGACACGATCGGGCGGGTGTTCGAGGGCATTCCCGACCTCGCCACGCCCGACCAGGTCGAGTCGGCGCTCTCCGAGATCCTGGACGACCCCGGGCTCACGCTCTACTGGTGGGACTGGGAGCTCGAGCGCTACGTCGACGTCCGCGGCGTCACGGCCGAGCCCGCTGCCGGAGCGGGCGGCGCCGTCACGTGGGTCGGCTACGAGACACGGAAGATCGGGGCGCTCGCCCACGACGCGCGCCTGCTCGACGTGCCCGAGTTCACCGCGACGTTGATACCGCTGATGAGGATCGCCATGGAGCGCGACCGGCTTCATCGCGACCTCGTCTCGAAGCTCGACCAGCTGCGGGCGTCGCGCCTGAGGATCCTCGAGACGGCCGACGGGGAGCGGCGGCGCCTCGAGCGGAACCTCCACGACGGCGCGCAGCAGCGGCTCACCGCGGCGCTCCTCGGTCTCCGCACGCTCGAAGGACGGCTGTCGGAGGATCCGGAGCTCGTCGCGATGGCCAGGGGCGCGCTCGAGGAGCTCGAGGGCGCGATCGACGAGCTACGCGAGCTGGCGCGCGGGCTCCATCCGCCGCTCCTGGCCCAGCGAGGGCTCGAGGCGGCCTTGCGCGCAGGCGCCGCCCGGGCTGCCATCCCGGTCGAGGTCGACCTGCGTCTCCCGCGGCGCCTGCCCGAGGCGCTCGAGGCGGCCGCGTACTACGTGTGCTCGGAGGCCTGCACGAACGCGGTGAAGCACGCGCGGGCGTCGGGGCTGTGGCTCACCGTGGCCGACGAGGAGAACGCGCTCACGGTCGTCGTCCGGGACGACGGCATCGGGGGCGCGTGCATCGAGTGCCAGGAGGAAGCGTCGGGGCTCGGCGGGCTCGTCGACCGGGTCGAGGCGCTGGGTGGGACTCTCGCCATCGTCAGCCCGGACGGTGGCGGGACGACGCTGACCGCCGTCTTCCCGCTGGAGCCGGAGCCCGGCCTGTAGCGTCGGCCCATGCCGCCTGTCGGCGCATGGCCCACGCTCACTCTCGCGGACGTCCTCGAGGCGCGCCGCGCGATCGCGCCGTACCTCCTGCGGACGCCCCTCCACGGGTACCCCGGCCTGACCGGGCTCGTCGGCGCCGAGATCCTCGTCAAGCACGAGAACCACCTGCCGACGGGGGCCTTCAAGGTGAGAGGCGGCATCAACCTCGTCTCGCATCTCGATCGCGGCGAGCGCGCGCGAGGCCTCGTCACCGCCTCGACGGGGAACCACGGCCAGTCGATCGGCTACGCGGGGAGACTCTTCGGCACCCACGTGGTCGTGTGCGTCCCCGTCGGAGCGAACCCCGCGAAGCTCCGGTCGATGCGCGCGCTCGGTGCCGACGTCGTCGAGCACGGCCGCGACTTCGACGAGGCGCGTGAGCACTGCGAGGCGCTCGCGGCGGAGCACGGCTACCGGTACGTGCACTCCGGCAACGAGCCCTTGCTGATCGCGGGCGTCGGGACGCACACGCTCGAAGCGCTCGAGCAGGAGCCGCGGCTCGACGCGATCGTCGTCCCGATCGGCGGCGGCAGCGGCGCGGCGGGCGCATGCATCGTCGCGAAGGCGGTGGCGCCGGGCTGCGAGGTGATCGGCGTCCAGGCGGAGCTGGCGCCGGCCGCGTTCCGGTCGTGGCAGGCGCGCTCGGTCGTCCGTGACCGCATGGCCACAGCGGCAGAGGGGCTCGCGACACGGGTCGGCTTCGAGCTGCCGCAGTCGATCCTCTGGGAGCACCTCGACGACTTCGTGCTCGTCGGCGAGGACGAGCTCCGCGACGCGACGCGGCTGATGATCGAGCACACGCGGAACCTCGTCGAGAGCGCAGGCGCGGCGCCACTCGCGGCTGCGTTACGGCTCCGCGAGCGGCTCGCCGGGCGTCGCGTGGCACTGGTCTGCACCGGCGGCAACGTCACGCTCGACCAGCTGCGCGACGTTCTCGACGGGGACGTCGTTCCTCATAGCTCCATCACAGCCCTCGCGTAGCCTGCCGCGATGCTCCGCCGCCGGCTGCTCCTGGTCGCGCTCGCGTGCGCGGCCCTCGCAGCGGCGCTCGCGGGCCCGGTGTCGGCCGCGCCGTCGCCGTCGGTCCCGTCGCTCGATCCGCAGGCGACTCAGGCCATGTGGGAGCGGCTCACTTCGAAGCGCGAGATCCGGCCGCTCTCCGTCGACGCGGACTGCCGGCCGCTCCGGGCAACGTTCTACGCCGCGACGGACTGGCTGCGGCTCGCGACGACGCTGGCAGCCAAGGCGTCGCCCTGCGCCCAGTACTACGTCTCGGTCCCGCCGGTCGTCGCCGACAAGACGAAGCCGCGGCCCGACCAGGCCCAGCGCATTCGCGCGCTCGGCCCGACGTTCCACGCGCTCGCCGAGATCCACTACACGGCCTGGCAGAAGTGGGTCGCGAGCACGGGCTCGACGTGGTACCAGGCAGGCGTCGAGGCGCGACGCCGGATGGCCGCGGCGGGCTACGACGTCGCGGCGGGAGACACGTGGGCGCTCAACGAGGTCTCCTCGGCCGTGCGCCGCGGGGACGGCAACGGACGGGCGAACGTGCGGGAGCTCCTCCGCGGCCTGTACGACGCGGCCGGCGAAGGGCCCACCGCGCGCGGGGTCGTGTTCGTGGTCGGCATCGGTCAGCGCGTCCCGGAGCTCGGGACGTACAAGGCACGGGTGCAGGAGTGGTTCCAGGACGCGCAGTTCTGGATCGACATGAACGTCTACGTGAGCGACTGGTCGCAGGAGGCCTACGGGGACGTCCGCAGCTATGCCGTCCCCGGCGTCCCGCTCGCCGGCCGGCGCGACGGGCTCGTCGAGTACCTCCGCCACATGGACCTGCTGGCTGCGGCCGGTGGCGCCGTCTCGGGAACCGCGAACGCGTTCCTCGGCAACGCCGGCAGCACGCTCGCGAACGCTGCCTGGCAGTGGGAGTCGGCGTTCGGCTGGACCGCGGTCGACGACGTCCTGATGCAGCAGTACGTCTCGGCCCAGGTGTACGCGCTCCGGAACCACGGCGTCCGGGCCGGCCGGGCCACCGACCGGTTTGGATTCGCCTGGGCCCCGAAGAATCTCGACGCGCTCGCGCCGAGCGACTTCACGCAGCGGACGGCGGCCGTCCTCGACCGCATCGCGACGGCGATCAGAGACTCGGCAGCCGACTCGCCGGCCGACCCGGGAGTCGCGGCGTGCGGCGCGAGCGGTGTCTGGTGCGCGGGAGACCTCGGCGGCGCGACACCCTCGGTCGGCTGGCGCGGGTTCCGCGCCTGGTCGCCGACGACGCTCGCGTTCGTCTCGGCGCCCCAGACCATCGCGGCCGGCGCGATCTCGAAGCCGGTGTCGATCCAGGTGCAGGTCGCCACCGTCGCCGCGCGACCCGCCGCAGCCGTGCCGGTCACGATCACCTCTTCCTCGGCGACCGGCCTCTTCGCCACGAGCCCGGAGGGGCCGTTCGCGCCGACGCTCGCCGTCCAGCTGCCCGCCGGAGTCTTCGCCACGGCCCAGGTCTACTACCAGGATCCAACGGCCGGGACGGCAACCCTCACCGCGACGGCCGCGGGGGTCGTCTCGGGCACGCAGCAGATCACCGTCGGCGGAGCGGCGCCGGTCTCGTTGCGCGTCGAGCCGGCGACGGTCAGCGTGCTCCCGGGCGGTGCGGTCGCGCTGACGGCGGTCGGGGTGGACGCGTTCGGCAACGCGACGCCGACGGCCGCCCTCTGGACCGTCTCGCCGCCGACGCTCGGCGCCCTCACCGCGGCGATGGGGACGACCACGACGTTCACGGCCGGGACGGAGCCCGGCGTCGCCCGGGTGACCGCGAGCGTGACGACGCCGACGGGCACGCTCAGCGCGACGTCGAACGTGACGGTGACGTCGCCGCCTCCCGTCCGGGTCGCCGCCGTGCGCTACGGCGTCGCGCAGAAGCGGCTGCACGTGTACGTGACCGTCGTCGACGGCAGAGGAAGGCGCGTGCGCGATGCCTCCGTCACCGTCGCCCTCTACCGGAACGGCAAGGTCTACGCGCGCGCCGCCGGGCGGACCACAACCGGCAGCATGACCTTCTCGCGGCCGGCGTCGGTGGGCGCCTACCGTACGAAGGTCACCCGCGTTGCGGCGAGCAACCGGGTCTGGGACCGCGTGACCCCTCCCAACGCGTTCACGAAGAAGCCGCGCCGAGCCCCATAGAGGCGCGACCCTACTCGACGTCGCTCGCCGGGAACAGCACGGACGGCACGGGCTCCGTGGCCGGGTCCTTGTCCCGGACGACGATGTCGACGAGCGTCACCGCGATGCTCGCGAGCGGTACGGCGAGGATGACGGCGAACCCACCGAGAACCAGGCCGACGGTCGTGACGGAGACCAGCACGACGAGCGGCGACAGACCCACCGAGTGGCCGAGCACCTTCGGTAGGACCACGTAGTCCTCGAGCAGGCGCACGGCGAGCACGACGATCCCGGCCAGGATCGCGAGGTGGACGGACTGGGAGAGCCCCACCCCGATCGCGACGATTGCGGCGGCGAGCGGGCCGATCACGGGAACGATCTCGACCACTCCGGCGAACACTCCCACCAGGAGCCAGTAGGGCAGACCGATCGCCCAGAAGCACGCCGACAGCACCGTCGCCACGAGCGCCACGAGCACGGCCTGGCCGCGCACGAACGCGCCGAGCCGGAGCTCCACGAGGTCCCACGTGTCCCGGACCTTCCTGCGCCTGGGTCGTGACACGAGCGAGCAGACGAGGTCGACCGCGCGATTCCGCTCGACGATCCAGTAGGCCGAGGCGGCGAGGACGAAGAACGTGCCGATGATCGCCTCGAACGCCTTGCGCCCGTACTCGACCGCCGGGTCGACCAGGCTGGTTCCCGACGGCACGTCACTCAGCTTCCTGTCGAGCGCGATGAGGATGTCGTGCTTGACGCCCGTGGACTGACGTGCTTCCTGACGCAGCGGATGCTGGTCGCCGAGCGCGGCCTGAACTTGGTCGGCCGCCGCGGGCACGACGAGCCACAGACCCACGCCGATGATCGCCACGAGGACGGCGTAGTGGAGGACGACGCCGACGCCGCGGGGGACGCCGAGGCCGGCCAACCGGTCGACACCGGGCCGGAGCGCGGCGGCGAGGATGATCGCGGTGAGCAGGAGCGCCACCACCAGGCGGGCCTCCCAGACCACGACGGCCGCCGTGAGGATGCCCGTGACGACGAGAGTCGCGATCGCGACCCGCCCGGCGAACCGGGACAGGTCGTGTACCCCCCGGTCTCCTTCCTGAGCCTCGGGCTCCGGCTCTCCCCTCGTCGTCTCGCGCACCGCCACGTCGCGGTCGTACCCGCAGCCGACCGGTCCGACACGTTGCGCTCCCTATGATCGCGGCGTGGCGCAGGGCGACGAAGACATCTCGACGGGTCGGACGGAGCGGCCCGCGGACGCGGTTCCCGGGCAAGCGCCGGTCCCGAGGACGGCGGAGCGCCTCGGCGTCTGGGTCGGCCACGCCCTCGGCGATCGTCTCGACAGGACCGTCCGGCACCGGCACCGCGACGAGCTGCGGCACGTCGGCTGGGAGCACGCGCTCGATGCCACGACTGCCTCGTTCGTCCGCGAGGGGGCAGATCCGCGTCCCGGGAACGCCGTCGAGGTGTTGATCGATGGGGCGGAAGCTCTGCCGCGTATCGCCCAGGAGCTGTCCGGCGCCCGATCGCACGTGCATCTGACGGGCTGGTTCCTCTCGCCCGAGCTCCAGCTCACCCGCGAGGAGGAGCCCGTCGTCGTGCGCAACCTCCTCGCGGAGCTCGCCGAGCGGATCGACGTGCGGGTGCTCCTCTGGCAAGGCGCCCCCGTCCCGGCGTTCCGCCCCTCGCGTGGCGACGTGCGGAACGCGGTGGAGGATCTCGTGCGCCACACGCGGATCAAGGCGGCCGTCGACGGGTGCACGGGCCTCACACACTGTCATCACGAGAAGACGATCGTGATCGACGACCGAGTCGCCTTCGTCGGCGGCATCGACCTGACGCTCGACGGCGGCGACCCCTTCGACACCGGCAACCATCGTGCCCGCGGCGGGATCGGCTGGCACGACGCCGCAGTACGGATCGAAGGCCCGGCCGTCGTCGACGTCGCGGAGCACTTCCGGCTGAGGTGGCGCCGGCCCGGTCGGGAGGAGCTGGCGTCGCCGGCGGTGCCCGAGGCCGCGGGTGACGTCGAGCTCCAGGTCACGCGCACGCTTCCCGCGAAGACCTATCGGGCGGTGCGGCGCGGCGACTACTCGATCCTCGCGTCCTACATGGGCGCCCTTCGCTCCGCCGAGCGCTTCGTCTACCTCGAGAACCAGTTCCTGTGGTCGCCCGAGATCGTCGGCGTGCTGATCGACAAGCTGCGCGACCCGCCGAGCGACGACTTCCGGGTGGTCGTGCTGCTACCGGCCCGGGCGAACGACGGCGCGGACATCTCGCGCGGCCAGATCGCGGCGCTGATCAACGCCGACGACGGAGCGGAGCGGTTCCTCGCGTGCACGGTGTACGCGCGCGCGGGAAAGCTCCGCGACGTCGTCTACGTGCACGCGAAGATCGGGATCGTCGACGACACGTGGTTCACCGTCGGCTCGGCGAACCTGAACGCCCACTCGCTCTTCAACGACACGGAGATGAACGTCGTCTCGCTCGACCCCTCGCTGGCGCGCGAGACGCGGCTGCGACTCTGGGCGGAGCACCTCGAGGCGTCCCCGGAGGAGGTGTCCGGCGACCCGACGGCGCTCGTCGACGAGCGCTGGCGGCCGATCGCCGACGACCAGCTCCACCGGCTCGAGAACGGCGAGCCCCTGACCCATCGGCTGGTCATGCTCCCCGGCGTCTCGCGCCGACGGCGCCGGGTGCTCGGCCCGATGCAGAGCCGTCTGTTCGACCTGTAGTCGCGTCAGCGGCTCGGCGCCGACCTCGCCTCGGCGCGCTCGGCGACGCGCGCCGCCTTCTCCGCGGGCTCGCCGAAGGAGAGGAACCTGCCGCCGAACGCGATCGCGCAGAGCGCGAACCAGCCCCAGCCGAACGCCAGGCCGGCGACCACGTCGGAGAGCCAGTGGACGCCGAGCAGCACGCGGCTGGCCGCCACGCCGACGGCGACGGCGACCGCTGCTCCGGCGAGCAGTGAGCGCGTCCGCGGGCTCCGGCGCCGGGCCAGGATCAGCGCGACGGCGGCGTAGAACGCCGCGGCAGTGGCCGAGTGGCCGCTCGGGAACGAGGGACCGAGCGTCTCGGCGATCGGGTTGAAGGTCGGCCGCACGCGGTGGAGGAGATCCTTGATCGCGTTCACGAGAACGACCTCGCCGAGCAGCACCGTGAGGAGAAAGACGGGAATCCACCGGTTGGGTACGCGGACGTATTCGACGACGCAGACGACCACCGCGAGAGCGATCACGAACCAGGTGCCGCCGAGGTCGGTCACGAGCTGGATCCCGCGGGTCGACCACGATGTCGCATGGTCGACGCCCCACTGGCCGGCGCCGTTGTCGACCCCCACGAGCGCCCCGCTCGAGCGCATCAGGTAGGCGAGGACGCCGATCACCATCCCGCCCACGATCGCGAGCCCGAGCGCGATCGTGAGCGCGAGCCCGGTCGCCGCGGCGGGGTCGAGCCGCCGGGTGAGCGTGCGCCGCAGCCACGGCCGCTTCACGGTCTCCTCGGCGAGCTTCTCGCCCGCCGCCTGGGACGGCTCCTCGCCGATGACCGGCGTGGGGTACCGCGAGGCGAGGAGAGCCACGAGGGTGCCCCCTGCGATCGCGACGAGGAAGAGCACGAGGAGCGGCATCACCCTCGAGTTTGCCCATGGTGTCGCGGGGGTAAACAGCCCGCCGTGGATGCGGCGGACTCTTCGACGGCCCCGGCCGTTGCGCTCCGCCCGCTGCGCACGCCACGGGCGGCGGCGGGTAGGGACGATCGTCCGCGGTCCGTCGCGGTGCTCGAGCCGACGCCCGACGGCCCTGCCGAGCATCTCGCGCACCGGCTCGGCGCGACGCATCCCGCCCGTGTCTTCCTGGCGACGGTCGTGGCCGGCTTCGCAGCTCTCGTCGGGCTGACGATCTCCGCCGGTCTTCTGCTGACCGAGCTGCTCGTCCCGGTGCACGGGTTCGAGAAATGGGACAACGACGTCAACCGGTGGCTGGCCGAGCGGCGCTCGCCTGCTCTCACCGACCTCTCATGGCTCGGCTCGACGCTGGCAGGCGGGCTCGTGATCCCGGTGGTCGTCGGCGTGCTCGTCGTCGTCTTCCTCCTCAAGCGCAAGTGGCTGCTCGCCGCCTTCACGCTGTTCGTGATCGGCGTCGAATCCGGGTCGTATCGGGCGACGACGCTCGTCGTGGAGCGCGACCGCCCTCCGGTCCATCGGCTCGAGGGCCTCGACCCGACCGCGAGCTTCCCCTCGGGTCACATCGCGGCGACGGTCGCGCTCTACGGCGGCGTGCTTCTCCTGCTGTCCTCCTGGCTCCACCGCCGGTGGTTCTCGATGCTCGCCGTCTGCCTCACGATCGCGCTCGCGCTGTTCGTCGGATGGGCCCGGATGTACAGGGGCATGCACCACATCACCGACAGCGCCGCAGGCGTGGTGATGGGTCTCCTCGCGCTCGGCGTCCTCGTGCTCGCCGCACGGGCGGCGACGGCCGCGGCGAACGCGCGCGATGCAAGGCGGAGGGACGCGACGTGAAGAAGGTCGCCGTGGTCGCCCACGCCGGGAAGACGATCGGCGGCGGGCTCGAGGAGCTTCGCCGCGAGCTCAGGCGCGCCGGCGTCGCCGACCCATACTGGTCGGAGGTGCCGAAGAGCAAGTACGCGCCCGAGCGGGTCGAGCGGGCCCTGAGCGACGGCGCGGACCTCGTGTTCGTCTGGGGCGGCGACGGGATGGTGCAGCGGTGCGTCGACGTGCTCGCGGGGAGCGGCGTGACGATGGCGATCGTCCCTGCGGGAACGGCGAACTTGTTCGCGTCGAACCTCGGCATCCCTCAGGACATCGCCGAGGCGATCGAGATCGGCCTGCGCGGGCGGACGCGCACGCTCGACGTCGGGAAGCTCAACGGAGAGCGGTTCGCCGTGATGGCCGGCGCCGGGCTCGACGCGCGCATGATCCAGGGGGCGGACGGACAGCTCAAGGACCGCTTCGGGCGACTCGCGTACATCTGGACGGCGTCGAAGAACCTCCGCACCGAGCCGTTCGAGGCGACGATCGAGGTGAACGACGAGCTCTGGTACGAGGGCACCGCCAGCTGCATCCTGCTCGGCAACCTCGGCTCGCTCTTCGGCGGCATCGAGGCGTTCGACGACGCGAGCCCGGAGGACGGGCTGCTCGAGGTCGGCGTGACGAACGCCGAGGGCCTCGGCCAGTGGGCGCGGACGGTCGCGCGCACCGCCGTCGGCTCGACCGCGAAGTCGCCCTTCGTCCAGGTCACGAAGGCGAAGAAGGTCACCGCCTCCCTCGACCGCAAGGTCCCCTACGAGCTGGACGGCGGTGACCGCAAGAAGGTCAAGAAGCTCAAGGCGCGCATCGACCCGGGCGCCATCGCCGTCGCCGTGCCGGGGGCGTCGTGAGCACCGCGCCGCGCGTCCCCGAGACGTGGGACAGCATCGACGACGACCCGAAGGAGACGCTCGCGCGCACCGGGCGGCTGCGCCTGCTGGAGAGCGCGTTCGTGCGCTTCCGTCTCGCGGACGGCACCAGCCACTCCCGGTCGCTCGCCTTCGCCACGTCGCTCGTCCTCGTGCAGGGGCTCGTCGTGCTGGTGGGCTTCGCCGCGGCGTTCGGGCACTCCGGGATCACGTCGACGATCGTCGAGACGATCAGGAGCGCGGTCCCCGGTCCCGCCAGCGACGTGCTCGCCGACGCCGTCCGGCAGGCGAACAAGGTCGGCCACCAGAACCGCTTCCTCCCACTGACGATCGGCCTGATCGGGGTGCTGATCACGTCGGTCACCGCCATGGCCCAGATCGAGCGCGGCCTCAATCGGATCTACGGGATCGAGCGAGACCGGCCGACGGTGCGCAAGTACGCGGTCGCGCTCGTGATGACCCTGACCGTCGGGGTCGGTCTCGGACTCGCCTTCCTCATGCTCGGGTTCGGTCGGAACATAGGCTCGAGCTGGGGGCACGAGGCACGCGTCGTCTGGGAGGTCCTGCGGTGGCCCGTGGGTCTGCTGCTGATCGCCGTCTGCCTCGCCGCGCTGCTCGGTCGCTCGGTGAACCGGCATCAGCCCGGGAAGGCGTGGCTGGCGTTCGGTGGCGGCGTCGCCGTCGCGCTCTGGGCGCTCGCCACCATCGGTCTGGCGCTGGCGTTCCGGTTCTCGTCGTCCTTCGGGCAGACGTACGGGCCGCTCGCCGGCATCGTCGCGCTGCAGATCTGGACGTTCCTCTCGTCGTTCAGCATCTTCTACGGCGTCTCGGTCGCGGCCGAACTGGAGGCGATCAGGGCGGGCGCAGGTCAGACGCAGGCCGCGCGCCAGGACGTCCCCGCGTCGCCCGCACGCGCGTCTCTGCAGGGCTGAGCCGCGCCGGGGGCCCTTTCGGGGGTACTGCCGCGGGGCGTGCCCGACTATCCTGCCGACGGCTTCGCAACCGACAGGGGAGACGAACGTGAAGCGAGCTCTGATCGCAATTGCCGCACTGGCGTTGGTCGTCGCGTCCGCCGCGTACGCCACGAAGCCGGGCTCCGGCTCCGATACCGGGCGGGCGCTCGTGTTCGCGCCGAATCCGGTGCAGGACCTCGGCATCCAGAAGCTCACCGACCAGAAGGACTCGGCGGACGCCGTCCCGCAAGAGGCCTACCGCGCGGTGACGCTGCGAGACCTCGACGGCTCCGGGTTCCTGCGCGGCAAGTGGGCCGAGATCCGCAGCGAGACCGGCAACCCGGCCTATTCGCCGACGAACACCTTCCTGTACGACCGGCATCAGGACGAGTTCGAGCAGGTGATGGCGTACTACTGGATCACCGAGGCGCAGCGGTATATCCAGTCGCTCGGCTTCGGCTCGACGCTCCGGCCGGTGAACATGCGGCCGCAGAGGCTGCGCATCAACCAGTGGGGGGTCGACAACTCGTTCGCGACCGACAAGCAGGACGAGATCCGGCTCGGCAAGGGCGGGGTCGACGACGCGGAGGACGGCGAGGTGATCCTCCACGAGTACGGCCACGCAATCCACTTCTCGCAGGGCTTCCAGTTCTCGACGGAGGAGGCGGGCGCGATCAGCGAGGGCTTCGGCGACTACTGGGCCGTGACCGTCTCGCAGGTCGTGCGCACGGCCCTCGGCCGGCCCGCATCGGCCGACCCCGCCTGTGTCGCCGACTGGGACGCGACCTCGTATACGCGGTCGGAGCCGCACTGCCTGCGGCGCCTCGACGAGGGCAAGACGTACCCCGACGACCTCGTCGGCGAGGTGCACGCCGACGGCGAGATCTGGTCGCAGGCGCTCTGGGACATCCGGAACGCGATCGGGAACGTGAAGGCGGACACGGCGATCCTCGAGGGCCAGTTCGGCTTCGACGGCGGCACGATGCCGTCGCTCGCCGCGGACATCGTCTCCGCCGCCCGGACACTGTACGGCCCCGCGACGGCGGCCCAGGTCACCGACGCGTTCGAGTCCCGCGGGATCCTCTAGCGCGTCCAGCGCGCGGCGCGGCGGCCTCCGGGCAGCCGCGCCGCCAATGCTTCAATTGTGGAAGAATTGACCTGGCGCTGGCGTTGGGCACTATCGTGACCCCGCGCGGCGCGCGACGTTCGACACCGGGAGGTTTGGCGTATGACATTGACGATCGGCGACATCGCACCCGACTTCGAGGCGGACACCACGGAGGGCCGGATCTCGTTCCACGACTGGATCGGCGACTCGTGGGCCGTGCTCTTCTCGCATCCGAAGGACTTCACGCCCGTGTGCACGACCGAGCTCGGCTACATGGCGGCGATCAAGCCGGAGTTCGACCGGCGCGACGTGAAGATCATCGGGCTCTCCGTCGACCCGACCTCGGATCACGAGGGCTGGGTGCGCGACATCGAGGAGACGCAGGGCCACGCCCCGAACTACCCCATCATCGGCGACGCCGACTTCAGGATCTCGAAGCTGTACGGGATGCTCGGCGCCGACGTGAGCGGTGACCCCGGCGACCGGACGGCCGCCGACAACCAGACCGTGCGGAACGTCTTCGTCATCGGGCCCGACAAGAAGATCAAGCTGGTGCTCGTCTACCCGATGACGACCGGCCGGAACTTCGACGAGGTCCTGCGGGTAGTCGACTCGCTCCAGCTGACCGCCGATCACAAGGTGTCGACTCCGGTCAACTGGCAGCCCGGCGACGACGTGATCATCGCCGGCTCGGTGTCGAACGACGAGGCCCGCGAGATCTACCCCGACGGGTGGAACGAGCCCAAGCCGTACATCCGCATCGTGCCAGCGCCCGAGACGCGCGTCGGCGCGGCCACGAAGTAACGCCAAATGCCGGGGGTTCGGCTAGCCGAACCCCCGCGCGCGGCGACTCTTCCTAGGATGGCTCCGTGAGCGTCGTCACCACCGACGTCTCGGGCCAGCTCGAGCAGCACCGGCGCGAGCTGACCGGCTACTGCTACCGGATGCTCGGCTCGCCCTTCGAGGCCGAGGATGCGGTGCAGGAGACGATGCTGCGCGCATGGAAGGCGTTCGAGCGGTTCGAAGGCCGCTCGGCGCTTCGCTCGTGGCTCTACCGCATCGCGACGAACGTCTGCCTCGACATGATCGCGGGCCGTGAGCGGCGCGCGCGTCCGATGGATCTCGGCCCTGCGCGCGAGCCGGTTGTCGCCAGCCTCAACGCGCTCCCGGAGGTCACGTGGATCGAGCCGGTGCCGGACGGGCTCGTCGTCCCGGACGGCGATCCGGCGGAGGTCACGGCCGCGCGCGAGACGGTGCGGCTCGCGTTCGTCGCGGCGCTCCAGCACCTCCCCCCGCGCCAGCGGGCGGCGCTGATCCTGTGCGAGGTGCTGCGCTGGAAGGCCTCCGAGGCGGCGGAGCTGCTCGAGACGAGCGTCGCCTCGGTGAACAGCGCCTTGCAGCGCGCACGCGCGACCCTCGAGGCGAGCGACCTCACGGCGACGACGACCTCGCCCTCCGTCGAGCGGGCCGACGCGGAGCTCCTCGCCCGGTACGTCGACGCATTCGAGCGCTACGACCTGGACGCGTTGACGTCCCTGATCCACGAGGACGCGACGCAGTCGATGCCGCCGTACGACCTCTGGCTGCGGGGCCGCGACGACATCTTCACCTGGTGGTTCGGGCCCGGGATCGGGTGCAGCGGCTCGCGTGTGATCCCGACCGTCGCGGCGAACGGCGCGCCGGCGTTCGGCCAGTACAAGCCGAGCGAGTCCGGCGACGGCTACGAGCCGTGGGCGCTCCAGGTGGTCGAGATCGAGGACGGTCGGATCGCCGAGCTGACGTTCTTCCTCGACACCGCGCGCGTGTTCCCGCTCTTCGGGTTGCCGCTGCGGTACGAGGAGATTGCCTAGCCCTCGCTCGGCAGGACATCGGCCAGCGCCATGAAGGAGACGAGCTCCAGGAGCTCGCGGGATGCGTGCACGAGGCGCACGGTGCAGCGGTGCCGACGGGCGGCGAGCTGAAGCCGTGCGAGCGCGTCGACCGTGACGGCGTCGGGCTGGATGCCCCGCACGTCGCAGCGGGCGACCTCCGCTCCGCTCGCCGCGAGGAGCGCGCAGACGCGCTCGCAGAGACCCGGCAGGTCGGCGCGCTCGATCGGCCCGTGGATCGAGAAGTCGAGCATGCGCGGCTCTGCCGGGGCCATCGCACGTTCGACCGGCGGAGACACGCGAACTCATCGCCGCGCAGGGCGATGAGTTTCGGCTCGCGGGGCTGTCGAACCCCTCGACATCGCCACACCCGCCGGAAGGAGCCCGACCGATGACCATCGCCGACAGCCGTACCCGCTGGCTCGCGCTGATCGTGCTCTGCCTCGGCGATCTGATGATCGTCCTGGACGTGACGATCGTGGGCGTCGCGCTCCCGTCGATCCGCGAGGACCTCGGCTTCTCGGAGGAGTCGCTCGCTTGGGTCGTGAACGCCTACCTGCTCACGTTCGGCGGGTTTCTCCTCCTCGGCGGCCGGCTCGGCGACATCGTCGGCCACCGGCGGATGTTCCTCGCGGGGATCGGGCTCTTCACGTTCGCCTCGGTCGCCTGCGGTCTGGCGGGCTCGCAGGGCATGCTCGTCGCCGCCCGGGCGGTGCAGGGGATCGGCGGGGCGATCGTCTCGGCCGTCGCGCTCTCGCTCATCGTCACGCTGTTCACCGAGCCCGCCGAACGGGCGAAGGCGATGGGCGTGTTCGGGTTTGTCGCGTCGGGCGGCGGCTCGATCGGTGTCCTGCTCGGCGGCGTGCTCACCGACACGCTCGACTGGCACTGGATCTTCCTCGTCAACGTCCCCGTCGGGATCGCCGTCTTCGCGCTCACGCTCGTGCTGCTGCCGGCCTCGCGCGGACAGGCGGGCGGACGGCTCGACGTGGCCGGGGCGGTCACCGTGACCGCCGCGTCGATGGTCGCCGTGTACGCGATCGTGAACGGCAACGACGCCGGGTGGACATCGGCACGGACTCTCGGCCTGCTCGCTCTGGCGGCGACGCTGATCGGTGTCTTCCTCGCGATCGAGTCGCGGACGAGCGCGCCGCTCGTCCCGCTCGGGCTGTTCCGGTTGCGGAACCTCGCGATCTCGAACGTCGTCGGCGTGCTCTGGGCTGCCGCCATGTTCGCGTGGTTCTTCCTCGCGGCGCTCTACCTGCAGCTCGTGCTCGGCTACAGCCCGCTCGAGGTGGGCCTCGCGTTCCTCCCGGGGAACGTGATCATGGGCGTCCTCTCGCTCGGCCTCTCGGCGAAGATCGTGATGCGCTTCGGAATCCGCGCGCCGCTCGCCGCGGGCCTCGGGACTGCGGCGGTGGGTCTGGTGCTGTTCGCCCGGGCGCCGGTCGACGGCTCGTTCGTCGTGGACGTCCTGCCCGGGATGATCCTGCTGGGCGTCGGCGCGGGCATCGCCTTCAACCCGGTGCTGCTGGCCGCGATGGGCGACGTCGCACCGAGCGAGGCGGGGCTGGCATCCGGTGTCGTCAACACCTCGTTCATGATGGGTGGGGCGCTCGGGCTCGCCGTGCTCGCGAGCCTCGCCGCCTCGCGCACGGACACGCTGCTCGCGTCGGGCGAAGGGGCGGTCGAGGCGCTGAACGGCGGCTACCGCGTCGCGTTCCTCGCCGGCGCGCTCTTCGCAGCGCTCGCGGCGACGATCGGCGGGGCACTGCTCCGCCCGGGCGGCGCCGCGGAAGCCCACAGCGAGGCGGTCGGCGCCCCCGCGACCGCCGAGGCCGAATGACCGCCGACCTCAGAGGAGGTCGGCGAGCCAGGCTGCGACGGCTTCGGAGACCGCGCCGAGGTCGGACCGCAGCGCGTGGTCGCCCCGGACGACCGCCACGGTGCGTCCCGGCGCGCCCGGCGGGACGCCGAAGCGGTCGTTCGCTCCCTGGACGACGAGCATCGGGACAGTCACCTCGTCGAGCTCGGGGAGGCGGCTCGGCGCGGGCGGTTTGCCGGCGCGGGCCGGCGGCTGCAGCGGGAAGGCGAGGCAGAGCACCGCATCGGCGCCCGACGCCGCGGCGGTCCGGCAGGCCACGCGCGCGCCGGACGAACGGCCGCCGACGACGAGCGCACCGGCCGCGAGGCCGCTCGTACGCAGGTGGTCGACGACCGCGAGCCAGGCCGCGTCGAGCTGCGCGGCGGGCGCCGGCGACCTGCGCCCCGCGACGCGATACGGCTGCTCGACGAGCGCGGACGCGAGCCCGGCCGCCCGGGCGGCCGCGGCCGCCGTCACGAGATCCCTCGCCGCGACGCCGCCACCGGCGCCGTGGCCGAGGACGAGCACGCCGCGCGCGTCGACCACGGTCTCGACGGACACGCGGGCGGGTCCATGGGGTGTCTCGATCTCGATCGGCATCGGGGTGCCGCGTTGGATGCGGTGCGACGTTCCGCCCCGGCGGCGGACTGCCGATTCTCGCAGGCCGAGCTGCGGCGACTCAGCCCGTCGCCGGAGCCGCGTGGACGGCCAGCGCTTGCCGTCCCGCGCGGAGGGTGAGCGCGGCGCCCACGCAGGCCGCTCCCGCCGCGCCGACGAGCAGCATCCCCGCGAGCAGGGTCATGCTCTCGGATCCGCCCAGCACGCCGTTGACGAGGAGCTCGATGCCGACGGCGAAGACGATCGCCTCGACGAGCCAGACCCGGCGCGGGTAGAGCACCGACTGCTTCGGTCGCGGGCCGGGCGGCCACCAGGTCCAGGCCGACAGCGAGAGCAGCTTGCCGAGATGGCCGAGCGTGACGCCGGCCGCCCAGCCGACGAGGAGCGCGACGACGTAGGCCGTGAGACGCGCGGGCGACGCATCGAGCCCGAACAGCATGCCCATGCCGAGGATCGCCGCCTGGAGCAGGAAGAACATGCCGGTGACCATGTGCGTGAGCGGTCCCTCGAGCCCGGCCAGGCGGTGCTGCCGGCCCGTCCGCGCCGTGAGGAGCGCGAATGCGGCGATCGTCCCGAGCACGAGGAGCCCGCCCGCGATCGCCGGTGCCCGCTCGCCGAGCGCGAGCCCCGCGACGAGCAGCCACAGCCCGCCGGTGAGCACGAGCTCCTCCACGGGATGCCGCCTGCGGCCGGCCGCCGGGGCGAGCGACAGCATTGGCGTCAGCGTCCGGCCGACGGTCACGATGAGGAGCGTCAGCCAGCCGATCACCGCGAGGTTCAGGTGGATGCCGATCGCGCGGTCGTGCGGGACACCGAGCAGCGGCTGGAAACCTCGGTCGGCGAGGCCTGCGCCGACGGCGAGCGCCGCCGCGGCGTGGAACGTCGAGAGGAGCACGCCGAAGCGGCTCGCGAGCAGCATCCGGTCGTGGGGCGCGCGAACGACGAGCGCGACCAGCTCCCATGCGACGAGCACGAAGCCGACCGTCTCCGCCGACGCTGCGATCCAGGTCGCTGTCGCATGGTCGTAGGCGATGGCGTACGCGAGGAGCGGGCCGGCGCAGAGGAGCGGCAGGGCGACCCAGCCGCGGAGGCGTGACGCGTCGTTGCGGAGGAGCGTCGGCAGCACGTGCAGCGCAGCGCCGGTCACGGCGAGCGGGAGGAATCCGAGCCCGACGAGGTGGACGGCGAGGAGGACGTCGGGCGCCGCGACGCCCGCCGTCGCCAGCTCGGGGGCGGCGCGCGCGATCGCGATCGCCGCTCCGAGCCAGCAGACGAGCGCCGCGGCGAGGTAGGCGGCAACGAGCCGGGCCGGCGCCGGCCTGCCGACCCGCGCCCCCACGCTCATGCAGCGGCGAGCGCGCGCGGGAAGAGCACGTTGTTCTCCTCGTGGATGTGCTGGTGCAGGTCGAGCTCCAGCGCGTGCAGGCCGTCGATCGTCGCCCGGTGCGTGTTGCAGAGCGCCCGGTCGAGGTCGTAGCCGCCGGACAGCTCGCGCAGCTTCGCGAGCGCCGAGCCGGCCCACTCGTGGTCGTGCTCGAGCTCCACGACCTGCTCGGCGTCGTAGGGGCCGCCGCTTCGGACGAGTGGGAAGAGCTCCTCTTCCTCGGTCACCATGTGCTCCTCCAGCTCGGTGCGCAGCGCGACGAACGTCGTGCGCAACTCGGCCAGCTCTGGGCGCTCGTCGCCGTGCGCCCGGACGACCTTCTCGAGCAGGGTGTCGAGCCGCGGCAGCTCCTCACGCAGCGGCTCGTGGTGGCGGGAGACGATGTGGTCGCAGAGCTCGGGCAGCGGTGCCTGCGTCCAGTCGCGCTCCTCCGACGGCTCGTTCTCTGCCGTCTCGAGCGCCGCAACAGCGTCGACGGGCGCGATCCCACGCGCCTCGCAGGCGTCGGTCAGGCTCCGCTTGCCGCCGCAGCAGTAGTCGATGCCGAGCTCCTCGAAGACACGCGAGCGAGATGGCTGCTCGAGGACGAGCTCGGCGACGGTCCGGGACGGGTCGATCATGGCTGCTCCTTGGCCGTGTGGGGACGACGGCGGGCGCACGCGAGAGATGCGCACCCCACCTGCCCCGACGCTACCGTCGCGTGCCCCACGCGGGCGTCCGTTCAGGGCCACCCAAACGCTGCGGGCGATTACTGATGCGCCGGGGCGGGACGGCGGTGCAGAGTCAGCGGCGTCGAACCACTGCCGAGGCGAGCTCATCCCCCAGGGCCCGTCGCCGGCAGGGTCTCCCCAAGGGGACGCCCTCTTTCCCACCCGGGTGTCCCATTGCTCCGCGCAGAGCCGGGCCCCGTGCGAGCGAGAAGCACGGGGCCCGGCGTCATGCTCGCCGGCCGTGCTGCTCCCGGCTACCGACCTCGGATTTCGGCGGCCGGCTCGAGCGCGGCCGGTCGAGTCTGCCGACCTCCCACAAGCCTCGCGTCGTAGCGTGGACGATGGCATCGGCCGACCGGAGGATTGCGGGGGCCGGGGCAGCTCGTACGCCGCCAGAGCCGGAGAGCGGCACTGCTCCCCGGCTCCCTTCTCGGACCCTCCCCCCGGGTCGGCGCGGGCGGCGACCTTCGCGTCGCAGCCTCTCGCATCGGCGGTGGAGCGAGGATCGTCCGATCGGAGGATCAGGCGGCCCGGCGCGCGCGGGCCGCCGGGGGCGGTGCCGCGTCAAGGGGGTGGTGGCAGGCGGCGAGGTGCCCGCCGCCGTGGTCGACGAGCGGAGGCTCGACCATGCGGCAGATCTCAGTGGCATAGCGGCACCGCGTGTGGAAGCGGCACGCCGGCGGCGGCGCCACTGCGCTCGGCGGGTCGCCGCGGAGGACGATCCGACCGCGCAGCCGCTCGCGTGCGTCCGTCTCGACGGTGGGCACGGCGGAGAGGAGCGCCTCCGTGTAGGGGTGAACGGGGCGCGCGTGGAGCTCGTCCGCCGGCGACAGCTCGACGATCTTGCCGAGGTACATGACGGCGATCCGGTCGGAGACATGCCGGACGACGTTCAGGTCGTGCGCGATGAAGAGGTACGTGAGGCCGAACTCGCCCTGGAGCTCGGCGAGCAGGTTCAGGATCTGCGCCTGGATCGAGACGTCGAGCGCGGAGACCGGCTCGTCCGCGACGACGAGCTTCGGCGTCGTGATCAGCGCACGCGCGATCCCGATCCGCTGCCGCTGGCCGCCCGAGAACTCGTGCGGATAGCGGTTGTAGTGCTCGGGGTTGAGCCCGACCACCTCGAGCAGCTCGCGAACGCGCGTGCGCCGCTCGCTCCGCGTCCCGATCTTCTGGAGCCGCAACGGCTCGCCGACGATCGTCCCGACCGTGCGGCGCGGGTTGAGCGACGAGTAGGGGTCCTGGAAGACGAGTTGGATCTCGCGCCGCAACGGGCGCAGGGCACGACTCTTCCAGTGCGTGATGTCCCGCCCGTCGTAGACGACCTCACCGCCGGTGGGCTCGAGCAGGCGGGTGACGAGACGCGCGACGGTCGACTTCCCGCAGCCGGACTCCCCGACGAGCCCGAGCGTCCCACCGCGCGGGATCTCGAACGAGACCCCGTCGACGGCGTGTACCTGCCCGCGTTCTCCCCCGAGGAAGACGCCGCGGGCGAGCGGGAAGTGCTTGACGAGGTCTCGGGCCGCGAGCAGCGGCTCCTGGCGTGTCCCGCGAACGGCCGCGCGTTGCGGCTCGGCGGGGGAGGCGGCCGGCGCCAGGCGACTCATGCGCGGGCGTTCGGCGCGCGCACTGCGGCTCCGATCCTCCTGCGGGTCGGAACCGGGAGATGGCAGGCGACGGTATGGCCGGGACGGGTCGGCAGGAGTGCGGGCTCCTCGCGCGGGCAGACCGCCATGACGTACGGGCAGCGGGGATGGAACGGGCAGCCGCTCGGAACGGCGATCAGGCTCGGCGGCGTCCCCTCGATCGGGTGCAGCGGTTGGTCGCGGGACGCGTCGGCGCTCGGCAGCGACTGGAGCAGCCCCCAGGTGTAGGGATGCTCGGGCGCGTCGAGGACGCCCACGAGAGCTCCCAGCTCGGCGACGCGCCCCGCGTACATCACGGCAACCTCGTCGGCGGTCTCCGCGATCACGCCGAGGTCGTGTGTGATGAGGAGGACGGCGGTGCCGTGCTCCGCCTGGAGGGCGCGCATGAGGTCGAGGATCTGCGCCTGGACGGTGACGTCGAGGGCCGTCGTCGGCTCGTCTGCGATCAGGATCTCCGGGTCGAGCACGAGCGCCATCGCGATCATCACCCGCTGGCGCATCCCGCCCGAGAGCTCGTGCGGGTAGCTGGAGAGCCGGTCGCCCGGGCTCGGGATCCCGACCTCCGTGAGGGCCTCGAGGGCGCGCGCCCGGGCGGCCTTCTCCGACACCCGCTCGTGCGCCCGGATCGCCTCCTCGATCTGCCAGCCGATCTTGTACAGCGGGTGCAGCGAGGAGAGGGGATCCTGGAAGATCATCGCGACCCGCTTGCCGCGGACGCGCCGCAGCTCGTCGCCGGGGAGTGCGAGGAGGTCGACGCCGTCGAGGAGCACGTGCCCCTCGATGGTCGCGTTCGGAAGCCGCGTCAGCCCCATCACGGTGAGCGCGGTGACGCTCTTCCCGGAGCCGGACTCGCCGACGACGCCGAGGGTGCGGCCGCGATCGACCGAGAGCGAGACGCCGTCGACGGCATGCACGATGCCGTCGCGCGTCGCGAAGCTGACGTGGAGATCCCGGATCTCGAGGAGCGCCATCAGTAGCGCACCCTCGGGTCGAGGAACGCGTAGAGAATGTCGACGAAGATGTTCGCAGCGATGATGAAGAACGCCCCGAACAGGACCGTCCCCTCGATCGCGGGCAGGTCGGAGTTGATGATCGAGTCGTAGGCGTAGCGCCCGATCCCGGGGATGTTGAAGACCGTCTCCGTGAGGATCGCGCCCCCGAGAAGGATCCCGATGTCGAGCCCCGCCATCGTGACGACCGGCGTCAGCGCGGCGCGCAGGCCGTGGCGCCCGACGACCCGCCGCTCCGAGAGGCCCTTCGCGCGTGCCGTGCGGATGTAGTCCTCGCCCATCGTGTCGATCAGGTTTCCGCGCACCATCCGGGCGTAGAAGGCCGCGAAGGCCGCCGCGAGCACGCACCACGGCATCAGGAGCGCGGTGAACCACCGCCAGGGAGAGACGGAGAACGGCGTGTAGCTCCCGGCGCCGGGGAGGAGGTGAACGACGCCGATGTCGTTCGAGAAGAGGAAGAGCGCGATCAGGCCGAGGAAGTAGACGGGGGCCGAGATCGCGACGAGCGCCGCACCCATCGTCGCCCGGTCGAGCAGCGAACGGCGGCGGATCGCCGAGATCACGCCGATCGGGATCGCGACGACCATCCAGATCACGAACGCGCCGGCCGTGAGCGAGAGCGTCACCGGCAGGCGCGTGAAGATCTGCGACTCGACCGAGACGCTGTTCTGGTACGAGTAGCCGAGGTCGAAGTGCAGGACGATTCCCTTGAGGAAGAGCCAGTACTGCGTGTACAGGGGCTTGTCGAGGCCGAGGTTGTGCCGGATCTGCGCGATCAGCTCGGGCGTTGCCTGGCGGCCGGCGCGGAGCGCGGCGGGGTCGGCCGAGGGGAAGACGGTGAAGATGACGAACGTCAGCGCGCTGACGACGACGAGCAGGAAGGCGCCCCAGACGATGCGCCGTACGACGTAGCGCAGCATCGAGGAGGAGGCGACCGCCAGGATGGCGCCGCCGATCGCCCCTCCTCCCCGGGGTGGGCGGGCCCCGGGGGAGGAGGGGACGGGCGCGGTGTCGAGCGTCGCGGACGTGGTGTCCCTACGAGCCCGACACGGACATGAAGGTCACGTCCGGGGAGCCTCCGTTCCAGAGCTCCGGGGCGGGCGTGACGCGCTTCGAGTAGACGGACGGGAAGTTCTCCCAGACCCACGGCACGGCGGCCGCAGACCGGGTGACCATCTTGTCGATCTTCCCCCATGCCGCCCAGCGGGCCTGCGGGGACACGATCGTCCTCGCGTGCGCGATCGCCGCATTGATCTTCGGGTCGTTCAAGAGCGGCCAGTTCGAGTTGTTCACCGGCGTGATCGCGTCGCCCGCGAACGTGACGTTGAGGACCGCCTGTGGCTCGTGGAAGTCCGGCAGCCAGCCCACGTTCGGGCAGATGTTCGGCTCGTTCTTCGGCACGTTGCAGTACTTCGTGTACATCGTCGAGTGCGTGACCGAGATCGTCTTCACGTGGAAGCCGAGCTTGGCGAGGCCGGCGGCGACGACCTGCGCGGTGTTGGAGCCCGGCGGCGAGTTGTCCGCCACCATCGTCACCTGGGGTCCCGAGTACATCCCGTTCGCGTAGCCGGCCTTGCGCATCAGGGCCTTCGCCTTCGGGACGCTGCCGCGGAAGCCCGCACTCGGGAACGGGTTGAAGGCGAGGCCGCCCGACTGCGCGAAGCCCTGGGTCTTGAAGCTCGGGTCGAGGAAGTGCGTCGCGATCCGGCCGTCGATCGCCCCGCCGCGCGTCAGGCGCATCGCGTTTCGGTCGAGGACGGTCGCGACGGCTTGCCGGACGGCGAGCTTGTCGAACGGCGCCTTCGACGTGTTGAGCGCGACGTAGCGGCTCCCGCCCGCGGGCGTGAAGTGGAGCTGCTTCCGCTCCGAGGAGCTCGTCATGATCGACCGGAGCTCGGCCGGCGGGGGCGGCGAGTCGCCGTTGACGTCGGCCGACCCGGAGAGGATCGTCCGCGTCATCACGGTCGGATCCTGGTAGCCCTCCTTGAAGAGCACCTCGCTGGCATGGGCCGGTCGCCAGCTCGTCTTCGCGCTCCAGTTTGGGTTCCGGACCAGGTCGATCAGCTGGCCCGGCTTGTAGCCGACGCCGTTGATGTTCCCCGACGAGTCGTTCTTGATCATGTACGGCCCCGTTGCGACCTGGTGCATCCCGTACGTCGAGGTCGTCTGGGAGTCGAACCGCTTCGCGTATTCCTGCGGAACCGGCGCCGTCATCAGCAACCCGAGCGAGCCCGTGAAGACGCCGTCCGGCCGCTTGAGCCGGAACACGATCGTGTCCTTGCTCGGCGTCTGGATGCCCTTGATGTCGGGGACGCCCTTCGTGGCCTTCCTGGGGGCGCCCACCACGTCGCCGAAGTACGCGCCGGCGTAGCCGTTCGCGACGCTCGACGAGAACGCGCGATCGATCGCGTATTTCACGTCGGCGGAGGTGACCTCGCGGTTCACCGGCGGGCTGAAGCGGACGCCCGGCCGGATGTGCACCGTGACGGTCTTCCCGCCGTTCGAGTACTTCGGCATCGCCGAGGCGAGGTCCGGGATCGCGTTGATCGAGTTCGGCCGGTATGACAAGAGCGGCCGCTGGGTCGCGTACGAGATCTCGTACGTGAACGAGTAGTACGCCTGGCCGGGGTCGATGTGGTCGACGTCGCCGGCCGAGAGGACGGTGATCGTCCCTCCGGCCTGACGGCTCCCGGCCGTGGCGGCGGCCGCGCCGACCGCGGCGACGACCACCGTGAGCAGCGCCGCGGTCACCGCGGCGCGGCGGCCGAAGGCCCTCGTGAGTGCTGACATCGCTCCTCCTTCGAGCGTTGGTGAACTGGTCATGCGGCTTTCGGGTCGAGGGCGTCGCGGATCCCGTCGCCGAGCAAGTTGAAGGCGAGCACGGTGAGCAGGAGCGCGAGGCCCGGGAAGAGGAAGAACCACCAGGCGGTGGCGAAGATCGGCGTCGCCTCGGCGAGCATCTCGCCCCAGCTCGCCTGCGGGGGGTTGATCCCGACGCCGAGGTACGAGAGCGCCGCCTCGAGCAGGATGTTCTGCGGGATGACGAGCGTCGAGTAGACGACGATCGGCGCGACGAGGTTTGGCAGGAGCTCGCGGAACATGATCGTCGTCGAGCCCGCGCCGGCGGCGCGCGCGGCCTCGACGAACTCCTTCTCCCGCAGCGAGAGAACCTGGCCGCGGATGATCCGGCCGATGTACGTCCAGTTGACGACGACGATCGCGACGATCACCGTCGACAGTCCCGGCTTGATCAGTCCTCCCGCGCAGCCGTTCCCGAGCGAGCACGACGACGCGATCCCGAGCGCGAGAAGCAGGATCGGGAACGCGAGCGTGACGTCGATCACCCGCGAGATGACGGTGTCGGTCGCGCCGCGGTGGAAGCCGGCGAGCATTCCCGCGACGACGCCGAGGCCGACCGAGAGCGCGGTTGCGACGAGCGCGACCTGGAGCGAGACGCGCGCCCCGTAGAGGACGCGTGCGAAGACGTCGCGGCCGACAGTGTCCACGCCGAAGAGAAAGTCGCGCGACGGCCCGGTGGGCGTGCCGTAGGTCGGGTCGAGGGTCTCGGGATACTGGGCGTTCGGCGGATGGCCGAGGAGCTTCACGATCCACGGCGCGAGGAGCGCGAGCGCGATCTCGAGCACGATGAAGCCCAGCGCCGCGAGCGCGACCCTGTCCTCGCGAAACCGCTCCCAGAAGAGCTGGAACGGCGTCTTGCCGGCGATCGAGCCGCCGACGTGCGGCGGCGCGCCCTCCGACCATGCCTCGAAGGCCGGTTCGGCCGTCGTGGTCAATGGCGCTCCATACATTCACGCTGCACGCCCCGCGGGCCGCGGCCGATCCTGCGAGGAGACGATCCCCCGTACGCTCGGGCCCGGGTGGCAGGCGGACGGCCCGATCCTCCGATCGGCCGATGCGTGACGGCCCGCCGTGCGCGGATGGCACATCACGCCGTCGATCCGGCGCGGCCGGAGCTCCTACGATCGGCCGAGGAGGTCCGCGATCAGGCGCTCCACGTGGAGCACGCCCGTGAGCTCCTGGTGGAGGCCGTCGAGCTCGAGCACGGCGGCTGTGAGGAAGGCGACCTTCTGCCGCTCGGAAAGCGGGAGCCCGCACTCCTCGCAGAACGCGAACCCCGTCACCGTCGCCTGGGCGACCCGCTGAGCGGCGACGACCTGGAGGGTGGACTCGACGCCTTCGCTCGTTCTCCGCTCGGGCATCGCTCGATGTTCGGGGAGCGACGCGCCCGTCGCCATCGTCCGTCCGGACGATCGCGCAGGCGAGCCGGGCCGTCGTCTACGCGGGGCGCAGGGGCGTCCCGGGGACGCGGACCTCGACGCGAGTTCCGTCCCCGGGCGCGGAGAAGAGCTCCATGCGGCCCCCTGCCGACTCGATACGGACGCGCTGCGCCGCGAGCCCGATGTGGCCGTCCGCAAGCCGTTCGTCCGGCAGCCCCGGCGGGAAGCCGCGGCCGTCGTCCTCGACGACGAGCACGAGGTCGCCGTTCGCCTCGGCGAGGCGCACGGCGACACCGGAGGCGTCCGCATGACGGACGACGTTCGACAGGAGCTCTCGCGCGGCGGAGAAGACGAGCTGGTCGCCGTCGTGCCGGTCGGGGCAGTGGAGGTCGAGCCGTAGCCGGAGGCGCCCGCGCGCCGCGGCCTCGTTCGCGATCGAGCGGAGCGCGGCCTCGAGGCCGGCGGCCTCGAGGACGTACGGGTGGAGATCGAACACCGCCTCGCGCAGCTGGCCGGCCGCGGCGACGAGCGCGTCGTCGGCCCGGGCGAGGGCCGGATGCGTCACGGTCTCCGCCGCCTCCTCGAGCTCGTGACGTGCGGAGAGGAGGTTCTGGATCGCGTTGTCGTGGAGCGACTCGGCGAGCGCCTTGCGCTCCCGTTGCTCCGCCTCGAGGGCATCCGTGAGGAGGCGCGCCCGGTCGGCGACCAGCCGGGACGCCAGCTCCGTGCGGCGCTCCAACAGGCGTGAGAGCATCACGCAGGCGACACCGACCCAGGCGAGGAAACCAGCCTGCGTGGCTATGAATCGCACCGCGTCCGGCTGGCTCGCGGCCGGGTGAGCTGCCGCCTGGATCACGTAGGTCGCCGTCGTGACGACGACCGCGAGTGCCGTGATCGACGGCCGGAACCGGAAGGCGACCGCGACCGGGACGAGGAAGAACGCGAGGCGCGCATGCGAGTAGGCGCCGCCGGAGAGGACGGCCAGCATCCCGATCGCGGCGATGTCGATCGCCGTCGCGACGAGCGCGAAGCGTTCGCCCGCCTCGCGGAGATGGACGTAGGCGAGGACGCCCACGCTCCACGCGGAGAAGAGCGCGAGCGTGACGAGAAATCCGAGCCGGTCGGGGTCGGGATGGTCGAGGCTCGCCCCCATCGCGATCAGCCCGATCGCGGGCAGCCTGAGCCACGCGACCGCCCGTTCGGCCTCCGCGATCGCCTCCCCGGACGACGCGGGGAAGGTCGGTCGCTCCACCGCCTACTCGATCAGGCCCCGCCGCATCGCGCTCGCAACCGCCGCTGCGCGATCGGAGACGCCGAGCTTCTCGTACAGGTGCTGGACGTGCGTCTTCACGGTCGTGAGGCCGAGGTACAGCTCCTTCGCGATCTGGGGGAGGCTCTTGCCCGCAGCGATCAGGTGGAGGATCTCCTGCTCCCGCGGCGTGAGCGCCGGCGCGTCGGTCTGCTTCCGCAGCCTGATCTCGGAGACGAGCCCCGAGGCGACGTCGGGCGGGACGACGTTCTCGCCGCGCGCACAGGCGAGCACCGCGTCGGCGATCTGCTCGCGCCGCGCCTCCTTCGAGACGAACCCGGCCGCGCCGATCTCGAGCGCGCGGTAGACGACCCCGCTGTCCGTGAACGCCGAGACGATCAGCACGCGGGTCGGCAACTGCTCGCGCACGACCGCGTGCGTCACGGCGACCCCGTCGAGCTCGGGCAGCTTGTAGTCGAGCAGCGCGACGTCCGGCCGGTGCGCCTGGATCTCCGCGAGCGCCGAACGCCCGTCCTCCGCCTCCGCGACGATCTCGACGTTGCCGCTCGCGAGCAGCGCACGCACGACGCCCTCGCGGTAGAGGGGATGGTCGTCCGCCACCACGACCGTGACCCGCTTCCGGCCCTGCTCCTGCATCGTGACGTCACTCATCGTACGCCCCCGTCAGCCCGGGACGTTCCCGAGCGTCACGTCGACTGTCCGCGTCTGCGAGCCGCGTACGACGGTCAGCCGGACGTGGTCGCCAGGCTTTCGCTGGGCGAGCAGGTCGGTCAGCGTGCCCGACGAGGAGACAGGCTTGCCGTCCAGCCCGACGATCGCGTCGCCTCCCGTCGAGGCACTGACGCCGTTCACCGTCACCTGCTTCGTCGCGGCGACGATGCCCGCCCTGTCCGCCGGGCTGCCCTTCGTCACGCGGAGGACGACGACGCCGTGCGAGGGGAGCCCGCGGACGACCCGCGCAACGGTCGGGTCGATCGTCTCGATCTCCACGCCGAGCCATGGGTGCTCGGCGTGGCCGTGCGCGAGCAGCTCGCTCGCTACCGTCCGGGCCGTCGAGCTCGGGACAGCGAAGCCGATGCCGACGTTCGCATCGACCGTGCCGCCCTCGAGCTGCGCATTGATGCCGACCACCCTGCCGAAACGGTCGAGCAGCGGTCCGCCCGAGTTGCCGTGGTTGATCGGCGCGTCCGTCTGGATCGCGCCGGCGATCGTGCGGCCGTTCGGCGCCTGGATGTCGCGGCCGGTGGCGCTGACGATGCCGGCGGTCATCGTCCGCTCGAGCCCGAACGGGTTGCCGATCGCGTACACCCGGTCGCCCACCTGGACGCCGCTCGAGGCGGCGAACCGCAGCGGATGGAGCGCGGCCGACGGCGCCTTCACACGCACGACTGCGATATCGGTCGTCGGGTCGGTGCCGACGATCGTTGCGGGGTACGTGGCGCCGCCGCTGAAGCCGACCCGGATGTTCGTCGCTCCCTGGACGACGTGGTCGTTGGTGACGACGTCGCCCCTGCGGTCGACCACGAAGCCGGAGCCGAGCGCGCCGACCCGCTGCTTGCCGCCCGGCGTGAAGAACGTCGGCGGCACGACCTCCGTCTGGGTGTCGGTGATGAGCACGACCGCCGGCGACCCCGTGCGATAGACGGCCTCGGGTGAGAGCGCGGAGGCCCTCGCGGTGCTCCGCACGGCACTCGTGTTCGTCCCGACGACCGGCTGCGGCGTCGTCGCGGCGCCGGTCGCGTGTCCGCCGCCGACGGCAACCCCCACCGCGGCCCCGGCGAGCCCTCCGACGACGGCAGCGGTCACGACGATTGCGACGGTGCGAACCATGACGGTGCTCCTCGGACGGAAAACGGTGGTGGCCGCATCGTCCCTCCGGCGCCGACGGCCGACGATCGCCCGCTCGGGCTATCGCGCGTCCGCGCGGGCGCGCCCGCGGGACGAGCCGTGCCTCGTCTCGGCGCTCGTCCGTTCGGCCGATGCGTGGCCTGCGCCGGGACAGGCATGCTCGTGGGCGATGCTCGGTCCCGCGGCGCGCCAGCCGGCTCCGTGACCGGCCCGCTCGGTCGCGGGCTCGTCGAGGCTGCCTTCCTCGCCGTGGCGACGACGGCGCTTCTCGCGATCGGCCGCAGAGATGGCGGGTCGGCGCGGGCGCGCGCGGCGCGCCCCGTCGCCGCCGGCGGCGCGGCCGTCTCGCTCGTCCTCGCCGTGCTGACGGCGGCCGCCGCGGCCGCGCTCGTGCTCGTGCTCGGTCCCGGCGGCGGCTCGTCGGGCACCGCGTCGGCCTCGCTCCTGCGCGCGGAGCTCCCCGGGGAGCTGATGACGCGCGCGCCCTGGCCCGCGAATGTCGCACGGTTACGTGCGCGGCTCGACGCGCTCGGGCTGCCGGCGCTCGGCCGGGAGGGCACGGCGCTCCACACGCACCAGCACCTCGAGGTCTTCGTCCACGGCCGCCGCGTCGTCGTGCCCGCCGGGATCGGCATCGACGCCGCCGCGCGCTTCATCTCGCCGATCCACACACACGACGCGTCGGGCATCGTCCACGTCGAGTCGCCCAAGGTCCGGACCTTCACGCTCGGGCAGGTCTTCGGAGTCTGGGGCGTCCGCCTCACCCGCACGTGCCTCGGCGGCTACTGCGCGCGAGGGCGCGACGAGCTCGCGGTCTACGCCGACGGACGTCCCGTCACGGGTGACCCGCGCGTGCTGCCCCTCGCCCCGCACGCGGAGATCGTCGTCGCCTACGGCACGCGGCGCGAGCTGCCCCGGCCGCTGCCGTCGGCGTACGCCTTCCCGGCCGGGCTCTGAGGCTCTTCAGGCAGGGCCCGAGACATCGCCCGACGCCCGCGCGCGGCGGGTCGGGAACGGGACGACGCGATGGTTCGTCTCGTGCGCGTCGGGAAGGATCCGCAGCCGCTCCGCGAGCGTGAAGAAGGCCGCGCCGAACGGCGACTCGTCCACGCGCTCTCGCAGCAGCGCCCAGTCGATCTGCTCTCGGAGGGCGCGCGCGATCTCGAGCACGGGACGGTAGTCCGGGTCCTGCTCGGACATCGCGAGGAGCTTCGTCGCGAGGACGTCGTCGGTCGACGCGACGAGGAGCGGAAGCGCGACGACCTCGAGCTCGCTCGCCCGGTCGAAGTACGCCTCGTCGACGGGGCCGCCGGCGGGCCGGAAGATCAGATCGACGAGGACGTCCCCGTCCCAGGCCTTGAGCAGCCACCCCTCGGGGGGCCGCTCGCCGCGCATCCCGGCCGCCTCGAGGGCCTCGAGCGCGAGCTCGGCGTCGCGCTCGCGCAGGAGCAGGTCGACGTCGTGGTCGGTCGGCGGCCCGCCGCGCGCCCAGGCGGCCATGCCGCCGCCGAGGAGGAAGGGCACCTCGGCGTCGCGCAGCGCCGCCGCGGCCCGTTTCATCGTCTCGATCAGCTCCGGAAAGTCGTCGTTCGGCGTGTGGCTCACGCGCCGGTTCTACCCCCCGCGCGGTACGTCCAATCCGCGGGTGGGTATGCCCGTCGTCGTGACCGGAGCACGCATCGCGGCGGTCGGCGACCTCCACGCCTCGGAGGACCACCGGGAACGGCTCGTCCGGGTGTTCGCCGGGCTGGCCGATGTCGACCTCGTTCTCCTCGCGGGCGACCTGACGACGCACGGCCTCGTCGAGGAGGCGGCGGTCCTTGCCGACGCGTGCCGCGCGGCCGGCCCGCCGGTGGTGGCTGTGCTCGGCAACCACGACCACCACAACGGCCTCGCGCAGGACATCTCGCGGGTGCTCACCGACGCTGGTGTGACGGTGCTCGACGGGACGCATGCCGTGTTCGACGTCGGCGCGGCCCAGGTCGGTGTGGCCGGGACCAAGGGATTCGTCGGCGGCTTCCCGGGCGCGGAGATCGCCGACTTCGGCGAGCGCCTGCTGCGGGACGTCTACGCGGAGACGTCGCGCGAGGTGGCCGCGCTCGAGGAAGGTCTCGAGGCCGTCGCGGGCTGCGAGACGCGACTCGTCCTGCTGCACTATGCGCCGATCAGCGAGACGATCGTCGGCGAGCCGGAGGGCATCTGGGCATTCCTCGGATCGGGGCGCCTCGCCGGCCCGATCGGCGCCCACAGGCCGGACGCCGTCTTTCACGGGCACGCGCACCACGGCCGGCCGCTCGGAGCGATCGGCACCGTTCCCGTCCACAACGTCGCGCGGCCGGTGCTCCCCGGCGACTTCCACCTCGCCGCCTTCTAGGGCGCCGCCTGGCGTACGTGCTATCACCCATCGCGTGAGGACTCGCGTCGGCGCCCCCACGCTCGTCGGCGGTGTGCTCGTCGTTCTCGTCGCGATCGCGACCGTCGCCGTGGCCTGGCTCCTCTGGACACGAGCCGACGATCGGGAGCGTGCGCAGGACGACCGCGCCGCGCAGACCGCCAACGAGGCGGTGCAGAACAGCATCGGGCGCGTGTTGACGAGCCTCCGGGCCTCCGCGGGGCTCGTGGACGCGCGCGGCAACGTCGACGAGGCCAGCTTCGAGGCCTTCGCCCGCGCCGTCGGGTCGATCGGCGGGTCGAGCGCCCTCGCGCTCGCGGAGGTCGTACCGGCCTCCCAGCGCGCGAGGTTCGAGAGTGCGTTCGGCCGTCAGATCTCCGAGCAGGTGGGGGGCGGTGGCTTCCGCGCCGCCGGCGCGCGCCCGGTCTACGTTCCGATCGTCTCTGTCTGGCCTATGACGGGCGCTCGGAGCGCGCTGCTCGGCTACGACCTGATGAGCGAGCCGATACGCCGTGAGACGCTGCTCCGCGCGCGCGCGACGCGACGGACGGAGTTCACCGGCGCAATTCCTTTCCTCGCGGGCGGTCGCGGATACCTGGCGCTGCGGCCGCTCTACGCCCCCACGGGGAACCGCGACGTCCCGGTCGCGTACATCGGCACGTGGTTCGGCATGGGCGTCGTCTCCGGAGTGCTGCGCCGCCTGCCGCCCGAGCTTCGCGTCCGTCTCGCGATCGACGGCAGGCAGGTCTACGCGACGCCCGACCCGCCGAGCGGCGGTGTCACCCGGTCGTTCCAGCTCGGTGGCCGGCCGTGGCGCCTGACGGCCCAGGGCGAGGGCGTCGGGCACGGCTCGTCTCTCGCGATCCTCCTCGGCGGCGCGATTCTCGCGTTGATGCTCGGTGCCTTCACGTGGACGCGGGCGACGTCCGAGCGGCGGTTGCGCAGCGCGAACGAGGCCGAGCGCGCGGCCCGGGAGCGATCGGAGGCCCTCGAGCGGAACGCGGCGCGTCTCGGCGAGCGGGCGGACATGCTGCAACGGCTGGCCGCCTCGCTCTCGGCCGCCGCGCTACCGACAGAGGTCGCCGAGGCGGCGATGCCCTTCCTCTTCGATGCCTTCGGCGCCGACCTCGGCACGGTCGGTATCGCCTGGGGCGACGACGTGCGGACGCTGAAGGTGCCGGCCGGTGTGCCGCCGGAGGAGTGGCACTGGAGACCGGTGCCGCGCGAGACGTCGACCCCGACGGCCGACGCCATGCGCGGCCGGCGCACGATCGAGCTCCATGGACACGAGCAGATCGCCGAGCGCTACCCACCCGATGTCGAGTCGCTCCTCGAGGGCATCGTCTCGATGGTCGTCGTGCCACTCCCCCGACAGACCGGCGCCGTCGGCGTCGCCTTCGCCCAGCCGAGAATGCTCGAGGACGCCGAGCGGAACATGCTCGACGCGGTCGCGGAGGAGCTCACGCAGGCGCTGGAGCGGGCCTCGTTGCTCGAGCGCGAGCGCGACGCCCGGCTCGAGGCCGAGCTCCTCGAGCAGAACGCCACGCGTCTGGCGGCCGCCGCGACGGCGACCGACGTTGCCGAGTCGACCGTGGCCGACTTCGAGGAGTTCGGTGCCGACCTCGTGTTCGTGTGGCGGCTCGCCGGCTCCGACCGGCTCGCGGGGCTCGCCTCGTCGGACGTCCCGATGGAGACGCGCACCCGGTTCGCGGAGTATCCCCTCGAGCTCGGCGGGCTCGTCTCCGACGCGATGAGGGAAAAGAGGGTGACCGCGGTCGACGCGGAGAGATACGACGCGCTGTATCCCGAGATCGCGGCGGAGCGGCAGCGCGTCGGCCTCGAGTCGCTCGTCGCGCTGCCCCTGCGAGCCGCCAGCGGTGAGGTGATCGGCGCGATCTTCGCGGCCTCGCGGCGACAGCGCTGGGCAGGGCAGGACCGCAGGCCGCTGCTCGTCGGCATGGCCGAGCAGGCCGGCGTCGCGCTCGAGCGCGCCATGCTCTTCGAGGCGGAGCGGGAGGCACGGCGCCTCGCCGAGCTCCTGGAGGTGAACGCCGCCCACCTCGCCGCCGCCGTGACGGTTCACGACATCGCGAGATCGACGGTCGCCGATCTCCACGACGCCGGGTTCGGCCCGGCGGCGATCCACACCAGCAAGGACGACGGGGTGATCGAGATCCTCGCGGTCGGCGGCGTTCCCGAGGATCTCGTCGGCGGCGCGGTCGAGGCGCTCGGCTCCGACTCCTCACCCGCGGCCGCGGCGCTGCGCACGGAGGCCATGGTGGAGATCGTTGCCGACGCGGAGCTCGACGCGCGGTTTCCCGGCTTCGCGGCGGTGCGCGAGCGTGCAGGCGTGCAGGCCGTGGTGGCCGTGCCTCTCCGTGCCGTGAGCCGCAAGGTCCTCGGCGTCCTCACCGTCGGCTTCGTCGAGCGGCCGTGGAGCAGCTCGGCGCGTCGCGACGTCGTCGTCGGTGTGGCGGAGCAGTGCGGCCTCGCGCTCGAGCGCGCGCGACTCTACGTCGACGCCGTCAAGGCTGCCGACGCGAGCGCCTTCCTCGTGCGTCTCGGCGAGTCGCTCGAGTGGGCGACGACGGTCGACGCCCGCGCGCGCCGGCTCGTCGAGATGCTGACCGAGGAGCATGCGACGTTCGCCGGCGTCCACCTGCTCGACGAGGAAGGCGCGCCGAGCGCGGTCGTGAGCACGGGCTCGCGCCCGCCCGAGCTGGCGGACGACTCGCGCTGGGCGGAGCTGGTCGAGAGCGCGATCGCCGCGGGGGAGGAGGTGCGTCCCAAGCCCGACGGCTCTTCCGATGCCGCGACGGCGGTCGTGCTGCCGCTTCGCGCTCGGGGTCACAACCTCGGCGCGCTCACGATCCGCTCCGCGGCCGGTGAGGACTGGGCGCCGTTGATCGGCGACAGCCTGGCCCGCGAGATCGCCTCGCGGGCCGCGGTGATCCTCGACAACGCGGTCCTCTACGAGCACGAACGCGAGGTTTCGCACACGCTGCAGCTCGGCCTCCTCGGCGGCGGCCCGCCTCCGTTCGAGGACGTCACTGTCTCGGCGGCGTATCGGGCGGGTACGGCGGCCCTCGAGGTCGGGGGCGACTGGTACGACGCGTTCACGCTGCCCTCCGGCGCCGTGTCGCTCGTCGTCGGGGACGTCGTCGGGCACGGCCTGGATGCGGCCGTGGCGATGGGGCAGCTCCGGGGCGCCGTCAGCGCCCTCGCCCAGACGACGGGCCCGTCGGAGCTGCTCGAGCGGCTCGACGCCTTCGTGGAGACCGTGCCGGCGGCGGCGACCGCGACGCTCGCGTACGTCGAGCTCGATCCCGGCGACGGAGGGATCCGGTACGCCTGCGCCGGCCATCCGCCGCCGCTCGTCGTCTCGCCCGACGGCCGCACTCGCTTCCTCTGGGAGGGGCGCTCGCCGCCGCTCGGATCGCTGCTCGGTGACCGCCGCGACGCAGTGGATCGCCTCGAGGAGGGCGAGACGCTCGTGCTCTACACCGACGGCCTCGTCGAACGGCGCTCGGAGAGCATCGACGCGGGGCTCGAGCGGCTCGCGCGCGCGGCCCTGCTCGCGAGTGGGAGCCCCGCGACGTATGCCGACGACATCTGCGACGCTCTGCTCGGCCCCGAGGAGCAGGACGACGACGTGTGCGTCCTCACGACGCTCCGACTCCCCACGACGCCGCTCTTCAACCATTCGCTCAGGGCGGCGCCGGCCGAGCTCGCGGCGCTTCGGGACAGCCTGCGCGCGTGGCTCGTCGATCAGGCTCTCGGCGAGCACACGGAGTGGAGCACGGTCCTCGCCGTCTCGGAAGCCGCGGCGAACGCGGTGGAGCACGGCTACGGCTCCAACGGGGAGGGGATCGTGACGGTGAAGGCGTCCCTCGATCGCGGCAGGCTGGAGGTTCAGGTGCGGGACGAGGGCGGCTGGCGCGACGGCCCGGGGGACGGCGACAGGGGCCGCGGCCTCGCGATAATGGGATCGATCATGGAAGACGTCTCGGTCGAGCGGGACGACGGCGCCACTGTCGTTCGCATGGGTCAACGGGTCGAGCAGGCCTCCGTGTGAACATGGTGCCGTCCGAGATCACGACGGAATATCGCGACGGCGTCGCCCTCATCCGGCTGGAGGGAGAGTTCGACCTCACGAACGCGGACGACGTCCAGGACGCTGTCGTGGCGACGACCGCGGCAGGCGTCGTCCTCGACGTGACGGCCGTCTCGTATCTCGACAGCTCGGGCATCAGGGCGATCGACCGCGGCCACCGGCAGCTCGCGTCCGAGCAGCGGTCGCTCTTCATCGTCTCCCCGCCGGGCACGCCCTCGTCGTGGACGTTCCGCGTCGCGGGCTTCGGCGGTGACGTGGTGCTCGAGACGCTCGAGGCAGCGCTCGCATCCGCGCTCCGTACGCGGATCGCGTCGTAGCTCAGCGGTCGGCGACGAGCGACCGCAACGTCGCGGCGTTCTGCGGCGCGAAGCCCTCCCAGTCGTTGTTGAAGTAGACGTAGGCGTCGCCGCTCCGGCCGCGCAGCCGCTCGGCCCACCGCTCGAGCTCGGCCGGCGAGTAGTTCCCCCGGCGACCGGCACGGCCGTGATGCAGGCGGACGTACCACCAGCCCGCGGTGTCGACCCAGGGCGCCTCGGGAAGCCCGTTGCGGTCGGCCACGACGAGCGCGGCACGGTGCTCGCGGAGGAGTGCGTAGACGTCGTCGTCGAACCAGCTGGGATGGCGGAACTCGAAGGCGTGCCTTCCGTCGGGCAGCCGTGCGAGCGTCTCGGCGAGCCGCACGTCGTCGCGGCGGAAGCTCGCGGGGAGCTGCCAGAGAACCGGCCCGAGCTTGTCCGCCTCCCGCAGCGGCGCGATGCGCTCCTCCAAGCGCGCGAGGCCCGCGGGCAGGTCGCGCAGCCGCTTGACATGTGTCAGGTAGCGGCTCGCCTTGACCGCGAAGAGGAACGTCCGAGGGGTGCGCGCGGCCCAGCCGGCGACGGTGCTCCTGAGCGGAAGGCGGTAGAACGTCGCGTTCACCTCGACCGTGTCGAACGTCTCTGCGTAGAGCCCGAGCCAGCCCGACTCCGGCGCGCGGCCGGGGTAGAAGCGGCCCTTCCAGTGCTGGTAGCTCCAGCCGGAGCAGCCGATGCGCACCATGCCACGGCTTTCCGTCCTCCTCGCCCGGCGAAACGTCGACGGCGACGCGCCGCCGTTTCGGCCGAGGAGCGAGCGGGAAGGGCCGTCTCGACGACAGCCGGGACCTGCGAGGCGAGGAGGAGCCGTGGAGCTGGGATATGCCCTTTCGAGCGAGGAGCACCGTCCGCTCGATCTCGTGCGAAACGCGGCGCAGGCCGAGGAGGCCGGGTTCCGCTTCGCCCTCGTCTCCGACCATTTCCACCCGTGGATCGACCGCCAGGGCCAGAGCCCCTTCGTGTGGAGCGTGCTCGGCGGGATCGCGCTCGCGACCGAGCGCCTGGTGGTCGGCACGGGCGTCACGTGCCCGACGATGCGGATCCATCCCGCGATCGTCGCCCAGGCGGCGGCGACCGCGGCCTCGATGTTGCCGGGCCGGTTCTTCCTCGGCGTCGGCACGGGCGAGAACCTGAACGAGCACGTGCTCGGCCTGCGCTGGCCGGCGACGGAGGTGCGCCGGGAGATGCTCGAGGAGGCCGTCGAGGTGATGCGCGACCTCTGGCGCGGCGAGCTCACGAGCCACCGCGGCCGCCACTACACGGTCGAGAACGCGCGGATCTACACGCTGCCAGAGGAGCCGATCGAGCTGATGGTCGCCGCCGGCGGGACCGAGGCCGGGGAGCTCGCGGGACGGATCGGCGACGGCCTGATCGGGACTTCACCGGACGTCGAGGTCGTCGAGGCCTTCGACGAGGCGGGCGGCGAGGGCAAGCCGCGCTACGCGCAGGTGACGGTCTGCTGGGCCGAGCGGGAGAAGGACGCGCGCAAGACGGCGCTCGAGTGGTGGCCGAACGCGGCGCTTCGGGGGCCGCTCGGCCAGGAGCTCGCACTGCCCTCGTACTTCGAGGACGCGTCCGGGATGGTCGACGAGGAGGCGATCGCGAAGGCGATCGTGTGCGGCCCGGATCCCGAAGCGCATGCGAAGGGCATCGACACGTACGTGGACGCAGGGTTCACGCACGTCTACGTCCACCAGGTCGGCCCCGATCAGGAGGGCTTCCTGCGCTTCTACGCCTCGGAGATCCTGCCTCGGTACGAGCGCGTGCACGAGGCTGCCGCGCGCTGAGCCGCTAGGGGGTCGTCCGCTCGAGAATCGCGGCCAGGCGGTCGAGCGGCGGCTCGTAGCGCCAGCGGATGGAGAGCGCGTCGAACAGGCGTGCGAGCTCCTGCTCGACGGGGTGGGCGAAGTCTGGACGGTCGCCCCGGGTGTGCGTCATCCGGCTGCTTCCGCGGCGAACGGGGTCGTCGCGGGGCGGCGCCGGACGATCGCAGCGACGTCCCCGTCGGGGTCGATCAGCAGGTCGTCGAGCGGGCCTCCCGCCGCTCCCGGCCCGTCGATCGCGTGGGAGAGCCGGACGCCGTTCTCCAGGTAGAAGCTCAACTCGGTCGCCGAGAGCAAGCCGAAGACGGAAGTTGGCACGATCTGGTCCTCCTCGACGCGCGCGGCGACCCAGGGCAAGAAGTGGGGCTGGCCCGATCGGCCTTCGACCACGAGGCCGAGGACGTGGCCGACGCTGCGGTTGACGACGACATCCGCGACGCTGCCGACGTTCACGTCCCCGACACGCACCTTCCGTCCGAGAAGGGATCGCGCCGAGCGGGGCCACACAAGCTCGGCGGAGTCTCGCGAGGCCATGGTCGATCGTCCCCGGGTCGGGCTCCGGACAAACTCCGCCGCGGTTTACCCGACACCGCGCCGTGGAACGATCGGACTGTGACGGCGCCCACCCTCGACGCGGCCGTGCGAGGCTGAGGGGTGGCGCGGCGCGGGGGGTGGCGGCGGATCGGGAGGCGTAAGCCGTTCCGCTACGTCGATCGGCGCGGCGAGCGGATCACCGACGAGCGCGACCTCGAGCGGATCGAGCGACTCGTCATCCCGCCCGCGTGGCGGGACGTCTGGATCTCGCCGAACGGAGGGGCGCGCCTCCAGGCGACGGGAGTCGACGCCGCGGGAAGGACGCAGTACCTCTACCACCCGGACTTCCGTGCCGCACAGGAGCAGGCGAAGTTCGACCGCCTCGTCCGCTTCGGCGAGCTCCTGCCCGGTCTCCGCGAGCAGATCGCCCGCGACCTGGAGAAAGGCCCGTACGAGCGCGAATGGGCGTGCGCGGTCGGTGTGACTCTCGTGAACCGCGGCTGGTTCCGGGTCGGCTCCGAGCGCGCGGCGCGGACGAGCCGCACGTACGGGATCACGACGCTCACAAAACGGCACGTGGAGGTCCGCGGGCGTCGGGTCGCATTTCGCTTTCGCGCCAAGCACCGCGTCCTCGTCCGGACGACGCTCGTCGACGAGGAGCTCGCCACGGCGGTGAAGGCGCTCCTGCGCCTCGACGGCGGTGGCCGCCTGCTCCGGTTCGAGCGCGACGGCGAGACGGGCAACGTGACTCCGGCTCTCCTGAACGGTTACATCGCCGAGCACCTCGGCGAGGGCTTCACGGCGAAGGACTTCCGCACCTGGGGAGGCACGCTCGCCGCGGCCCTCGCGCTCGCCGAGCACGGGCCGCCCGATGAGACGACCGACGAGCGGCGCGTGCTCGCCCGCGTGATGCGGCAGGTGGGCGAGGAGCTCGGGAACACCGCGGCGGTCGCGCGGAGCTCGTACGTCAGCCCGGCCGTGGTCGAGCAGTGGCGGGACGGGCGCACGCTCGAGCAGTTCCGTCCCCGCCGCATGCGCGTCGTGTCGGGCCGTGACCCGCTCGCCCAGGAAGAAGAAGCTGCGCTCGTCAGCCTCCTTCGCTCCTGGCGCATCCGGCGCGCGCGGGCCGCATGACGAACCGCACGAGGGGTCGGCGAGAGCCGACCCCTCGGCGCCGGGCCCTGAAGAAGGGCCCTGGTCTCCCCACGATGGAGGGGATACCCGGCCGCGCTCGAGCGGCAAACACCCTCGAGCTCAGATCCAGTCCTTCGCCTTCGCGACGGCCAGCGTGACGACGGCGATCATGGCGATCACGGCGAGGACGACCCAGAACAGCGCCGTGTGCGCGAAGAGGCCCACCTTGAAGTTCATGCCCATCACGCCTGCGAGGAGCGATCCCGGGAGAAGGATCACCGACGCGAGGGTCAAGACCTTCATCACGTCGTTCGTTCGCTGGCCCGTACGTGCGATCACGACGTCGAACGAGCTGACGATGCTCGCCCGGGTGTCCCGCGCGGTCTGGATCGTCGTCTCGTAGCTCGACAAGAGCTCCTGGAAGCGCTGCCCGGACACGTCGTCGCCGAGCGCCTCGAGCTCTGGGTGCGTGAGCGCGAGGAGCGCTGCCCGGTGGGTGGTGAGGGCCCGCCGTAGGCGCCCTGCGCGCCGGCGGAGGACGACGAGCGACTCGATGTGCGCCTCGGGCACGCCGCGGCCGCGCATTGCCTGCTCGTCGAGTTCCTCCAGCTCCTCCTCCAGGTGGTCGAACGCCCTCTCGTACCCGTTCAGTACCCAGGCCACGAGCGCTGCGAGGAACGACGTCCCGTCCAGTTCGCCGACCGCGCCCGAGCCTTCCGCGAGCTCGGTGAACTCGTCGAGCGCCCCGATCGGCCTCGCATGGGAGGTCACGACCCAGCGCTTGCCCACGAGACAGTCGACCTCGACCACGCTGTCGGCGGACTCGGCCTCCGGCGCCTCGAGGGTGACGGCGACGAAGTGGCCGCCGTCGTGGAACCGATTCGTCTGCCCGTCGCTCGTGAGGACGGCCACGGCGTCGTCGTCGAGGTCGAGCGCCTCGGCGATCCTGCGGGCATCGTCCTCGGAGGGCACGCCGGCGTCGATCCAGAGCAGCGACGACCTGCCGATCCGGCGGGGGACGTCGTCGAGGCCGTCGAGTCGCTTCGTCCGCTCGCCGTCGAACAGCGTCAGGCGTAGCTCGCAGCCCTCGTCGGCTCGCGGGCGGTCGCGCTCCCGTACGGCCATGCCCCGGTGTACCCGCTCGCGGCTGCTTCCACGCGCGCCTGTTTCGCCGCCGAAGGAAGAGGGAACGCGAAGCCTCAAAGCCTCATGGGTCTCGAGGCCACATGCCGGGCCCGGGCAATCCCGAGAGCGGCGTGGACCGAGTCGGCCGCGCGCGGTTCGCTCGCCGTGACAGCGGGTACAGAGCCGAGATGGGCGAGCTGCGCGGACACGAGGGCGCGATCGCGGTGTTCGCGCCGGTCACGATCCTCACCGTCACCCTCGAGCGGACGGCCGACGACGAAGCCGAAGTCCACGTCCATCCGGGGGGTCAGGGCGTCTGGCAGGCGCGGATGGCCACGTCGCTCGGCGCGCGCGCCGTCCTCTGCACGCCGCTCGGGGGCGAGCCGGGCATCGTGCTCAGGGCACTCCTCGACGAGGAGGGGATCGAGCGCTCGGACGTCGACCTCGAGGCGCCCAACGCGACGTGGATCCAGGACCGTCGCGGGGGCGAGCGCGAGACCTGGTGGGAGGGAGATCCGCCCGTGCCCGGCCGCCACGCGCTGGACGAGCTCTACTCCGCGGCGCTCGCGGCGGGCCTCGAGTGCGGCGTCTGCGTGCTGGCTGGGACGCACCGGGCCGGGGCGATCGACGTGGACACGTACCGCCGGCTCGCCGGCGACCTGCGCGCAGCGGGCGCCCGCATCGTCGCCGACCTGACCGGCGACGAGCTCGAAGCGGTGCTCGAGAGCGGACCCGACATCGTCAAGGTGAGCGACGACGACATGCGCCGTGACGGCCGGCTCGGGGGGACAGGCCCCGCCGAGGTCGAGGCGCTGGTCGCCGGTCTTCACGCGGACGGCGCGCAGCACGTTCTCGTCTCCTGTGCCGACGCCGGCGCGCTCGCCTCCGACGGCACGTCCCTCCACGAGGTCCGGCAGCCGCTCCTCGACGTGGCCGATTCCCGCGGCGCCGGGGACTCGATGACGGCGGCGGTCGCGGTCGGGCTCTCGCGCGGCCTGCCGTGGGCCGACATGCTGCGCCTCGGCGCCGCCGCGGCCGCGCTCAACGTCACGCGCCACGGGTCGGGCACCGGCCGGGCGGACGCGGTGATTGAGCTCGCGAAGCGCGTGACGGTGGAGGCGCGAGCGGCATGACGGTCGTCGTGACGAACGACGACGGAGTCGACTCGCCGGGAATCCACGTCCTCGCGGCGCTGCTGCGCTCGCTCGGTCACGAGCCGGTCGTCGTCGCCCCTGCCCGGGACATGAGCGGCGCGAGCGCGGCGATCGGGAAGATCGAGCTCGACGTGCCCACGCAGGTGCGCCGCGTGACGCTGCCGCCGCCCGCGACGGACATTCCCGCGTACGCGGTCGAGGGCCCGCCGGGCCTGGCCGCGCTGCTCGCGGCGCGACGGGGGATCGACGACGTCGAGCCGAGCCTCGTCGTCTCGGGCATCAACGCGGGAACGAACACCGGGCAGGCGATCCTCCACTCGGGCACGGTCGGCGCAGCGCTGACGGGCGCCAGCTTCGGGCTCTCGGGGCTCGCCGTGAGCCTCGCCGTCACCGATCCGATGCCCTGGGACGCGGTCGAGCCGTGGCTCGCTGAGGCCCTCGAGCTGCTCGCCGCCGCGCCGCCCGCGACGGTGCTCAACGTGAACGTCCCGGCGACTCCCCGGAAGGGCGAGAATGGCTCGCTCCGCTGGGCGACCCTCGACCGCTTCGGCTCGTTCCGCGTCTCGGTCGCCGAGCGCCGCGAGTCGCTCGTCCAGCTCGAGTACCGCTCGACGGACGCCGACCTCGACCCGTCCTCCGATACGGCGCTCGTCGACGCGGGAATCGCGACCGTCACGGCGATCGAGGGCATCCGTGCCGTGCCGCCGGAGCAGATCCCGTTCGCGGAGCCGCGGCCGGCTCCCGAGGCGCGACTCGCGAGCGGTCCGCGCGGGGAAGCCCGCGCGGAGCCCGCGGACGGATGACCCTCAGCCGAGGGGGTCCCGCCAGGCGAGCGCCGACTCGGCGCTGGGCGGCGGGACGATCGAGAGCGAACGGTCGTCGGTGCGAAGACCGCGATCACGCCCTGCTCGATCGCGCCTGGTAACACGGTCTCCTCCCTGCTGGAGCGCCGTTTCCCGGAGGCACCGTCCGCCCCAAACGCGCGCCGTTCCGTTTGCCTGTGGCCGCCAGCGGGAAGACTGCGTCGACGGACGCTGACCCCCGGGACAAAGGAAGCGAGGTGACCCGAGATGCCGTTGTGGGCATGGATCTTGATCATCGTGCTGCTCGTCCTGCTCGTCACGGGCGGCGTCGGCTACGGCCGGCGCTAGCGAGCGAGCGGCGGCCGGGCCGAGGGCGCCAGCCGGCGTCCTCGGCCTTCACCGCCCTGCGGCGCTTGACTCGTCAGCCGCGCGGGACGCTGTCGACTCGCGTCGACAAGACATCCTCATCCTCGCGCCGCGCTCCATAGCCAGGCGCTCAGGTCTTGCCCTCTCCGGAGGAGGCGCCGAACCGCGCGAACCCAGGTAGCCCCTGGGGTTCCAGGCTGTGGACGAGTCGGCACACATCCGGCACGGCGCATGGGTTGACGAAAACCGGTCTCTGAGGCGGATCTTCGCCTCCCGCCGACGCTGCGCCCGTCGCTGCAGTTTCAGCGGACGCCGGGTCGGGTAGGCCGAGAGCCATGGCCGACGAGACCAGAAACGACCGGACCCGGGGCGTCGACGGCGGGCACGCCGGTACCG
>NZ_DATMBZ010000176.1:0-9485 GCF_035558935.1 Gaiella sp. | reverse complement strand
CCGGCCGAGCGGGGAGCGCGCCGCGAACGCGTCGACGAAGGGCGCCGGCTGTCCGTTCTCGATCCCGTGGGGTGTCAGCGTGTTGACGCGGACGCCGCTCCGACCCCAGTAGGTCGCGAGGTACCGCGTGAGGTTGAGGAGCGCGGACTTCGAGACGGAGTACGCGACAGGCTTGAAGAACGTCTCCCCCGCCTCACGGCGGAAGTCGTAGAGGCCCTGGTCCGGCGAGAGCAGCCCGTAGACCGAGCCCACGTTCACGATCGATCCGCGACCCTCCCGCGCCATCGCGCCGCCGACCACCTGACAAGGCACGACGACGCCGAGGACGTTGACGTGAACGACCCGCTCGAGCGAGTCGAGCGGGACGTCCTCGAACGGCCCGACCTCGGCCGCCTGGGCGTCTGGCGGCGAGTCGATCGCCGCGGCGTTCACGAGCAGGTCGGGAACGCCCCAATCGACCTCGACGAGCGCGAGCGCCGCCTCGACCTGCCCTCGGTCGGTCACATCGCACTCGCGCACGCGAATCGTCCCGTCGTCGAGGGCCGTTCGGAGGCCGGCCGCACCGGCGCGCGGCTCCGTCTCGACGTCGAGGATCGCGACGCGCATCCCTCGAGCCGCGAGCGCGACGGCGAGCTCGGCCCCGAGCTGCCCCATCCCGCCCGTGACGACGGCGACACGGCCGGCGAGGTCGAACAGGTGGTCGCTCACGACGCCGTCGTGGACGCCGCTTCGGCCACGCCGTCCGTGACGGCGGCCGAGACGTCGACGGCGCGGATCGGCTCGTCCTCGGAGAGCGGGCGAACCAGCGTCTGCCCGAGCAGCTCGTCGAGCGCGTAGGGCGGCAGGCCTCCCTCCGCGGGCGACTTTGCGACCAGGTCTCCCGTATCGAGAACGTGACCGAGCGGGAGATCGCGGGACGCGACGAGCTGCTTGCCCATCTTCTGGAGCGGCTTCGCCTCGCTCGCGAGCGGCCGCTTGACGCCGTCGCCGACCGCGAGGGGAACGCGCCGCAGGTCGCGCACGAGCTTCCGCATGCCCTCGGGCATCAGCGAGAACGCGTGGTCGGTGCCCTTCGCCGTGTGGCTCGAAGTGAAGTGCTTCTCGATCACCCGCGCGCCGAGCATGTACGCGACGGGGGCCATCGCGATCCCGTCCTGGTGGTCGGAGAGACCGACGACGAGCTCGGGGTAGCGCTCCCGGTACGTCGTGATGACGCCGAGCTCGAGCTCCTCGACCGCGGCCGGGTACGCGGCCGTGCACTGGAGCAGGCAGAGCTGCGGGTTGATCGCCGTGACGGTCTCGACGGCACGGTCGACATCCTCGAGCGTTGCGCCACCGGTCGAGACGATCAGCGGTTTGCCGAACGACGCGACGTGACGGAGGAGCGGCGTGTTGCGGAGGTCGCCCGAGGCGATCTTGTACGCGGGAAGGTCGAGCTCCTCGAGCAGGTCGGCGCTCGCCTCGTCGAAGGCCGTCGCGAAGAAGACGAGCCCGAGCTCACGGGCGCAGGCCTGCAGCTCCGCGTACGAGGCTGCGTCGAGCTCGAGCGCCTCGCGATGCGCCCCGTAGGTCGCGCCGAAGCTGTTCTCGTTGTCGTACGGGGTGTCATAGAGCTTCCGGGTGAAGAGGCTCCGGTTGTCGCGCTTCTGGAGCTTGACGGCGTCGACGCCGCACTGCTTCGCGAGCACGAAGAGCTCCTGTGCCCGCTCGACGCTCCCCTGATGGTTGTGGCCGATCTCCGCGATCACGAAGCAGTCGCTGTCGTCGGCGATCCGCCGCCCGTCGATGACCAGCTCGCGCACCGCGCGATCGTACCCCTCAGGTCCGCGACGGCCGGTGCCGACACTGTGCTGGTGCGCTCCGAGGCCACGGATAAGGTGCCGCCCGTGGCGGACACGCTGTCGATCCTGATGCCCGTCTACAACGAGCTGGCGACGGTCGAGCGCGCGATCGAGGACGCGCTCTCGGCGGAGCTGCCCGTCGAGGCCCGACAGCTGGTCCTGATCGACGACGGCTCGCGTGACGGGACGCGCGAGCTGCTCACGAGCACCACGTGGCCGGAAAACGTGACGCTCGTCCTCCACGACAGGAACCGCGGGAAGGGCGCGGCTCTCCAGACGGGGCTCCAGCACGCGACGGGCATCTGGTCCGCGGTCCTCGACGCCGATCTCGAGTACCGGGCCTCCGACCTCGGGCCGCTGCTCCAGCCGCTGCTCACGGGTGAGGCGCGCGTGGTGTTCGGCACCCGCTCGTGGGCGAGTCATTCGTCGTACAGCTTCTGGTACGTGATGGGCAACAAGGGCGTCACGTTCGCGACGAACCTGATCTACAACTGCTGGATCTCGGACGTCATGACCTGTCACAAGGCGATGTCGACCGAGCTGTTCCGCTCGCTCCGCCTGCGGGAACGTGGGTTCTCCATCGAGCCGGAGATCGCGGCACGCGTCCTGCGCTCCGGCGAGCGGATCTACGAGGTGCCCATCTCCTACACCGCTCGCTCGCGGGAGGAGGGCAAGAAGCTGACCGCGCTCGACGGCGTCCGGGTGCTCAGGACGCTCCTGCGCTGCCGCGCGGACTGACCGCGTCCGTGAGCGCCTCGCGCAGGCGCGCCGCGCTCACGTCCCGGCTCAGCGTGGCCACGGCGCGCTGCCTTGCAGCCGTGCCGAGCGTGAGCCGACGACCGCGGTCCGCGAGGAGGCCCTCCATCGCCGTCCGCAGAGCGGTCACGTCATCGGGAGGCACGAGGACGCCGGTGATGCCGTCCTCGACGGCGTCGAGAAGGCCGCCGACCGCCGACGCGACGACAGGCCGGCCGTACGCCATCGCCTCGCGTGCCGCGACGCCGTACCCCTCGCGGCGTGACGGGACGACGACCATCGCCGCCCGCTCGTACCACGGGCCGAGCGCATGCGGCGGGACGAAGCCGACCGCCTGGGGGAAGAGCGAGCGCAGCGGGCCGTCCCCGACGACGACGAGCGGGAGGCCGTCCGCCGCCCGGGCGAGCTCGCGCACGCCCTTCTCCTCGGAGAGCCGCCCGACGTAGAGCACGTGCGGCGGGTCCTCCGGCTCGCCCACGACGTCGGGGATCGCGATGCCGCTCGGGATCACTCGAACGTCATGCGCACCGAGGCCGTGGGCGTCGTCCGCAAGGGCGTTCGAGGCGCAGACGACGACTTGCGCCCGCCGTACGAGCCACCCGGCGAGCGGCCGCACGCGCCGAGCGAGCGCGACGTCCGAGCCCCAGAGCTGGAGCACGATCGGCTTTCCCGTCGCGATCGCCGGAAGGGCCGACGGCAGCCAGTGGGCGTGCACGACGTCGGCGTCGCGGCTCGCCCGGCGGCCGGCCAGGGCGAACGAGAGCAGGAACAGCGGCACGAGCAGCAGCTTCCACGGTGCGCGCCGGAGGTTGTTGACGATCCCGTCCCCGTAGGCGATCCCGTAGTGACGAAAGCTCGCGGGCGAGACGATGCGCACCTCGACGCCCGCTTCCCGGAGCGCCTCGACGGCATCGCGCACGAAGTTCCCCGCCACGTCGTCCGCGTCGCGCGGGTACGACGTCGTGAGGACGCAGACCTTCACTCGCGGTCGGCCAGGTGGTGCGCGACCGCGGCCGGGGCGGCGATCGCGAGCAGCGCGAGCACGTAGAAGTAGTAGAAGGACATCGTCAGGTAGAAGACGTTCGAGACCATCGTCGAGACGAGCGCCGCCGCGAGCCCCCACCCCAGAGGACGGATGCGCGCCGCGAGCGGGTCGCCGGCAGCGGCGAGTGCACGGCCCATGCGACGCGTCAGGCCCGCCCGGCGGAAGAGGTAGACGATGAACGCGGCGAAGACGAGCGTCCCGACGAGCCCGTACTCGACGAACGACGCCACGTAGAACGAGTGCGGGCCGAAGTTCGTCTTCCCGGTCTGGAACTCGTAGTAGACCGAGAACGTGTTGAGGCCGAGGCCGAAGAGCGGGTTCTGCGAGAGGACGTCGGGGATGAAGGAGTAGACGATGAAGTGCGTGTCGGCGCCCCGCCCCTCGGTCGAGAGCCGCGAGCTGAGCACCTGCTCGAAAAAGTTCGCGCGCCGTGAGACGAAGACGAGAAGCCCAGCGAGGAGCAGCCCGAACGGGACGAGGAACATCGGCCGGAGCAGCAGCCGGCGGTACGGCACGGCGAGGACGAGGAACCCGCATCCGAGACCGAGCAGGCCGCTGCGCGACAGCGTGGCCAGGTCGACGATCGTGAGGAAGGCGAGCAGCAGTGCGAGCGGCACGCGGTACCGGTGGCCCCGCTCGAGCCTGAGGTAGAGCGGCAGCAGCAGGACGATCGCAGCGGCGATCTCGATTCCGAGGTGGTTCGGGTCGCCCGTGAGAGCGTTCACGCGGTACACGAAGGACCCCTCGATCGCGCCGAAGATGTTGATCTTGCTCGCGCCGCCGGTGATCGGCTGGAGCCATGCCTCGTCGAGGTTGCCGCCGGTGGTCTCGGCAACGGCGAGCTGCGCGAGGCCGTACGCGCCGTTCGCCGCGATGCCGCCGACGAACGCAGCGAGCGTGAGCCAGTAGAAGCGCAACCCACGTCGCGCGATCAGCGCGACGCCCGCGATCAGGAAGAGGAAGTGGAGGAGGAACTTGATCATCCCCTTCGCCCACTGCGCGAGCGACTCGGCCGTCTCGAGGTTGAACCACCCGATCAGGTACACGAGAAGGAAGGCGGCGAAGAAGGCCATCGTCACGACGGCAGCCCGCGGCATCGTCCCGTCGAAGCGCTCGAGGCGGTGGACGAGGAACGCGACGAGGAACACCGCCGTCACGACGTCCGAGAACGACATCGTGCCCGCCACCTCCCACTGGAGCTTCGCGAACGTGACGGTGAACACCGTCGCGAAGAACAGGCCCTCGACGAACGGTGCGCGATCCACGGCCACGCGTGGACGGTCGACGGCGATCGCGGTCACGGAGGCGAATCGTAGGGATCGAGTTCTCAGCCGGGCCGCTCGATCTCGAGCTCCGCGTCGAGCCCCGCACCGCGCGCCTCCGCGCGAGAGCTCGCGCCCTGCTCGTACGACTCGATGCCCGTGTACACGACTTTCCACCGCAGGCAGCCGTCCGCCTGCACCTGGGCGTCGACGTAACCGACGCCCCTGACCTGCTCGAGGAGCCGGTTCGCCTCCGCAGGCGTGTCGCGCCGGCCGAAGACGAGGTCGAGGTCGCCCGACTCTCCGGGCTTCGCGACATGGACGCAGTCGTCGGGGGAGGGAAACTTCGCGCCGCCCCCTGCGAGGACGAGCGCGGGGTAGCCCAGGAGCGGCACGGCGACGATCGCCGCGGCCGCGAGGCGGGCCTTCGATCGCGTCACGGGGGCTCCTCCGTCCGACTTCGCCACACCGACGTGAGTAGCAGAGGCATGGTCACGGCCGCGAGCAGCACGAGGGCTCCTGTGTAGCGCACGATCGGGTTGACCGACTCGTTCGCGGTTATCGGGATGTCACGGTACGAGTAGGTCACCCAGGCGCCACCGAGGAAAACGAGCCCGAGCAAGGCCGCGACGAAGGCGCCGAGTCGCCGGTCGCCCCAGACGAGGGCGGCGCCGACTGCGATGAGCGCGACGACGGGCACGACCGACCAGAGCGTCGTATCGAAGAACGCGTCGGCCGAGAGCCGCAGCGAATCGAGGACCCGGTCGAGGGAGCCGCCGAGAACCGCGTCGGAGGGCGCCTCGCCGCCGAGCCCGTGGCTCCGGTACCAGAGCCGCCACGGGATCGCGGCGACCGCGACGAGCGCCCCGACCGCGACGAGGGAAGGCCAGGCGACTCGGCGACGACCGAACGACGCAGCCAGCGCGACGACGAGGGCAGCGGCGGCAAACAGGAGGCCCTCGCGCTTCGTCACGCTCGCACCCGCGAACACCGCGGCGGCGCCGGCGAGGCGCCAGCCGCGTCCGTCTCGGACCCAGAGGGCGACGAGGAGAGCGCCGACGACGAAGAAGATGTCGACGAGCACGTCCGCCTGCGGGACGAGCAGGTGCGAGGCCACGCGCGGAACGGTGAGGACGAGGAGGAGCGCCGGCCAGAGAAGCCATGCGGACACGTGCCGGTAGAGAAGGCCCGCAATCGCCGCGACCGCGCCGAGGACGAAGAACCAGAACTGCAGATGGAACGTGATCGTGTCGGCGCCGCCCATCGCGTGGAAGGAAGCCGCATCGAGGATCGGGACGAGGGGCGGGTACGTGGGCCCCGGGAAGGTCGTGAAGACCTGCTCGTCCAGCCCTCCGAAGAAGTAGATCGCCTTCCCCTTCGGCACCCAGAACGCCCATGCGTCGTAGGCCTGCAGGCCCTGCAGGCGGGCCGAGCGGAAGAGCGCTTCGAGGAGCAGCCCGGACAGCGAGACGCCGGCCGCGGTCACGAGCACCGCGAAGGGCGACGCGTGCCGCTCGGGGTCGCCGAACCCCCGCGGGCGCTGCCGACCGAGAAGCACGGCCGCGAAGGCCGCAGCGGCGGTGCCGCAGGCGAGGGAGAGCACGACTCCCCACCCACCGAGCGGCACGCCGACGACCAGGAGCTGCGTCCAGACCACCCCGAACGCCGCGACGCCGAGGAGGTAGCCAAGGCCCGCGAGGCGGAGGACGTCCGTCCAGCGCGGCAACCCGCGGATCGCCCAGAGAAGCGCGACGCCCAGCACCGCGTACGCCCCGTTCAGCGCGGCGAGACCGAGGATCGCACGCACGGTCACGACTCCCGCCGCAGCACAGAGAGGCCGTCCTCGCCTTCCCAGACTGCGTCCGCGCCGGGGTAGTCGTTGCGGTCGCAGCCGACGCACACGATCCAGCGGGCTTCGGGATCGAGCCGGCGTGGGAGGAGGAACGAGCGTAGGAAGAGGTCGGCCCCGTTGGCCGTGAGATCCGTCCAACCTGGCTGCGGCGGGCCCACCGCGACCGCGAAGCTCTCGTCGGGCGGGATCAGGCCGCGGGCCTCGACGAGCAGCGCCTGGTCGGGGAACACGGAGTTTCCAGCGCCGACTGCGCGGTCGACCTGATCGAGCGCCGCGTTCGCGCGGGCGGTCTCGTTCGCATCGTGGAACGCGTCCGGGTACCGCACCGCGAGCGCGACGAGAAGGACCGCGGCGCAGAACAAGACTACGAGCCGTCGCGTGGCGATGCCGGCCGAGAACCATCGTCGAAACACGTCGTCGATCGGCGGAGGCTAGACGAAGGACCCGTCGAGGCCGGGATCGTCGTGCCTGACGGTCGTATCCTGTCTCCTTGGCTCCGCCTCGGTCGGACCGGGTCGCTCCCATCCGAAGGCCGCTCGGCCGCGTCGATCCGCGGACGAAGTGGCCCCATGGGCTCGTCAGGCTCGGGGTGGTCGCGTGGCTCGCCGTCACGGTCGCGCTGGGGCTCGTCTACTTCGTGCGAGCCGTGGATCGGCTCGGCGACGAGGCGAGCAAGAACGCCGCGGCGAACTATGACGACCGCGCGTTCGGCGGCGGCAACTCCCTCGGCGTCGACAAGCAGGCGCTGACCGAGGCACGCGGGTGGATTCCGGACAGTGCGAGCTACCGCCTGCTCGTGCCGACGGACGCAGCGGATCTCCGGAACTTCGTTCGATACTTCCTGATGCCGCGACGTCCGGATCCGGACGCCTCCTGGGTGCTCTGCTACGGCTGTGATCTCGCGGGCCTCGGCAGCCGGCTCGAGGTGGTCTGGAAGAACGACGCCGGGATCACGGTGGGTCGGCTGTCCGGATGACCGTGCGCGCCCTGCTCGGACTTGCGATCGGGAACGCGGTCGTGCTGACGACGGGCGCCTGTCTGCTCTGGGGCGTGCGCGGGCTCCGGTCGTGGGTGGAGCTTGCGCGGCTCGCGGGGCTCGCCTACATGATCGGCGTCGTAGCTCTGGGGGTTGCGCTCTCGATCGAGCTGGTCCTCGGGGTGCCGTTCGGGACGCCGACGATCGCGCTCACGTGCCTCGGGCTGATCGTCGCGGGCCTCGTCCTTGGACGGAGACTGGGGCGCGGACGCGTGCCGCTCCGCGGAGGAGGCTCGGACGGGCTCGGCCTCGTCGCGGCGGCGTATGGCGCCCTCGTGGTCGTGTACGCCGAGGCGCTCTTCAGGGCAGGGCGTCTGGCGGCACTGTCGAACTACGACGGCTGGGCTTTCTGGATCCCCAAGGCCCAGGCCATCTACTTCCGCGGCGGGCTCGACGAGCGGTTCTTCCGCGACCTCCCGAACCCGACCTATCCGCCGCTCGTGCCGTCGCTCGAAGCTGCGGCTTTCCACGCGATGGGCTCGCCCGACGTCGTCACGTTGCACGTCCAGTTCTGGTTCTTCCTCACGGGCTTCGTCGCGGCCGTCGCGGGTCTGCTCGCACCGCGTGTCCACACGGCGCTGCTCTGGCCGGTTCTGCTGCTCGTGCTCGTCGCCCCGCGTGTCGTCGCGCGCGCCCTCGAACCGCAGGCCGACTTCCTCCTCGACTACCTCTTCGCGCTGGCCGCGTTGCTGGTCGCTCTCTGGCTCGTCGAGCGGCAGACGTGGACCCTGTGTACCGCATCCCTGTTCCTCGCCGGCGCGATGCTGACGAAACGGGAGGGCCAGCTGCTCGCGGCATGCGTCGTGCTCGGCGCCCTTGCGGCCTCATGGGGCACGCGTCGTGCGGCGTGGCCACGAATCGTCCTCGCTGGGGGCTGCGCCCTCGCCCTCGCCCTGCCCTGGCGAATCTGGTTTACCGCGCGCAACCTGTCGGGCGAGCTGCCGACCAGCGGGTTTCTCGGCCTGTTCCGGCATCTCGACCGCCCATGGCCGGCCGTGGAGTCGGTCGTGCGCATTCTTGTCGACTTCGAGCTGTGGCTCCTCGTGCCTCCCCTCGCGACGATTGCCGTCCTTCTCGCGTTCGCGGGCGGGGCACGGGTGCTGCCCACCTATGCAGCTCTCGTCTACGGCCTTTCCGCAGCGGGCTTCGTATGGGTGCTCTGGTCCTTCACCGAGCTCGAGCTTCCGTTCGTGCAGGACGAGGGCGTGAATCCGATCGTGCGCCTGTGCAACTCCCTGGTCATGCTGTCCGCCGGGCTCGTGCCGTTGCTTCTGGACGCGGCCTGGCGCGGCGGAGACGGTACCGAGCGGCAACGCTGACACCACGCCGCGCTCGGTCGCTAGGACGCCGCAACCTCTCGAAGGAGCGCGGCCATCTCCTCGACGCGCGTCCGCCGGGAGAGACGGTCGCGCCATTCCGGCGAGAGCTCGACGTCCGGGAGCCCGTCGTCGCGCCACCGTGCGTGAAGCTCCGCGAGGGCGGTGCCGATCGCGCCCGGGTCGTCCGGCGAGGCCACGACGCCGGCGCCCGTCTCGCGGATCAGCTCCGCCGCGGCGCCGTCGGGCGGGACGGCCGCCAGGATCGGCCGGCCGACCGCGACGTACTCGAAGACCTTTCCCGAGAGGACGCCCTTCCCGCGGCCGCCCGCCTCGGGGATCAGCAGGAGGAGCGCCTCGGAGTCGCGCTGGAGCGC
>NZ_DATMBZ010000175.1:0-37885 GCF_035558935.1 Gaiella sp. | reverse complement strand
ACGCTGAGACGCCGCCACTCCTCTCGGGCGTCCACGTCGGAGATGTGCACCTCGACGACCGGTCCCGAGAACGGCTCGAGCGCGTCGCGGAGCGCCCAGCTGTAGTGCGACCAGGCCCCGGGATTGACGATCAGCGCGTCCGCGTTGTCGAGCGCCGCGTGGAGAAACTCGACGTACTCCCCTTCGTGATTCGTCTGGCGACATCGGACCTGGAGGCGCAACTCTCGCGCCCAGGCATAGACCTGGGTCTCGAGATCCTGGAGCGAGCCGTCGCCGTACCTCGCAGGGTCCCGACGGCCGAGGAGGTCGAGGTTCACACCGTTCAGCACGTCGATGCGCACGGGCCGGATGCTACTGGCGGCTCTAGAGAACTCGAACCGAAATGAAGCCTTGAGTCGTCGGGACGTCCTGGGCGGCGCGCTGCGGCGTCCTCGGTTGCCCGAATAGCGCTGCTATTCGGGCGCCGTGCGTCCTTGCATCGCACTCGCCCAGGCCGCCCCGCCGACGAAGCGTCATTCCGGTTCGAGTTCTAGGAGATCAGCTCGTCGAGCGCCCGGCGGACGTCGGCCTCGGGCAGCTCGACGCCCCAGCGCGGCTCTCCCGGCGCGTCGAGCAGGACGAGCCGCGGGGCCCCTCCCTCGGACTTCTTGTCGCGTGCGATCGCCGCCCAGGCGATGTCGCGATCGACGCGCGCCCGCTCGGGCGCCAGCACCTTCTCCACGAGGTCGAGCTGGTCGGGAAGCCCGGAGAGCCGGAGCGCGGCGAGCAGCCCGAGGGCGACAGCGCGGCCGTGCGGCAGCGCATACCCGGCCGCGGCCTCGAGCGCGTGCGCGAAGGTGTGGCCGAGGTTGAGCTGCGTGCGCGGACCGCGGTCGTGCGGATCCTCGAGGCAGACCGCCGACTTGAACGCGGCACAGGCACGAACCTGCTCCGGCTCGGCCTGCTCCCAGAGGGCGCGGCCCGCGAGGAGGCCGGTCTTCACGACCTCCGCGAGGCCGTTTCTGCGCTCGTCGTCGGGAAGGGTGGCGAGGAGCGACGGGTCGCAGACGACCCGCGCCGGCCAGTGGAAAGCGCCGACCGCGTTCTTTGCGCCCGGGAGGTCGATCGCCGTCTTACCGCCGATGCCGGCGTCGACCTGGCCGACGAGCGAGGTCGGCACCGCCGTCCACGGGACCCCGCGCATGTGGGTTGCAGCGGCGAGGCCGGCGACGTCCGTCGTCGATCCCCCGCCCAGAGCCACCAGACAGCCGTCGCGGCCGATCGAAAGCGAGCGCCAGAGCCGCTCGAGCACTGCCGGCGTCTTCGCCGCCTCTCCTGCCGGAACCTCGTGTTGCGCGACGTCGCGCGCGCCCAGCGCGACCTGGGCACGGATGCCGTGGATCCCCGCGACGTGCGCGTCGGCGACCAGCTCGGCCGGCCCGTCGCCCGGGACGAGCTCCTCCAGCTCGTCGATCGCTCCCGTCGCGACGTGGACGCCCGCGGCGGCGAGAACGACCGAGTCCGCGTCGCCGGCATGGGCGTCGGCGACCTCCTCGTAGAGCGGTTGCCGGTCGCGGTGGAGCGCGTGGAACTCCTCGGGCTCCTGCGCAAGCGGCCGCCCCGTCCCGGAGACGCGCTTCCACGCGACGTCGGGATCGACGTCCAGGAGCACCGTGAACGCGCGCATGGCGAGATCGCTCCTCGTGCGGTTGGAGAGCACCGCGCCGCCGCCGAGCGCGACGACGACGGGCTCGCCGCCGCGCAGCACGTCGCGCGCGACGCCCTCCTCGAGCGCGCGGAAGCCGGGCTCGCCGCGGCTCGCGAACAGCTCGGTGACAGCCGACCCCGCGCGCTCCTCGATCTCGCGGTCGAGGTCGACGAACGACCGCCCCAGCCGCCGGGCGACCGCCTCGCCGACCGTCGTCTTGCCGGAGCCCATGAACCCCGCGAGCGCGAGGTGGCGGCCGAGGGCGTTCAGCTGGCGTGGGGGTGCCATGTGTCGCCGATCCGGGCGAGATAGGCGTCGCGGGCGGCGAGAACGTCGACCATCGCGTCCCCGCCGAGCTTGTCGAGGGCCGCCCGGGCGAGCTCGAACGCGATCGCGGCCTCCGCGACGACGGCGAGCGCCTCGACCGCCTGCACGTCGGAGCGCTCGACGAGCGCCTTGGCCGGCTCGCCCGTCGCGAGATCGACCGAGTCGAGCGGGCGCATCAGAGTCGGCAGGGGCTTCATCGCCGCGCGGACGAGGATCGGCTCGCCGTTCGAGACGCCTCCCTCGATGCCGCCGGCGTGGTTCGTCCGCCGCTCGAGGCCGGGGTAGATCTCGTCATGGGCCTCGGTGCCGCGACGCCGCGCGAGCGCGAAGCCGTCCCCGATCTCGACCCCCTTCACCGCCTGGATGCCCATGAGCGCGAGCGCGAGGCGGGCGTCGAGCCGGTCGCCCTTCTCGGCGTACGAGCCGAGGCCCGGCGGGGCGCCGGTCGCGACGACCTCGACGATCCCGCCGAGCGTGTCGCGGTCGTTGCGCGCCGCATCCGTCGCGGCTCGCATCCCCTCCTCGGATGTCTCGCCGCCGACCTCGACCGGACGCCCCGCGACGTCGATCCCGAGCTCGCGCAGAAGTGCCTTCGCCACCGCGCCCGCGGCGACGTGCACCGCGGTGTGCCGCGCCGACGCGCGCTCGAGCGCGTTCCGGACGTCCTCGTGGGCGTACTTGAGGATGCCCGCGAGATCCGCATGCCCGGGCCGCGGCAGCGTGACGGGCTTCGTGCCCTTGCCCGCAGGCTCACCTTCGGGTCGCCAGGGGCTCATCCCCCACGTCCAGTTCGCATGGTCGCGATTGCGAACGACGAGCGTCAGCGGCGTCCCGAGCGTCACCCCGTGGCGGAGGCCGGAGAGCACCTCGACCTCGTCCGACTCGAGCTTCTGCCGAGGGCTGCGACCGTACCCCTGCTGCCGGCGCCGGAGGTCGGCGTCGATGGCGTCCTTCTCGAGCCGGAGGCCTGCGGGCAACCCGGTGACGATCGCGGTCAGCGCCGGCCCGTGCGACTCGCCTGCCGTCGTCAGCCCGAGCGCCATGCCGCGATCCTAGACAGCGGCACGACCGCGAACCTCCGGAGTCGCCTTGTTGTCAAAGTTGACAAACGGTGTCAGAGACCGGTTTCCGTCGAGCCGAGACCGTGCCGGATCTGTACCAGTCGTTCCACGGGCTCAGGCGTGCTCGCGCACCGCGTCGCGCATGGCGACGAGTGGGGCGGGCCCGCCTGTCCAACGCTCGAACGACGCCGCTCCCTGCGCGAGGAGGACATCCAGCCCGTCGACGCACGGATGGCAGTCGAGCGCCCGCGCCGCCGCGATCAGCGCCGTCGGCCGGCCGTCCGGCAGGTACGCCAGGTCGACGACCTGCATCCCGGCGCGCGGCGCGACGAGAAGCTCCTCCTTGACCGGAGTCGCGTTGACGAGGACGTCGAAGCCGTCGGCCGACGGCGGCCAGCCGGCGTCGCGGCGGCCGCGGACGACGACCTCCGCACCCTCGTCCTCGAGCGCCGCGGCGACGGCCCTGGAGGCGCCGCCCGCCCCGAGCACGAGCGCTCTCAGGCCCTTCGCCTCCAGTTGCGACGTCACGGCAAGCCCGTCCGTCGACGAGCCGAGCACCTCGCCCTCGCGGATCACGAGCGTGTTGACCGACCCTCCCCGCGTGGCGACGTCGTCGAGCTCGTCGCAGAGCTCGAGCACCGCCTGCTTGTGAGGGATCGTGACGTTCGCGCCCGCGAATCCCGTCGCCACGAGCCCCCGTACAGCGTCCCCGAGGAGCTCCGGCGGCGTCGGCAGCGGCACGTACGCCCAGTCGAGCCCGAGCGCGGCGAACCCAGCGTTCTGCATCCGCGGCGAGAGCGAGTGCGACGTCGGCCAGCCGAGCAGGCCGACGAGCGTCGTGGTGCCCCGAATCTCGGTCACCGGAACAGACTCTCACGCCCATCGGGTTGACCTCCCCGTCACCGTGCGAGAACGTGCAGCGTGATGCGGGAGCTCGTGGGCCGCGACGAGGAGCTCGCAGCGATCGGCGGGCTCTTCGAGACAGCCGTGCTGCCGGCAGCTGCCGTCCTGCACGGCGAGGCAGGGATCGGAAAGACGTCGCTCTGGCTTGCGGGAGTCGACGCGGCGACGGCCGCGGGGTTCCGCGTGCTGTCGGCGCGGCCTGCCGAGCCGGAAGCGGGACTTGCCTTCTCCGGCATCGGCGACCTGCTCGCCCGGGACGTCGACGCGGTGCTCGCCGCGCTTCCGCCGGTTCAGCGCAGCGCGCTCGAGGCAGCCTTGCTGCTCGGCGAGACACGCCGCGACGTCGAGCAGCGGGCCGTCGCTGCAGCGTTCCTGGCTGCGCTGCGGATGCTCTCCACGACCGGCTCTCTCTGCGTCGCCGTGGACGACCTCCAGTGGCTCGACGGCGAGTCGCTGGGCGTCGTTCGCTATGCCTTCGCCCGGCTCGCGGATGCTCCGATCGCAGTCTTGACCGCCGTCCGCGGCGCTCCGCCCGAGTGGTTGCGACGAAGCGTCGGAGAAGACCGCCTCAGGGCGGTGCACGTCGATGGTCTCAGCGTCGGTGCCACGAACGAGCTGCTTCGCAGCCGCCTCGGAATCGACCTTCCACGACCGACGACGATCAGGCTCTGGGAGGCCTCGCGGGGGAACCCGTTCTTCGCACTCGAGCTCGGCAGCGCGCTGCAGGCGCAAGGCGGCACGCTTGTTCCGAGCGAGGGCCTGCCGATCTCATCGGATCTCGGCGAGCTGTTGCAGCAACGTCTGTCAGGGCTCACGCCGCCCGGCCTCGACGTCGCCCGCGTCGTGGCCGCAGCCGCCGAGCCGACGGTGCCGCTCGTGGAAGCCGTCGTCGGAGCTCCGTTCGACGACGGTCTCGCCGACGCCCTTTCAGCCCGCATCCTCGAGATCGACGGAGAGACGCTCCGCTTCACACACCCTCTCCTCGGATCTGCGGTGTCGTCACGCCTGACGCCGCGAAGGCGCCGCGCGCTGCACGCACGCCTGGCGGAGCTCGTCCGTTCATCGGATGCACGCGCGCGGCATCTCGCGCTTGCAGCGGCCGGGCCGGATCGCAAGGTCGCCTCCGCGCTGGAGGACGCGGCACGCTCGGCCCGGGCACGCGGCGCCACGGTCACGGCCGTGGAGCTGGCGGAGGAGTCGGCGCGTCTCACGCAGGATGCGGATCGGGAGGACACCCGTCGGCGTCGCTTTCTCGCTGCCGACCTCCATGCGCTCGCCGGCTCGACCGGCCGCGCTAGCGAGTTGCTTCGCGGCATTCTCGTGGAGTCCGCCCCCGGAGCCGAGCGTGCGGAGGTGCTGGTCAAGCTCGGCCAGATCCAGCCGGGGCGCCGGGAGCCGGAAGCGCTCTACGAGCAGGCGCTCCAGGAGGCGAAGAGCGACAACCGCCTCGAGGCGACGATTCACCTGCGCCTCTCCGGCCTGCAGCGCTGGGGCGAGGGCGTCGAGCGCGGCGCCGAGCACGCCGATCTCGCTCTGCGTGCCGCGAAGCGGAGCGGGGACGTCTCACTCCTCGCGGAGGCCCTCGTCGAGCAGGCGTGCTGGCAGCTCCGGGCCGGAAACGGCTTCCCGCGAGAGCAGGCAGAGGAGGCGCTCCGTCTCGAGCGCACGCTTCCGGACTGGCCACGCGACTTCGGAGCGGCCGACAACATCGCCATGGAGCTGATGTGGATCGTCGATCTCGATCCTGCGCGGAAGTTGCTGCTCGAGCTCCGCGACGCTCACCGGAGACGCGACGAGACGCGACAAGAGGCCTACGTCCTCTGGATCCTCGCGATGGTCGAATGGCGCGGTGGCAACTGGAACGAGGCCGAGGCGTACCTGGGTGAGCACGCCGCGCTCAACGACCAGCTCGGCCACGAGCCGACCGCGGATATCCCCGACGCGATTCTGGCCGCGCATCGCGGCCGAGTCGCGGACGCCAGAGCCTGGGCCGAGGACGGCGTCGAGCGAGGTGAGGCGCTCGGGATCGGAATCTCCGTCTCGGGGTACCTCGGCGTGCTCGGCTTCCTCGAGCTCTCCCTCGGAAACGCCGAGCAGGCGCTCGGCCACTTGCGTCGCTCGTACGAGCTCCGCAACGTCTTCATGCGCGAGCCGGCGCAGCACTTGGAGCTCGGTGACTACCTCGAGGCGCTGGTTGCGGTCGGCCAGCTCGACGAGGCCGCCGAGCTGATCGCTCTGTGGCACGAGCGCGCGCTCGCCGTCGATCGCGCCTGGGCGCTGGCGGTCGTCGCGCGGGCCCGCGGGCTCGAGCTCGCGGCGCGCGGCGACCTCGACGGCGCGTTCGCGAGCTTCGACCACGCGGTCGGGGAGCACACGCGCACCTCGGATCCGTTCCAGCACGCGCGGACCCTCCTCGCCCTCGGTCGCACGGAGCGGCGCGCGAAGCGCCGGGCCGCTGCCCGAAACACCCTGACGGAGACACTCGAGCGCTTCGAACAGCTCGGGGCTCCCCTCTGGGCCGCTCAGACGCGCGGCGAGCTCGACCGGATCGGCGGCCGCCGCGCAGCCGGGGACGACCTCACAGACGCGGAGCGACGGATCGCCTCCCTCGTCGCGCAGGGAAAGTCGAACCGCGAGGTCGCTGCTGCTCTCTTCCTCACGGTGCACTCGGTCGAGACCGCGCTCACGCGCGTCTACCGAAAGCTCGGCGTGCGCTCCCGGGCCGAGCTCGCGGGCCGCTATCAGGTGAGCTGACCGCTGCCCGACCGCGCTGTTCCCCACGGCGCAGAATGGGCGGACATGCGCACTCCTGTCCGCGAACTCGTCGGCAGAGAGGACGAGCTCGACGCGATCGTCCACATGCTCGACGCCCGGGATGGCCTTCCCGACATGGTCGTGCTGTCCGGCGACGCTGGGATCGGCAAGACGGAGCTGTGGCGGGCCGGCCTCGAGGCGGCGTTGGAGCGCGGCTTTCGGACTCTGACGACGCGGCCGAGCGAGACCGAGACCGGCTACTCCTACGCCGGCCTTTCCGATCTCCTCGGCGGGGTCGGCGATGACGTCCTGCCGCGGCTGCCACCCATCCAGCGTCGCGCCCTCGAGACGGCTCTGCTCGTCGGCGAGCCCGACGCGTCCGTCGACGAGCGTGCCGTTGTGTCCGCCTTCCTCGGCGCGGTGAGGGTGCTCGCGGCCGACGGGCCGGTCTGCATCGCGGTCGACGACCTCCAGTGGCTGGACGCCGCATCCATCGGCCCCTTGCGGTTCGCGCTCACTCGACTCGGTGACATGCCCGTCGCCGTCCTGCTCGCCGTGCGCGGGACTCCGCCGGAGTGGCTTCGCCGGACGAGCGCTCGGCTCGTCGAGGTGCGCGGCCTCTCGATCGGTGCCACCCACGAGGTTCTCCGCACACGCCTCTCTACGAGCTTCGCACGTCCCCTGCTCGTGCGCATCTGGAAGACATCGGGTGGCAACCCTTTCTTTGCCCTCGAGCTCGCCGATGCGCTCCACCGTCGGGGCGGAGCGCTCGCGGTGGGCGAGGAACTGCCGATTCCCTCGAGTCTCGGGGAGCTGTTGAGCGCCCGACTCGACGGCCTCGGCGCCGCGGCCGCACAGGTGGTGAACGTGGTCGCGGCGCTCGCCGATCCCTCGACGGACCTCGTCGAGGCGGCGGCGGGGAACAGTGCCGACCGCGGCCTCACCGAGGCGCTCGAGGCGAGCGTGCTCCAGCTGGAAGGCGAGCGGGTCCGGTTCACCCATCCGCTTCTCGGATCAGCCGTCGCGGCAAGGACGACGCCGTCGCGTCGGCGCGTGCTCCATGCACGCCTCGCAGAGATCGTCCCTACGAGCGAGGAGCGCGCGCGCCATCTCGCGTTGGCGGCGCCGAGACCGAGCTCGTCGGCGGCCGCCGCGCTGGAGGAGGCCGCTGCGCGAGCGCTCCGTCGGGGCGCTCCGGTCGCGGCGGCCGAGCTCGCCGAGCAGGCGCTTCGTCTCACACCGGCCTCGCGCCCGGATGACGTGCGCCGGAGGGTGCTCGCCGCCGCCGACATGCACCACCGGGCCGGAGACGCGCTTCGGGCGCGCGGACTGCTCGAACGCGAGCGAGCACGAGCGGTACCGGGCCAGGAGCGCGCCACCGTTGTGGCGCGCCTCGCCAGGGTGCAGTCGAGCCCGCGTGACGCCACGGCGCTCTACCGCGAGGCGCTCTCGGAAGCCGAGGATGACGACGCGCTGCGGGCGGTGATCCATCTGCGGCTCGCCGAGCTGATGCGCTTCACGGACGGCGTCGGGCAGGGCGTCGAGCACGGCCGGCTGGCGGTCGAGGCAGCCTCCCGCGTGGACGACCCGCCGCTCCGGTGCCTCGCCGCCGCGGCATACGGGCTGCTGCACTTCAACGCAGGATTGGGCGTCCCCGAGCCGACGATGACGGAGGCGCTCGCGCTCGAGCGGTCGCTCGTCGGGTGGCCGCTCACGGACGGGCCTACCGTCGTGCACGGGCACCACCTCTGCTGGATGGGTGATGTCGCCGACGCCCGGACGGTCTTCGAGGAATGCCGGGCGGCCGCCGTTTCGCGGGACGAGCCGCACGCGCTGGCGGACGCACACTGGTACCTGAGCGTCGTCGAATGGCGCGCAGGAAACTGGGAGGTCGCCGACCGCCATGCGGCCAGGTGCTTCGAGCTCAGTTCGCAGCTCGGCCCCGTCTTGCCGCCCCAGGAGTACCCCATGGCGATCATCGCCGCTCACCGGGGCAGGATCGACGAAGCGCGCGCGATCGCCGAGCGCGCCTTCGCCCTCGCCGGCGCCGAGGGGATGACCGTCGCGCAGTCCGGCCACGGCTGGACGCTCGGGTTCGTCGAGCTCTCGCTCGGGGACGCGGCGGCGGCTCTGCCCCACCTGCGGCGGGCGGTCGAGAACCGCGAGGCGTTCGTCCTGGAGCCCGCGATGCGCGAGGAGCTCGGCGACGTGGTGGAGGCGTTGGTCGCGGGCGGTGAGCTCGAGGAGGCGGACGCGACGATCACGACATGGGAGGAGCGCGCCCGGCGCCTCGACCGCGCGTGGGCTCTCGCGATTCTCGCGCGCGGCCGAGGGCTCGTCCTCGCAGCGCGGGGCGATTTCGACGGGGCACTCGCGAGCTTCGAAGAAGCCCTCGGCGAGCATGCGCGGAGCAACGATCCCTTCCAGCACGCGCGCACCCTCCTCGCCCTCGGCCGCACCCAGCGACGGGCGAAGCAGCGTGGCGCGGCCCGTGCCAGCCTCACCGATGCGCTCGCGCGCTTCGAGCGCGTCGGAGCGCCGCTCTGGGCCGAGCAGGCACGCGGCGAGCTCGCTCGCGTGGGTGGCCGTTCCCGTTCCGCGGGTGCGCTGACGGAGTCGGAGAGCCGAATCGCCGCCCTCGTCGCAGAAGGGAAGTCGAACCGCGAGGTCGCGGCCACGCTCTTTCTCACCGTTCATTCGGTCGAGACAGCGCTCACGCGGATCTACCGCAAGCTCGCCGTCCGCTCCCGCGCCGAGCTCGCTAGGCGGTACGGGTCAAAGACCTGAGGTTTCCAGCTTTCGGCATCTCCCCCACATTGCGACCCTCGTCGGGAAAGCAACGGGGCCGCGCCGACCACGGTGGGGCGGCCCGGGAGGTGAAGTCATGAGACTCCGAATCGGGCTCGTCACGACGCTGGCGTTGATCACGGCTCTCGTCGTGGGCGCATCGTCGTCGTCCTCGGCGCCGGGAGACAATGCCGTCGTCCACTGGAGCGAGGTCGCCGAGGCTGCGATCTCGGCCCCGACGCCGCCGAGCACGGCCTTGCGCCCGCCGGCGAGCAGCACCCCGCTGGCAGCGATGGTGCACGGCGCGATCTACGACGCGGTCGCCGCGGTCGACGGCGGGCTCGAGCCGTTCGCCACGCGTGTCAGCGCACCGCCGGGCGCCTCGGCCGACGCAGCGGTCGCACAGGCCGCACGCGACGTCCTCGTCGCGCGCATCCCCGCACAAGCGACCAATGTCCAGAACGCCTACGACGCGTTCATGGCGGGCATCCCGGCCGGCCCGGCGAAGGACGCGGGCAAGGCCGTCGGCGCGGCCGCGGCAGCGGGGATGCTCGCCTGGCGGATGGGTGACCACTTCGACGACGTCGTCCCGTACGTGCAGCCGACCCCCGGCCCGGGGGTGTTCGAGCCAATCGCGCCGACGACGCCGGTCGACGTAAAGCTCGGGTATGTCACGCCGTTCACCTACACGGGCCCCGCCTACCGGCCTGCTCCCCCGTACGCGCTGACGAGCAAGCGGTACGCGGCCGACGTGGCCGAGCTGCAGGCGATTGGCCGTGCCACCGGCTCCTCACGCACCGACGCGCAGACGCAAACGGCGATGTTCTTCAGCGGGCCGGCGTTTGTGCAGTTCAGCCGCGGCCTCCGTGGGGTCGTGAAGGCGCACGGGCTCGAGCGGCGCGAGTCGGCGCGATTGCTCGGCTACACCTGGGTGGCGGTCGCCGACACGATGATCGCCTGCTGGGAGGCCAAGTACCACTACATGTTCTGGCGGCCGAACCACGCGATCCAGCGCGCGGACACCGACGGCAACCCCGACACCTCCCCGGATTCGACCTGGCTGCCGCTCCTCGTCGGCAACCACCCGGAGTATCCCTCGGGGCACGCCTGCTTCACGGCTGGGGTGACGACGTCGCTCGAGCAGTACTTCCACACGAGGAAGGTGCAGTTGACGATCCCGGGCATGGTCCCCGCGGGCGGGCCCGACCGGACCTACGGCAACCTCGACGACCTGGTCAAGGAGGTCGAGAACGCGCGCGTCTGGGGCGGCCTGCACTACCGGACGACGATGCAGGAGACCGCCAAGCAGTTCCCGCGCATCGCGAAGGACGTTGGCAAGAACTACTTCCTGAAGGACAAGAAGTAACCGCGCCCGCAACGGGGGGAGTGACGGAGGGCGGCTCTGGATCCGCCCTCCGTCAGGGAGGTTCAAGTGCCGAGCTACCTCGTCGAGACATATGTCCCCCGCGGCCGGGCGCACGAACTCGTGACGGTCGGTGACGCGATCCGGGCCGCGATCGCGGAGCTGGAGGGCGAGGGCGTCGTCGTCACCTACGTCAGGACGACGCTCCTCCCCGACGACGAGACCTGCTTCCACGTCCTCGAGGCGGCGTCACCGGGAGCCGTCGAGCGGGTCTGCCGTCGTGCGGGCCTCGACCGGGCCCGAGTCGTCTCGGCAGTCGAAGGGCGGCCGGAAGGCGCCAGGCCTCCGTCGCAGACGTAGCCGTGCAGGCCGCCTCGTCCTCGGCCGCGGCGGGCGGGCGGCGCCGGTCCGGCGGAGCAGGCCCACGAGTGTCGTGGTTCCGCGGATCTCGCTCAGGCGACCACCGGTCGAGCGTGCCCGTCGAGAAACGCATCGACGAGCGGCTCGAGCGCCGCGCCGATCTCGAGCTCGCGTATCCGGCCGAACGGGACGAAGCGAAGCTCCAGGGACTCCTGGCTGATGCGCGGGTCGCCTGCCGCCACGCCGACGACGAACGCGACCGTGAGGAGCCGATAGATGTTGCCGTCGTTGTACTCGATGATGCGAGACGGATCCGAGAAGATCCCGAACAGCTCCGTCGAAACGACCTCGAGGCCCGTCTCCTCGCGGACCTCACGCACGACGCCCTGCTCGATGGTCTCGAATTCGTCCAGCGCGCCGCCGGGTACTCCCCAGGTTCCGAAGTCGGCCCTGCGCTCGAGCAGAAGCGATTGGTCACGTACGACGAACGCGACGACGCCGACGCGGCGCGGTCGGTTGGGCATCGGCGCGCTCGGATCACGGTAGTAGCTCGGCACGCCGGGAGTATCGCCGCGTGTCACGTCACCGGGCACTCATCTCGTCAGGGGCAAATGCCGACATCGGGGGTGATGGGCGCAGACAACGTCGATCGACGGCTTCTCCCCCGGTTCGAGGCGAGCATCGAGCACGAGCGCGCGCGCCGGGAGCTGCTGCCGCCCGTGTGGCTGAACGCCGACCGCGGGCCGGCGGAGGACCTCGGCGACCTCTTCGACGCGGTGCTCGAGCGGGCACGTGAGCGTGTCCGCTCACAGCGCGCCGAGACCGTGCGCGACGTTCCGGAAGCCGGCGTGACGAACTCGGCTCTCTTTCGTGACACTCCCGTACGAGATCTGCCGATACCCTGACATCAGGGACACGGGAGTGCCCCTGGGGGTAGTTGGGACGACGTCGGTCGAGTGCCCCTCAGGGACACGGGAGTCCCCCTGGGGCAGTTGGTACGACGGGTCGGTCGAGCGCGGACGCGGCTGAGGTCAGTTGCAGGCGTAGCCGTACTCGCAGACCTTCCGAAGGAAGGCGTGCTCGTCCGCGGTGAAGTAGTGCGAGAGCGACTTGGGCTTGCGGACGTAGTAGAGGTAGTCGACGCCGCGGGCCGGGTTCGCGGCGGCGCGGATCGACGCCAGGCCCGGATTGGCGATCGGCGTCGGTGGAAGGCCCTTGTGGATCCGCGTGTTGTACGGCGAGGGCGAGCGGAGGGCCGCCTTCGTCAGCGACTCCGTGCCGGGGATGTTCAGGCCATACCGGACCGTGGCGTCGATCCCGAGCGGCATGCGGTTGCGTAGACGGTTGTAGATCACCGCGGCCACCAGACGCCGCTCGCTCGGCACCGCGGTCTCCTTCTCGATCATCGAGGCGATGATCAGGATGTCGTACGGCGTCAGGTTCTTCGAGCGCGCGTACGCGAGGTCGACGCCCCGGAAGCGCTGGCGGAACGCGCGGAGCTGGTCGGCGACGAGCTCGAGGGCGGTCGTCTTCTGCGTGAACTCGTAGGACGCCGGGAAGAGGAATCCCTCGAGTGAGTCACGCTGCACATCCGCGCGGAAGCGGGACGGAGCCAGCGTGCGCGAAACGGCGCGGAGGTAGCCATCGCGCGTGAGCCGTGGCGTCACGCCGCGCTTCGCGATCGCGATCCGGCGCACGGCAGCGACACGGTCGGCCATCTCGCGAATCGTGAACCCCTCGGGGAAGATGATCGTCAGGCGCGCGAGCGGAGGCGGCGCGGTCACCGTCGGCGTGGGCGCCTGATCGTCGCCGCCGACCCATGCCGCGGCCGCGAAGGCGCCGACCCCGACGAGCGCGACGACGGCGAGCACAGCAACCAACCGCCTCAACGCGTGCGCTCCAGCCACCCCTGCAGGAGATGCGCCGCCGCGACCGCGTCCTCGGGCGCGCGTCCGCCGGACTGCTGCGCGAGCGCCGTCGTGAAGCGCTCGTCCTCCATCTCGACGGGCACATCGAGCCGTGCGCGCAGGATCTCGACGAAGAGCTCGGTCTCCCGCGCCTGCGCGCCGCGCTCGCCGCGCAGCGTGAGCGGCAGACCGACGACGACGACCTCCACTCCGTACTCGGCGACGAGTTCCGTCACACGGTCGAGCCCTGCGGGGCTCGCCGCGCGCTCGACGACTCCGACCGGCCGGGCGAGCGTCCCCGTGGCATCCGAGACCGCGACACCGGTGCGCGCGGCGCCGTAGTCGAGCGCGATCGCCCTCACAGGGCCGCGCGGATCAGCCGCTCGGCCTCCGCGAGTGCCTCGGGCAGCCTCTCGGCGTCCTTGCCGCCCGCCCGGGCCATCGTCGGCCGGCCTCCGCCGCCGCCACCCACGAGCGGCGCCGCGCCGCGGATCACGTCCGAGGCGCTGACGCGCTCGGCCACGTCGGGGTCGAAGTTCGCGACGAGCGCAACCTTGCCGTCGTCGACCGAGCCGAGGACGACCGCGGCGGGGCTGTGACGCTGTTTGAACCGGTCGGAGAGATCGAGTAGAGCGTCGCCGCCGAAGCCCTCGACCGCCTGCACGACGAGATTGACACCGTCGACGGTGGTCACCGTCACCTGGGGATCCGCCACTTCGGCTCTTGCCGGTGCCGCCGAAGTCGGAATCGTCGTATCCCTCCGCTTGAGCTCACGCCGCACGGTCTCGAGCTCGGTGCGGAGCGCCTCGGTCTCGGCCGCGCGTGCGTGGAGCGCGGCCCACGCCTCACCGGAGGTGACGGCTTCGATCCGTCGCGCGCCGCTCCCCACGGACCCCTCGGTGAGGATGGCGAAGCCGCCGATCTCGGCCGTCGTCCGCACGTGCGTTCCGCCGCAGAGCTCGGTCGAGACGCCCTGGACATCGACGACGCGCACGACGTCGCCGTACTTCTCGCCGAAGAGCGCCATCGCGCCGAGCCTGCGGGCCTCGTCCAGCGTGGTCTCGAAGGTCGTGACCGGGTGGTTCTCGAAGACGGCGCGGTTCACACGTTGCTCGATCGCTTCGCGCTCCGCGGGCGTGAGCTGCGCGGTGTGCGCGAAGTCGAAGCGGAGCCGGTCCGGCCGCACGGCGGAGCCGGCCTGCGTCACGTGGTCACCGAGGACGTCGCGGAGCGCCGCTTGGAGGAGATGCGTCGCAGTGTGGTTCGCCATCGTCGGGAAGCGCACGCTCCAGGGGACGACCGCCCGCACGCGATCACCCGCCGCGAAACCGTCGCCGCGGAAGAGCAGCACCTGATCGGCATCGAACCGGTAAGCGTCGACGAGCTCGGCCCGGACCGACGGATCGTCGTCCTTCTCGATCCACCCCTGGTCGGTCACCTGGCCGCCCCCTGCCGGATAGAAGGGCGAATCGCGCAGCTTGGCGAGGAACGTGCCGTCACCGATCTCCTCGAGCGCGCCGATCTGCGTGAGGACGTCGACCTTCGTGTAGCCGACGAATTCGGACGCGAATCCCGCCCCCTGCGCGAAGTCCGCAGCGCGCTGCCCGAGGCCCTTCTCCCCCGTGCCACGCGAGATCTCGCGGTGTCGTTCCATTTCGGCGCGATACCCGTCGACGTCGACGGCGTGGCCGCGCTCGCGCGCGAGCTCGACCGTGAGCTCGATCGGGAAGCCGTAGGTCGCCGCCAGCCGAAAAGCGTCGTCGGCGCCGATGTCTCCACCGGCGAGATCCTCGAACTCCTTCATCCCGCGGTCGAGCGTCTCGCGGAAGCGCTCTTCCTCGGCACGCACGACCCGCTCGATCTCGGCGGCGTTCTCGACGACCTCGGGATACCAGGGCCCGACCTGGTCGACGACGATCCGCGGCAAGGGGTGGACCGCCGGCAGCCCGATTCGACGGGCCTGGACGACCGAGCGGCGTATGAGGCGCCGGAGCACGTAGCCGCGCCCCTCGTTCGACGGCGTGACGCCCTCCGCGACGAGGAACGTGACACCGCGACCGTGGTCGCAGAGCACGCGGTGCGCCCGCGTCGCCTCCGGCGATGCCCCGTACGCGACGCCCGACTCCTCGGCGATCCAGTCCATGATCAGCCGGAAACCGTCCGTGTCGAAGATCGATGGGACGTCCTGCACGAGCATCGCGACGCGCTCGAGGCCCATCCCTGTGTCGATGTTCTGCTTCGGCAGCGGCGTCAGGGAGCCGTCGGCGCCGAGGTCGAACTCCATGAAGACGAGGTTCCAGAACTCGATGTAGCGGTCGCAGCGCTCGCAGTTCGGGCCGCAGCCGGGTTGGCCGCAGCCGTGCTCGGCGCCGCGGTCGTAGTGCAGCTCCGAGCACGGCCCGCACGGCCCGGTGTCACCGGCGGGGCCCCAGAAGTTGTCGGAGCGCGGGAACGGCACGATCCGCTCGCGCGGGACCCCCTTGCGGAGCCAGGCCGCGACCGCGACCTCGTCCTCGCCGAGGCCGAGACCCGGGTCGCCCGCGAACACGGTTGCCCACAGCCGGTTCGGATCGAAGCCGAGGTGCTCGGTGACGTACTCCCACGCGTAGTCGACAGCGCCGTCCTTGAAGTAGTCGCCGAACGAGAAGTTCCCGAGCATCTCGAACATCGATGCGTGACGGGCCGTCATCCCGACCTCGTCGAGGTCGGTGTCCTTACCGCCGGCGCGAAGGCACTTCTGCACGGTCGTGAAGCGCGGCGCGGGCGGCTGCTTCGCGCCGGAGAAGTACGGCTTCAGCGGCTGCATCCCGGCGGAGATGAAGAGGGTCGAGGGGTCCTCGGGCGGAGGGATCAGCGGGAACGACGGAAAGCGCAGATGGCCCTTCGACTCGAAGAACGAAAGAAAGCCCTCGCGCAGCTCGGCCGTCGTGCGCACCTGGCGATCGTACCGGGGTCGTTCCGGATCTCCCCGTCGGCTCCGGGCCTGTGGCCGCCGCGCACGCGGTCACGTCGAAGCCGTCTGCAGGTGGCACGAGGGATTCCCGCGACGGCATGGCCGTGGCGCGGCGTCGCGCCAGCGACAGGAACGACAAGCTACCCACCGCTCACCGCGCCCCCAACCGCCCCCAGGGGCACTCCCGTGTCCCTGATGCCACGCTATCGGCGAAGTCGTGACGCAGGGGTCACGACTTCGTGCCGACTTCGTGCCGATGTCTCCCGTGTCGCTTCCCTCGCGAGTGGTACCGCGACTGCGGCGGCGCGTGGGTCAGGGAAGCTCGTCGGGCGGGACCGGCGCGGGGTCCGGCTTCGGAGTCGGCTCCGGCTGCGGCCAGGGGTCCGGCTTCGGGGTCGGCGTCGGGGTGGGAGTCGGGGTCGGCCGCTCGCTGGTCGGCGGCGTGGGACCGGCGCCGCGGAGATCCTCCGCGAGATCGTGCTCACGCCTCCTCGCGGCGTCCTTCGCGACGTCCATCGCCTCGGACATGTTCCGGTTCCGGCGGAACGCCGAGAACCCGTGCGCGATCCCCGCACTGAAGCCCGAGACCTTCTCGACCGGCTTGGAGATCGCGGTCGACACGGCCCGTACCGCGGTGTCGGCGCTGTCCGCCATCGAGACCGCGCTGTCCGTGACCGTGTCGAGCTTGTCCAACTGGTAGTTGACCCGGTCGACCGTACCGCCGGTCTTGACGACGACGGGCAGCGCGTCCCGCTCGGCCCCGCCGACGAGCGACGACACCTTGTCGAACAGCTGTCCGAGCTTGACGAGCGCGAACAACGAGCCGAGGCCCAGCAGGACCAGGAAGACCGCGAGGCCCCAGTAGGCGGCGTCGCCGGCGGAGAACGCGAGCGTCATCGCGCAGGATCCTACCCCGTCGCGCTCTCGATCACTCCCGCTCCGACGACCGCGTCGTCGTCGTAGAGCACCGCGACCTGACCCGGCGCAACCGCGTCGACCGGCTCGTCGAGCTCGAGTTGGAAACCGCCGGCCACGGGCGTCACGGCAGCGCCAACGGGCCGCGAGCGGTACCGCAGCTTCGCCTCGGCTCGCTCCAGGGCGAGAAACAGGCGCCCCCGGGCAGCGACCGTGCGGACGCCGAGCGAGCGACGCGGGCCCACGACGAGCGTGTTCGAGTCGGGATCCGAGCGAACGACGTGCAGCGGCTCGGCCGAAGCGAGGCCGAGGCCGCGACGCTGACCCGGCGTGAAACGCCAGAGGCCCGCGTGACGACCGACGACCGTTCCCGCTTCGTCGACGATCGCCCCGGGGGTCGCCGCGACGCCCTGGCGCTCGAGGAACGAGCGGTAGTCGCCACCGGCGAGGAAGCACGCCTCCTGGCTCTCGGGACGTCGTGCTGCGTCCAGGCCGACGGCACGGGCCTCCGCGCGTACGGCGTCCTTCGTGGTCGTGCCGAGCGGGAACCCGACGCGATCGAGGAGCGCCGGGTCGACCGTGGCGAGCATGTAGGACTGGTCCTTCGCCGGATCGGTTGCACGCGCGACGAGCCTCATCCCGTCACGCTCGACGATCCGTGCGTAGTGGCCCGTCCAGAGGATCGTCGCGCCGACCCGAGCCGCGAAGCTCACGAGCGCGTCGAAGCGGAACGCGCCGTTGCACCGCATGCACGGGTTCGGCGTGAGCCCCGCGGCGTAACCGTCGACGAACGACCGGACGACGACGCGACGGAACTCGTCACGCAGATCGAGAGTCACGTGCGGGAGCCCGATGGCGTGGCAGGCTTGCCGCGCCCGGATGACCGCGTCGGGCGAGCAGCACGCGCGGTCGGCGTCGGGCCCGGCCGGATCGAGCCACAGTCGGAGGGTCACTCCGACGGCGTCCCGACCGGCCCGATGGAGCGCGACGGCACTGTCGACGCCGCCGCTCATCGCCACGGCGATCCGGCCGCGCCGCGCGGGCGCCGTCATGACGGTGGCGAGCGCGTTGGCGACCGCATCCGCCGCGAGGACTTCCCCCGGCACCGCAGCCGCCTCGAGGAGCGTCAGGCCGTCGAGCGGCCGCGCCATCCCGGGCGCGTCGGCCTCGACGATGCGCTCGTCCTCGACGACGAGTCGTGCGAGCACGTACGCGTCGCCGCGCGCGGAGTCTCCGATCACCTCGACGGGCATCCGTCCAGGCTAGCGCCGGCTCCCTCGGCCACCGCTCGGCGTCGGCTCGGGCTCGGATCCGCTGCGTGGCGGGTCCCCGCGCCGCTCCGCACGCGTCAGCCGAAAGACCTCGGCCCCAACTGCCCCCAGGGGCACTCCCGTGTCCCTGGTGCCACGCTATCGGTGAAATCGCGACAGAGGGGTGACGACTCCGTGCCGACTCCGTTCCAGACGTACGCCACCGTGCCGTGTCCGGCCCACCGGCCGCCCCGTCGCACGCCGATGACCCACCGCATTGCATCGACTAAGGACGCCGGCCATCGGGCTCGATCGTCGACTGCGACCGAGACCCCGGAGCCCGGCCGATGAACGGAACCCGGTGACCGCCAAGTGCCGCGGATGGCCGCATACGAAAGTCTCCGCCGGCAGGTCGCTGCGCGCGCGGGAGCTGCGGACCGAGAGCCGCTGCCGCGACGACGGCGATCCACCCACGTGCTGCCGCTGACTCGCGGGCGCCGATGAGCGGGGGGAGGGCCGACGACGACCCTCCCCCCGCTTCCGAGCCGGCTACTGACGCAGGTTCACCTTGAAGGAGATGAGTCGGCGGGTCGAGACGCCGCCGAGCAGGTCCTCACCGCTCTTCCTGGCCCGGGCGAACACGACGAGCAGCTGCTGCTGGTTCGAGGCCGGGAAGAACTTGAGCCGGCGCATCGTGAGGATCGCCCAGCCGTCCGCGCCGGTCGGCTGCTCCGTCGCCGAGAACTGCTGGTACGGCGTCGGAGTCGCGTAGACGAGAGCCCCCTCGACGAGCCTTCCGCCACATGCCGACACGTGGAGCCTGATCCGGATCGTCTGTGTGTCCCTTCTCACCGGGCTCGGCGTGATCTGCTGCCTGTCGATCAACAGCCGTGCGGGCGACGAGAGGTCGGCGATCTTGATCGGCCCCGAGCCCGTCGGGCAGCCCGTCGCGGGCGGGGCGGGTGCCGTCGTGACGACGGCGCTGGGCGCCGACGTGACGGCGTTCGAGCCGCTCGCGTTCGTGCCCGTGACCTTGACGCGCAGCGTCTTGCCCGCGTCGGCGGTCACGAGGGTGTACGTGCTCTGGGTCGCGGTCGTGATGTCCGCGCACGCGCCGCCGGAGGCGTCACACCGTGACCAGAGATACGCGAACGTGATGCCGCTGCCGGTCCACGTCCCCGGATTGGCCGTCAGCGCCTCACCCACGACGGTCGAGCCCGAGATCGTCGGCGGTGCGGTGTTGGGGGGACCCGCCTGGACCGTGACCGCCGCCGTCGCGTTCGAGACCGCGGACGCCTGGCCGTCGGAGTTCGTCCCGGTGACCTTGACCCGGAGCCGGAAGCCCACATCGCCTGCGGCGACGACGTAGGACGTGGTGGTCGCGCCGTCGATCGTGGCGCAGTCCGAGCCGTTCGCCGCGCCGCCTGACGGCGGGCACCGAAGCCACTGGTACGCAAAGGTCGGTGCCGGCGTGCCCGTCCAGGTCCCCGGGGCGGCGGTCAGCGTCTGACCCTGCGCGGGGCTGCCCGAGATCGTGGGCTCCGCGGTGTTCGCCGGCACGTCCTGCTGTCGCGCGGACACGGTCGGCGCAAGGACGCCGAGCAGGGCGGCACCCGAGAGCACGACCGCGACCCTGCGCCTCGTAACGATGCGCCTTACCGAACTTGGAATCGAAGTCATCGTTCCTCCTTGGTCGTGGACGGCGATGACGATTCTCCGAAACCATTGGGCGCAGAACGTGAAGCTCCTCCTCCCCGGCCGGTCGACGACGCGGCGGTCAGGCAACGAGCTCGAGCCGGTTCTGCCAGGGGTCGTCGACGAAGAAGCGCGTCGCGCCGGGGATCTCCGCCGGGTCGGCCCACCTGACCTCGATCCCGCTCTCCTCGAGCCGTGCTGCCAGCCACTCGAGATCGGAGGCCGACGCGACCCGGAACGCGGGATGCGCCTTCGTCGCAGGCACGAAGTCCCCGGCCACGCCGACGTGCAGCTCGTGCGCACCGACGCGGAACCAGACACCGCCGCGCACCGCGAGAAGCGGCGGCTTCGGCACCTCCTCGAGCCCGAGAAGGTCGCCGTAGAACCGTCGCGCCTCGTCCTCGCACCCGACGGGGGCGGCCACCTGGACGTGGTCGAGCCCGACGATCACGCCCGGCTCACGGCGCGGGTCGGCGCTCCGCGTGACCCCGGGCCGGAAAAGCGAACCCGCTTCTCCAGGTGGGTGCCCTGCCGGACTCCGGTGACACCGTCATCCGGACCCGGGCTCCCATCGTGTGATTGTTGGTTCACGTTGAGAGCCCGAGGCCACGCGCAGCGCCGAGCACATCGCATTCTACTCGTAACGGCCGACCCGTCACCCTCTCGTCGCGTAGCGCCAGTCGACCTTCTGCGTCCCGTCGAGGCCCACGAGCGTCGCGAGCGCCGACGTCAGCTCGAACTGGCGCCCAGTCGCCTTGAGCTGGTTGTCGATCACCTCCGTGAGCACGGTCTCCCCCCCGTAGCGGATCAGGATCTTCGCGCCGCACGGCAGGACAGGATGCGTGACTCCCAGAGAGCGCACGGTGAGGATGAGCCCACACGTCGTGCGCTCGGCATCCTCTCCCGGCGGACGCGGCGCGGCGAGTGCCTCGTACCAGCCACCGCCCGCGGCGACGGCACCGGTCGGCGCCGAGACCGGCTGGGGCGCTCGGCGCTCGACGACCGCAACGGCGACGAGCCCCGCGAGGAGCGCCACCGCAGCGAGCGAAAGGAGGCGCTGGACGATCCGCGCGCTCAGCTCGACCCCTCCTCGGCAACTACTTCGAGGCCGAGTTCGTCGAGCTGCTGCTGGGTGATCGGGCTCGGAGCGCCCGACATCGGGTCGAGACCGGCCTGGTTCTTCGGGAACGCGATCACGTCGCGGAGGTTCGGCTCGCCCGCGAGCACCATCGTCATGCGATCGATGCCGAGCGCGATCCCGCCGTGCGGCGGCGCCCCCATCGCCAGCGCGTCGAGGAGGAAGCCGAACTGAGACCGCTGCTGTTCGGGCGACAATGCGAGGAGGTCGAACACGCGGGCCTGGATGTCCGGCTCGTGGATCCTGAACGACCCGCCGCCGAGCTCGTTGCCGTTCACGATGATGTCGTAGGCATAGGCGAGGGCGTGCCCCGGATCCTCGTCGAACCGGTCGCGCCACTCGTCGGTCGGCCTCGTGAACGGGTGGTGGATCGCGCCCCAGCGCCCCTCCTCCTCGTCCCACCCGAACATCGGAAAGTCCGTGACCCAGAGGAACGTGAACGCGTCGTCGTCGAACAGCCCGAGCTCGCGTCCCAGGTGGAGCCGGAGATGCCCGAGCACCCGCGAGGTTCCCTCCCACGTGTCTGCCGCGAAGAGGAGCGTCTCGCCGGGGGCCGGCCCGAGGGCCGTGAGCTCGTCCTCGGAGAGGAACTTCGCGATCGGCGAGCGGAGCTCCTCGCTCTCGTCGCGGATGAGGTACGCCAGGCCCTTCGCACCCCGCTCCTTGGCGATCTCCTCGAGCGCGCCGAGCTCGGTGCGCGAGAACGTCCGCGGCACACGGAGGAAGCGGACGGCCTCGGCCTGCGCGAAGACGCCGAACGCGGAGGCGCGCGTTGCCTCCGTCGCGTCCTCGAGCTCGAGTGCGAAGCGCGTGTCGGGCTTGTCCGACCCGAACCGCCGGTCCGCCTCGGCGAACGTCATGCGCGGCCACGGCGTCTCGATCTCGACACCGAGGCACTCTCGCCAGATCTCCGCGAACATCTCCTCCATCAGCCGGAACAGGAGCTCCCGGTCGGGGAAGGCCATCTCGACGTCGAGCTGGGTGATCTCCTGCACCCGATCGGCGCGGAGGTCCTCGTCGCGGAAGCAGATGGCGATCTGGTAGTAGCGGTCGAATCCCGCGATCATCAGCAGCTGCTTGAGAAGCTGCGGGCTCTGCGGGAGCGCGAAGAACGTGCCCTTGTGCAGGCGGCTCGGGACGACGAAGTCCCGCGCGCCCTCGGGCGTCGACTTGTAGAGGAGCGGCGTCTGGATGTCGAGGAAGCCGGCCCCCTCCATGTGCCGCCGGATGATCCCGACCATTCGCGCGCGCAGCTGGAGGTTTCGCTGCAGCTTCGAACGGCGCAGGTCGAGCCACCGATAGCGAAGCCGGAGCGTCTCGTCGACGTTCTCCTCGTCGAGCTGGAACGGCAGCGGCGTCGAGCGCGAGACGATCTGGAGGGTGTCGACGGCGAGCTCGACCTCGCCCGTCTCCATGCGCGGGTTGACCGTCTCGGGTGAGCGCGCGACGAGCTCGCCCCGTGCCTGGAGGACGAATTCGTTCCGGATCTCACCCGCCAGCTCGGCCGCCTGTGGCGAGCGCTCGGGGTTGATCACGAGCTGCGTGACACCGGTCCGGTCGCGCAGGTCGACGAACACGAGACCGCCGTGGTCCCGCCGCCGCGCGGCCCACCCCGCGAGCGTCAGCGTGCGTCCGACGTCCTCGGCCCGCGGCTCGCCGCACATCATGTCGCGCCAGTTCACGGCGTGAGAGTAGAGACGACGTCGGCGTGGGCGAGCGTCTCGTCATCGCGGCCGGGGGCCCGCAGGATCGCATCGGCGGGGCCGACCACGACGGTTCGCGCCGCGCCGAGGCGCCGTGCCTGCGTGAGCTGTCCCTTGAGCGAACGACCCGCGTAGTCGGTCTCCGCCGCGACACCCGCCCGCCGCAGCTCTGCGAGCCACAGCGCCACCTGCTGCCTCGGCGCACCCTGGTCGAGCGCGAGGAAGACGTCGATGCCGGGCTCGCCCGGCGCCTCGATGCCCTCCTCCTCCATCGCGATCAGCAGCCGCTCGATCCCGGCGCCGAACCCGATGCCGGGCGTCGGCGGCCCGCCGATCTCCTCGACGAGGTAGTCGTAGCGGCCGCCGCCGGTGATCGTCGAGTTCTGGTTCTCCATGGGGCCGATGAACTCGAACGTCGTCCGCGAGTAGTAGTCGAGGCCGCGAACGAGCGTCGGGACGAGCGTGTACCGGACGCCGGTCGCGTCGAGGCCGGCACGAACCGCCTCGAAGTGTGCGACGCAGGCTGCGCAGAGCGACTCGCCGATCTTGGGCGCCTCGTCGAGCGCATCGCGGACCACGTCTGGCTTAGCGAGGTAGTTGTCGAAGATGCGCAGCGGGCTCACGCCGACCTTCGCTCGGGTTTCGTCGTCGAGCCGACGGGCGTTTTCGTCGAGCCAGCCGCGAAGCCGCTCGAGGTAGGCGGGACGGCAGTCGCGGCAGCCGATCGAGTTCAGCTCGAGGTGGTAGCGCGTCACGCCGAGCCGGGCGAGCAGCGCGTCGTAGAGCTGGATCAGCTCGGCGTCGATCGCGGGATCGTCCGTCCCGAGCGCTTCGACGGAGGCCTGCCAGTGCTCGCGGTAGCGGCCCCGCCCGGGAGCGCCGTAGCGGTACATGGGCGCGATCGTGAAGAGCTTCACGGGCTGCGGCTGACGGTGCATCCCGTGCTCGACGTACGCGCGACAGATCGGCGCGGTCCCCTCGGGGCGCAGTGTCAGCGACCGGTCGGAGCGATCGGTGAACGTGTACATCTCCTTCTGCACGACGTCCGAGCCCGCCCCGGACGTGCGCGCGAAGAGCGCCGTGTCCTCGAACCCCGGGGTGACGATCGGGCGGTATCCGTAGAGGCGGCAGAGCCGGCGGATCTCGCTCGTGACCCGCTCCCATGCGGGTATCTCCGCGGGGACGACGTCGTGCGTGCCCCTCGGTCGCTCGATTTGCCGTTCTGCGCTCATCCTGCCGTCTCGCGCCGTTCGGCGCGGAGCTCCTCGAGGAACGGGTTCCGGGCGAGCTCGTCGGCGAGGGTCGTGATCGGTCCGTGGCCCGGGTAGACGACCGTCTCGGCGGGAAACCGGGTGAGGAGCCCTCGGATCGAGGCCAGGAGCGTCTCCCAGTCGCTTCCGGGGAAGTCCGTGCGACCGACCGAGCCCGCGAAGAGCACGTCGCCCGAGAGCAACGCGCCGTCGATCGCGTAGGCGAGGTGTCCCGGCGAGTGCCCCGGCACCGAGACGACCTCGATGCCGAGGCCGGCGAGCTCGAGCGCCTCGCCGCCCTCGAGCAGCGTCTCGGCGGTGTACGGCCGCACGTCGATGCCGGGCGGCGTGAAGTCAGCGGGCCGCTCCAGGAGCGCGCGCTCCCCGGCGGGCGCGTAGACGGGCGCGCCCGTCCCCGCAGCGAGCTCCGCCAGGCCGAGGATGTGGTCGAAGTGGCCGTGCGTGACGAGAATGGCGACGCAACGCGCGCCTCGCGACGCGAGCTCGATCCGGATCTCCGCCGCGGTGCCGCTCGGATCGACGACGACGGCCTCGGACGCGGCACGGTCGGCTCGGACGAGGTAGCAGTTCGTCCCGAGCGGCCCGAGGGGCAGCTGGTCAACGGCGGCTGGCACGACGCGAGTCTACGGACGCTCCCGCGTTCCGCAGCCGGCCTCGGCACGATACGGTTGCGCGGTGCAGTCCTGGAACCTGACGGAGATCGAGGCGCCGGGCGGCACGGTCGACCCGGCCGTTCTCACGACCGACGACGGCGCACGGGCGATCGCGATTCGCCTCGACGCGGGTCAGACGATGAACGACCACCAGGTGCGGGAGCGCGCCTGGGTCGTCGTCGTCGAGGGCAGGGCTCAGATCCGCTCCGGCGACGAGCTCGTCGACGGCGGTGTCGGCACGCTCGTGACGTTCGCACCCGGCGAGCGGCACGCGGTCTCGAGCGTGGACGGCGCCCGTGTGCTCTTGATCCTCGCACCGTGGCCCGGCCCGGGGCACTACCCCGACGGCGAGGCGGCGTCCTAGCTCACAGCCGCGTCAACGGCCGCCGGACTTCGCGCGCGCGAGTCGCTTCTCGTGCGACCGCCAGACGAGTCGGTCCATGAAGTAGCTGAACGGGATGAAGATCGCGAGCAGGAACGCCGTCTGGACGAGCGCTCCCTGGAACGTGAGCCGGTTCCCCGCGAGGAGCAGCACCGTGGCGAGGAAGATCGGGGCGAAGATGGCGCCCCGCTTCAGCACCCGACCCCACGTCGGGGGCCGGGGAGAGCCACGCCCGGGCCTCGGTTTCGACCCGTTCCGCGCGTCCCCCTTCTTCCGCTGGCTCCTCGGTGGCGTATCGACCTTCAGCTCGTTCGAGCTGAGCACGGTCTCGTTCCCCTCGGAGTCGATCTCGACGAGGTCGTACGCGTGCCGCTTCTCCTTCGCTCGTTTGCGGCGCTGCTTCTGCGTGGCCATCGGCCCGATTATGCCCGCGAGTGGACGACTCGCCCCTCACGAATGACCGTGCGGACGACGTCTCCCGCCAGGTGGTAGGCGAGATGACGCCAGTCGGGGGCGTCGAGCAGCACGAGGTCCGCGCGGTGACCCGCGGCGATCCGGCCGCGGTCGGCGAGGCCCAGCACGTGCGCGGCGTTTACCGTGCAGGCCGCGAGCGCCTCCTCCGGCGTCAGCCGCAACTGCGTGCACGCGAGCGTGCAGACGACCGGCAGACTCTCGCAGAACGCACTGCCCGGATTGAAGTCCGTCGCCAGTGCGATTGCGGCACCGGCATCCACGAGGGCGCGCCCCGGCGGCATCGGCCTCCCGAGGTAGAGGGCCGCCACGGGTAGGAGCACACCGACGATGTCGCTCGACGCGAGCGCTGCGACTCCTTCCGGGCCGGTCGCCTCGAGGTGGTCGATAGACCGGGCCCCGAGCTCGATCGCGAGCGGCACGGCGCCGATCTCCGACAGCTGGTCGCCGTGAATCCGAAGCACGAGTCCGGCCTCGCGGCACGCGAGGAGGTAGCGCCGCGCCTGCTCGACATCGAACGTCCCCCGTTCGACGAACACGTCGGCCGCGACGGCGATCCGCGCCGCGTCGGGAAGGACGTGCTCGACCGCCCAGTCGACGTACGCGTCGGCGTCCGGGTGTTCGGGCGGCACGGCGTGCGCACCGAGCCACGTCGGAACGCCGCCGGCTTCGCGGACCGCCTCGAGCTGCGCGAGCTCCGTGTCGCGGTCGAGCCCGTAACCGCTCTTCCCCTCGAAGGTCGTCGTCCCGTGCGCGAGCATGGCGTCGCGGTGCCGGGCGACGATCTCGACGAGGGCCGCGTCGCCTGCCGCGCGGGTCGCTCGGGTCGTCGACAGGATCCCGCCGCCTGCAGCCAGGAGCTCCTCGTACGTGGCGCCCCGGGCGCGTAGGGCGAACTCGTTCGCCCGGTCGCCCGCGAACGCCGGGTGCGTGTGGCAGTCGACGAGCCCCGGGATCGCGGAGAGGCCACGACCGTCGAGCTCCTCGACCTCCTCCCCGAGCGAGCCGAGGTCACCCATCCTGCCGACCGCCTCGATCGTCCCGTCGTGCACGAGGACATACGCATCCTCGACGACGTCCACCTCGCGGAGCGCCGCTCCTCGGAGTGGCGCGGTCGCGCCCGCGGGCGTCGCGACCTGCGCGAGGTCTCGGACGAGGAGCCGGCTCACCGCAGGCGTTCGTCTCCCGACGGGCTCACGTGGTGATACCCGGCAAGTCGAGCCCGCCCGCGCGGGCCGCATCGACGGCGTCCTCATAGCCGGCGTCCGCATGGCGCATCACCCCGGTGCCCGGATCCGCGGCGAGCACGCGCGCGAGCCGGTCGTCGGCGTCGTCGCTGCCGTCGGCGACGACCACCATCCCCGCGTGGATCGAGTTTCCGATCCCGACACCGCCGCCGTGGTGGACGCTGACCCACGTCGCGCCGGCGGCCGTGTTGAGCAGTGCGTTCAGAATCGGCCAGTCCGCGATCGCGTCGGAGCCGTCCCGCATCGCCTCGGTCTCTCGGTACGGCGATGCGACCGAGCCCGCATCGAGATGATCTCTCCCGATCACCACGGGCGCGGACACGGCGCCTGAGCGGACGAGCGCGTTGATCGCGAGACCTGCCTTCGCGCGATCGCCGTAGCCGAGCCAGCAGATCCGGGCCGGGAGCCCCTGGAAAGCGACGCGGTCACTCGCGAGACGGAGCCATCGCTGAAGGAGAGCATCGTCCGGAAAGAGCGCCTGGAGCTCCCGGTCGATGGTCTCGATGTCGCCGACGTGGCCGGAGAGCGCTACCCAGCGGAAGGGACCGATGCCGCGGCAGAAGAGCGGCCGGATATAGGCCGGGACGAAGCCCGGGTATGTGAAAGCGTCGCTCAGGCCTGCTCGATAGGCCTCACCTCGGAGATTGTTGCCATAGTCGAAAACGTAGCACCCCCGTCGGACGAGCTCGACCATCGCGCCGACGTGGGCGATCATCGACTGGGACACGAGTCGCACGTACTCATCCGGGTCGCGCTCTCGGAGCGCGGCCGCCTCCTCGAAGGGAACCTCGGCCGGGACGTAGCCGGTGAGCGGGTCGTGGGCCGCGGTCTGATCCGTGACGAGGTCGAACATCTCACCGCGCGCAACGAGCTCGGGCAGCACATCTGCTGCGTTTGCGCGCAGCGCGACGGAGAGCGGGCGACGCCTCGCAGCCGCTTCGCGCACCCGCTCGAGGGCCGCGTCGAGCGTCGGAGCCTGCTCGTCGAGGTAGCGGGACTCGAGCCGGCGGTCGATCGAGCGTTGATCCACCTCGATGCAGAGGATCGCGGCGCCGGCCATCGTCGCAGCGAGCGGCTGAGCTCCCCCCATTCCGCCGAGGCCGGAGGTGAGCACCGTCCGACCGGCGAGGTCCGGCGACCCGAAGTGAACCTCGCCGGCGGCGCAGAACGTCTGGAACGTGCCCTGCAGGATTCCCTGCGTGCCGATGTAGATCCACGATCCGGCCGTCATCTGACCGAACATCGTCAGCCCCTCGGCCTCGAGCCGTCGAAACTCGTCCCAGGTGGCCCACGCGGGGACGAGCAGCGCGTTCGCGATGAGGACGCGCGGCGCACCCGGATGCGTGCGGAAGACTCCGACGGGCTTCCCCGACTGGACGAGCAACGTCTCGTCGTCCGCGAGACGCAACAGCGTCCGGACGATGTCGCGCAGCGCGTCGTGCGAGCGTGCCGCGCGGCCCGAGCCGCCGTAGACCACGAGCGACTCGGGATGCTCGGCGACCTCGGGGTCGAGATTGTTGAGCAGCATCCGTAGCGGCGCCTCCGTCTGCCACGAGCCGGCGTTCAGGTCAGGGCCGCGTGGCGCGCGCACCGTGGAGAGGTCTCCGACGAGTGACTCGACGAGCGCGTCGCTCATCGCGTGTCGCCTTTCTCCCCGACGCGCTTCGTCGCCGCCGCCCGTGTCTCGCGCTGGCGCAGCCGGAACCACGTCCACCCGGTCGCGACGACGAAGTACCCGACCGCAACGAGGAACGCTCGCAGGAACCCGCCGCCGGTGAGCGCCGCGATCACGAGGATCACGAGTGCGAGGACCGCGTGGAGCATCGCCGAGCCTCGGTATGCCCGCGCCGGAGGCGGCAGGTCGCTCACGGCAGCTTCCCCGCGAGCTCGGCCTCGACAGCGGCGAGGACGCGGCCATCGCGAATCGCGTCGGCGACCCGCTCGATGTCGGCCGAGAGCGATCTGTCCTCGCGAACCCGGTCGGAGAGGGTTCGGACGAACGATCGGCCGGCGCGCACCCCCATCCCCGGCTCGAGGGGCGCGAGAAACTCGACCGCCTGCGCGCCCGCGAGCAACTCGATTGCGAGCACGCGCTCGGCGTTCGCAACCACCTGGAGCGCCTTGAGGCCCGCCCCGTTTCCCATCGACACGTGATCCTCCTGGCCGGCGCTCGTCGGGATCGAGTCCACCGAGCCCGGATGGCAGAGCGCCTTGTTCTCCGAGACGAGCGCGGCGGCGACGTACTGCGGGATCATGAAACCCGAGTTGAGGCCCTCCTCCCGGGCGACGAGGAACGGGGGGAGGCCGTCGGACAAGCTCGGGTTGACGAGCCGTTCGGTCCTGCGCTCGCTGATGTTCGCGAGCTCTGCGCACGCGATCGCGAGGCAGTCGAGGCCCATCGCGATCGGCTGTCCGTGAAAGTTGCCGTTCGAGACGATCAGCTCCTCCTCGAGCAACACGAGTGGGTTGTCGGTCGCCGAGTTGAGCTCGATCGCCACGGTGCGCTCGACGTGGTCGAGGAGGTCGCGGCTGGCGCCGTGCACCTGGGGCGCGCAGCGGAGCGAATAGGCGTCCTGCACCTTGTCGCACCAGCGGTGCGACTCGACGATCGCGGAGCCGGCAAGCAGTGCGCGGAGCGCGGTTGCGCTCTGGATTTGCCCCGGCAGGGGACGGGCGGCGTGGATCGCGGGATGGAAGCTCGTCGGCGTCGCCTGGAGAGCCTCGACGGACATCGCGCACGCGACGTCCGCCACGCGCGCCAGACGCCGGGCGCGGACGAGGGCGAGCGCCGCCATCGCGGTCATGAACTGTGTTCCGTTGATGAGAGAGAGGCCCTCCTTCGCGGCGAGCCTGATCGGCGTAAGGCCGCATGCGGCGAGCGCCTCGGCGCCGCCGAGCAGCCGGTCGCCGACGGTCGCCTCGCCCTCGCCGACGAGCGGAAGCGCGAGGTGCGCGAGCGGGGCGAGGTCCCCGCTGGCGCCGACGGAGCCGCGTGAGGGAACGCGCGGGACGACACCGGAGACGAGCGCCGCGACGAGCAGCTCGATCGTCTCGACCCGCGCCCCGGAGAAGCCCTTGGCGAGCGCGTTCGCGCGAAGCAGCATCGCCGCCCGAACGACGTCGTCCGGGTAGGGCTCACCGACCCCGCACGCGTGGCTGCGGAGCAGGCGGAGTTGCAGCTCTTCGGCCTGCTCCGGCGGGATCGTCTGCGAGACGAACCGGCCGAACCCGGTGTTGACGCCGTATGTGTGGTCCCCGACCTGTGACTCGAGGAACGTGCGCGCCGCGGCCGCGCGCTCCCGGCCCAGCTCGCCGAGTGCGGCCGGGCGGCGATCGACGGCGACGTCCCAGACGTCGTCGATCGTCAGGCCTTCCCCGGTCAGCTCGACAGCGGCCGGCACGGCGCGAGTCTAGACAGGCCGGACGCCTGGGCAGCCCGAACGCGGGCGCCGCCTCCAGCGACCCCCCTTGGGGGAGCGACACCCCCTGAAGTCACGCTATCGCGGCAGCCGTGACAGGTGTGTGCCGTCTCTGTGCCGTCTCTGTGCCGGCTTCGTGACGGCGGACTCCCCGAAGCAGGGGGCGACGCGGCCACTCGCTACGAGCCGCGCATGAGCACCGCGCGCTCGGCGAGCACGGCCGCGACGCCCGCAACGTCCGCGAGCGACGGGTCCGCTTCCTCCAGGTACCGGCGCAGATACCTCAGGGCCGCCCGTTCGAACTTCGGCTCGCCCTGCTCGGCGTAGAGCTCGAGCAGCGCACGGGCCTCCGTGAGCGGGACGAATGGCACCTCGAACGCCGCCTGCTCCGCGGCGGTCAGGTTGCCGACAGCCAGAGCCGCCCGCAGGCGAGCGCCTGCATGTCCATCCGAGGTCACGAACACACGTTCCCACATCTCGAGTGATGGTGCTTCGCGGGATGCAAGCGGCTCGGAGCCACTCGCGCAGGTGTCCGTCGCCCGCGACGCTCGCCGTGCCGGTGACCGCCAGGCGAACTCACCGGCCGTGGCGCGCGTCGTCCCTGTGTCACCCCAGTCCACCTCTCCACTCCCTGGTTGACCTCGTGTTGTCGGTGGTGTAACGATCGCCGCGATCGAACGGAGGTCGAGAATGCGGCGATTCGCGGTGCTGGCGGGCTTGGCGGCGGCTGTCGCGGGGACTGTGGCGTTGGTCGACGCTCGGTCGTCCTCGTCGCTCGCAGCCGGGACCCTGAACCTGCGGGGAACCCTGCGAGTCGTCTCCGAACCGGCCGCATGCCCGTCGGGGGCCCCCGCGGATGCCGCCGGCTGTCGAGCACGCACCGGCAAGGCCTCCGTGCGAGGACTGGGGATCGCCTCGGAGACCTACACCTGGTTCTATCGCCTCGGGCCGCCGACGTGTCCCTCGGCCGACGTCGGGAAGCCACTCGCCACCACCGGTCGCCTCCTTGTCTCGGGGAAGGGAGAGATCCGCTTCGCTCTCGCAGATGGAGACCGGTGCGTCGAGGAAGAGCCCATGCGGAACGAACCGCAGGGCTTCACGATCACGGGCGGCACGGGTGTGTATGCAGGCGCCACCGGAAGCGGCACGGTCGAACGCTCGATCAGCGGCGGCTTCGGGTCGGAGACCTGGGCCGGGACGCTCACGCTTCCCGGGCAGGAGTTCGACGTGACGCCGCCCGTGCTGATCGGGGCCCGCTCGCGGACGGTACGCGCTCCAGAGGGTGCCAAGCACGCTCGTGTCACGTTCACGGTCACGGCAAACGACGTCGTGGACGGCAAGGTCCCGTCAACGTGCACGCCGCGGTCGGGCAGTCGATTCAAGGTCGGCCGCACCAGCGTCAAGTGCTCTGCCACGGACTCCAGCGCCAACGCGAGAAGCGCATCGTTCACGGTCACCGTCAAGGCGCGGACGTAGGGCACCGCATCTCGGCACGAAGGAGCCGGTCATACATCAGGCACGCCGTGGCTCACCGCAGATGCCACTCGAGCACGCGGTCGGCATCCAGGCGCTCGAGCCGCAGCACGCGGGCCGCAGCCTCGAGCGCAGCGGGCGTCGGCAATCCCGCCGGGTCGAGCGGCTCCTCCACCCCCGCCGCCGCTGCCGCCTGCGCGACGCTCGCCGCCGGGATCAGTCCGACGAGCTCACCGTGGCCGACGGCGAGCCCTCGCGCCACGGCTTCCTTCACGACACGCTCGACCAGGACATGAGGAGCCGTGGCTTCGAGATCGACCACGTTGGTGGAGAGCTGAACGCCCCCTCCGAGCTCGAGCGCCAGCGCCTGCACCCCCGGGAGCCCGCCTGACGACTCGCGCACGGAAGCTGCAAGCGCAACCGCCGCTTCCATGGAGCCGCGGAGCTCGAGGTTGAATGCGAGAAGGGGCGCTCGGACGCCGACGAGCACTGCCCCGGCGCGGGCATCGAGCCGGCGGGGCCCATAGGCGGGGACGAGCTCGCCGTCGTCGATCCGCGCCTGCAGCGTCTCGGGGCCGCCCCGACGGTAGAAGGCCGGCCGCCGGCCGTCCCCCAGCGCGCCATAGAGGAAAACCGGCACCCCGAGCTCCTCTCCCACCCTTCGGCCGACCGTGTTCGCGACCGTGGCCGCCCGAACCAGATCGCCACGCTCGAGCGGCACGAGCGGAACGACGTCGGCCGCGCCAACGCGAGGATGCACGCCGACGTGCCGCCGCAGGTCGATGCGCCGGCGCGCCTCGTCGATCCCGGCCACGAGGCCGTCCTCCAGAGAACGATCGTCCCCGACCAGCGTGACGACCGCCCGGTGATGGTCCGCATCGACGTGGGTGTCGAGCACGCGGGAGCCGGCGCTCCCGAACGCGTCTGCGATGGCAACCACGACGGCCGGATCACGTCCCTCGGAGACGTTCGGCACGGACTCGAGCACGGCCATCGCGCCTACCCTACGACTCATGCGCGAGCCGACCGCTCCTGCCTACTACGACAGGCGTGCGCCCGAGTACGACGACTGGTATCTCGGGCGTGGCCTGTACGCCGACCGCGACCGTGCCGGGTTCGACGACGAGCTGGCCGACGTCCGTACGGCACTCGCCGCCCTCGCCCCCGCGGCCACCCTCGACGTCGCCTGCGGGACGGGTTTCCTCACGCGCCACCTGCCGGGCGCTGTCACGGGCCTCGATCAGAGCCGCCGCATGCTGCGTGTCGCGGCCGAGCAGGCACCCGCCGCGACGCTCGTCGAAGGCGATGCGCTCTCCCTCCCCTTCGCGGACGACGCCTTCGACCGGGTCTTCAGCGGTCACTTCTACGGCCACCTGGACCCGTCGCAGCGCACCGCCTTCCTCCGGGAGGCTCGTCGGGTCGCACCGGAGCTCGTGGTCGCGGACGCGTCGATCGAGCACTCCGAGGTCGACGAGGAGTGGTCGCGCCGCATCCTCGAGGATGGGACGAGCTGGGAGGTCTACAAGCGATGGTTCACGCCCGCCGGCCTGCTCGCCGAGCTCGGCGGCGGCGACGTGCTCTACGCCGGCACGTGGTTTCTCGTCGTGCGCTCGCCGCGATGAGCCGCGCGCGCTCGATCCGGGCTCTCCAACGCGAGAACGCGCGCTGCCGGCGTTGCCTCGAAGCCGGCTACCCGATCGTGCCGCCTCCCGTCTTCGCTGGCCGCGCAGGCCAGCGGGCGTACCTCTTCGGACTGGCGCCGGGCCGTGTCGAGGCGGAGAGGGGGCTGCCGTGGCAGGGGCGCGCAGGCCGCACCCTGCGCGGCTGGCTGCGCCTCGACGAGGACGAGTTCTTCGCCCAGTTCTACTGCGCGTCGCTGACCCGCTGCTTCCCCGGGCCGAGCCCCAGCGGCCGCGGCGACCGCCGCGCCACACGCGCCGAGGAGCTCCTCTGCGCCCCCTGGCGCGACCGCGAGCTCGAGCTCCTGCGCCCACGTCTGGTCGTGACGGTCGGTCAGGCCGCCGCCACGCGAGTGCTCGGCGTCAGCCGCCTGACCGAGGCCGTCGGCAAGAGCTACCTCGTCGACGAGGCGATCGTCGTCCCGCTCCCCCATCCATCCGGTGCGAGCGGCTGGCTGAACGACTCGACGAACCGGGCGCGTCTCGGCAAAGCCCTCACCCACGTGCGCCGCGAGCTCGGCCGGCTCGAGCTCGCGTAGGATCGAGCGGTGAGCATCGGCGCCGTCCTCGACGAGCCGTGGAACCTCTTCACGCGCTTCTTCCCCCGGTTCTTCGTGATCGTGCTCGTCGTGTTGGCGACCACCAACCTCCAGGCACACGCGGACACGGACCTCGCCGCCACGGGATGACGCTCGACCCGGAGACCGAGGCACGGATCGAAGAGCCGGCGTCGGCCGACGCCGTCAGGGAGGCGCGGCTCACCCCGGCCGAGGCCGTCGAGCACATGCGGATCCGGCTGCCGGACCGGGGGAACCGCAAGCTTCGGCGAGTGCTCGAACGAGCGAACGCCGACCGGGAGCTCAAGGGCTGGTGGCACGTCTCGAACGTCAACGCCGTGGTGCGGCTCGAGATCAACGACCACTCCTGGGTGCACATCCAGATCGTCGCCAACATCGCGCTGAAGCTCCTGCGCCAGCTGACGAAGCACGGAATCGAGCCCTCGGTCGTGCGCGACTACGGCATGCAGAACGAGGACTCCGAGGTCGTCGTCGTGCTCGCCGCCCTCACGCATTGCGTCGGCATGTCCGTGCACCGGCGGGGACACGAGGACTGGAGCCTGTTCCTCGCCGAGCCGAAGCTGCGTGAGCTGCTCGACGGGATCTACGACGAGCCCGACCGCACCGTGATCGTCTCGGAGGTGCTGCAGGCGATCACGAGCCATCGCGCCGACGGTGAGCCTCTGTCGCTCGAGGCCGGGATCCTCCGCGTCGGGGACGCGCTCGACATGGCCAAGGGACGCTCGCGCATCCCGTTCGAGAAGGGCCAGGTCTCGATGCACTCGCTGTCCGCGGCCGCCGTCGAGGAGGTCCTGATCGGCGACGGCGAGACGAAGCCGGTCCGCATCGAGATCGTCATGAACAATTCCTCCGGGCTCTTCCAGGTCGACGGGCTGCTGAAGGCGAAGCTACGCGGCTCCGGGCTCGAGCCGTACGTCGAGGTGATCGCGCACATCGACACCGCCGACGAGAAGCGCCTCGTGCCCGAGTACCGCCTCGAGATCTGAGCCGCCCGGCCGGGTACAATCCGGGCCGAGCCCTGCGGGATCGTCTAATGGTAGGACGCCGGATTCTGGCTCCGGAAGTTGGGGTTCGAGTCCCTGTCCCGCAGCCTCCGAAACGCCCCGAAAGGGGCGTTTCGCGTTGCACGGGCCGAAAACGCTTGTGACAACGGTTGTGAAGCTTTCGTAAGACAATAGACCTCACTTTGTGCGCCCCGGTAGCCTCGGCTGATCCGATAGACGAACGGTGAGCGCCGGGCTCTTCCGCGTACGGAGCCCGACTGCGGCGCGCGCCGTGCCCCTGTCTCCGACGCGGAGGTACCGTCCTGAAAGCCCTCGTCACGGGCCTGTGCGCCCTCGTTCTCTGTGCCACACCTGCCGCCGCCCAGGCAGCGACGCCCGCCGGCCTCGGCGACCAGCTCGCTCGTCACGTCGCCGCGATGCAGAAGAGCACCTCGGTGATCCGCTTCTTCGAGAAGCACCGTTGGTTGCTCCAAGACCGGCGCTTCAAGAAGGAGGCGACGCACAGGCTCCGCATCGCGAAGCGGACCCTGGCCGCCTCGCGCGCGAAGGCGGCGCACAGCCGCGCCCGAATCGCCCGACAACGGGCAGAGCTGCACCACCGGCGGCTCGTCGCCGAGCTCCGCGGCTCGCCCGCGAAGGCGATCTGCCACGTGTTCGGCTCGTACTGCAACGAGGCGCTTCGCGTCGCCCGCTGTGAATCCGGCTACAGCGTGAACGCCCAGAACGGCCAGTACCTCGGCCTCTTCCAGATGGGCACGAACGAGCGGCGCATCTTCGGTCACGGCGCGGACGCGCTCCGGCAGTCCCAGGCCGCCTATCGCTATTTCGTCCGCTCCGGCCGCGACTGGAGCCCATGGTCGTGCAAGCCGTGGTACTGAGCGACGGACACGTTTCCTGCGCAAAGTGCGGAACCGGGCAAGCGGGCCGGGTTCCCACGAAGCGCGATCGCTGGTAGAGAACGATCGTGCCCTTCTGGCGGAAGCCCGACCGCCTGAGGCCCCTCGACGAAGCGGCCGCGTACGCACGCTGCCACGGCGACCGCGACGAGTCGGTCCGCGTCGTGAAGCTCCCCGCGCGGCGGGCGCGCTACGACCTGCTCGCCACCGGCGAGGAGATCCGGCGGCGCTTCGAGGAGCGCATCGACGCCCGCGAGCCCGACCCGCCGCTCGCACAGACGCCGCCCGCGACGGCCTGACCTCACCGACGGCGTCGCCCCGCCCCCGCGTGGCCCCGACGCTCACGATCCGCCCCGGGCATCCGGACTTTCTCGACCTTCCGTGGGAGACGTCCCTCGTCGACTGGCGCGTGCCCGCTCTGCTCGACCTGCCCAAGGGAATCAGCCGCCACGAGGTCCGGTTCCTCGCGTATCCGAACGGAATCTACGTCGTCAAGGAGCTCCAGCGACGACCCGCCCGCAACGACTTCACCGTGCTCCGGGCGCTGGAGGCGGCCGGGGCGCCGGCGGTGCGCGCGGTCGGGATCGTCGAGGGAAGGGACCCCGACGCCGGCGAGGAGCGATCGGCCGCCCTGATCACCGCCTACGAGCCGTTCTCGTTCTCGTACCGCGAGATCCTCATCGGCCCCGGTTTCGGCGCCCGCAGGAACCAGATGCTCGACGCGTTCGCCGGCCTCCTCGTCCAGCTGCACCTCGTGTCGTGCTACTGGGGCGACTGCAACCTGTCCAACGTCCTCTACCGCTTCGACGCCGAGGCGATCGACACGATCATGGTCGATGCCGAGACGTCGGAGATCGTGCCCGGCCCACTGACGGACGGCCGCCGTCTCGAGGATCTCGAGATCATGGTCGAGAACGTCGCCGGCGGCATGGCGGACATCGCGGCGGAGGCCGGCGTGGACCTCGAGGACGCGGACCTCGAGCTCGGCCTCGACATCGCCGAGCGGTACCGCAACCTGTGGGCCGAGCTCAGCCGGACGGAAGCGATCGCGGCCGACGAGCGCTACCGGATCACCGAGCGGATCGAGCGGATCAACCGGCTCGGCTTCGACGTCGAGGAGGTCGATCTCGTCCCGTCCGCGGACGACGCCGACCGGCTGGTGATCAAGGTCCGAGCCGGCGGGCGCACTTTCCACGCGAGCCGGCTCAAGTCACTGACCGGCGTGGACGCGCTCGAGTACCAGGCCCGCGCGATCCTCTCCGACGTGCACTACTACACCGCGCGGCACGACGTCGACGCTCCCCTTGACCGCGCCACGGCGGCGATCCGCTGGCGCGTCGAGGAGTTCGAGCCGCTCCTCGCGGAGCTGTCGGCCCTCGACGACCTGGCCGATCCGATCCAGGCGTACTGCGACGTGCTCCACCACCGCTACATGCTGGCGTCAGGGATGAAGCGCGATGTGAGCACGCGGGAGACGATCGCCGACTGGCTCGCGAAGGGCCGCCCCGGCTACCCGCTCGGGTAGCCGGAACGGCGAAGGCCGTCCGCTACACTCCCCGTTCGCCACGGCCCATTCGTCTAGTGGCCTAGGACACCGCCCTCTCACGGCGGCGGCACGGGTTCGAATCCCGTATGGGCCTTGAGGCTGCACATGCTGGAAGTACCGCAAACCCCGTAGACATGCGGGGTTTGTGCCGCTTTGCAGGCAGTTCGTGACGCCGAGCGGCGTGCACGGGCGTGCTCGGGAAAGCCGGTTCTGCGCACCTCGTGCTACGCCCCGTGCTACCCCCGAGGTTCGCGGCGCAGGAGCTCGGCGATCGGGCTCGTTCCGCGGATCGCGCCGCTGCAACCGCGGCCCACGGCTGGAATGCCCCTGAGACGCGCCGTGCGCCTCCTGCGGTGGCGCCCGCCACGCTGTCGACCTCGAGCCGCACGAATTCGCGAACGATGCGGGTGACCGTCTCTCGGTCCTCCGCTTCGAGCTGCCGGCGGAACGCGCCAGGGAGCGG
>NZ_DATMBZ010000174.1:0-6554 GCF_035558935.1 Gaiella sp. | reverse complement strand
CCGCGCCTCGACTGGGTCGGTCAATACCGCCTCGCGGAGAACGGCATCGTGCGGCGCGAAGTGCGCCCCGGGCGGAACGAGCTGACCGACCAGCTCATCTCCGAGGGCGCCCTCGAGCGCGTGCTCGAGCGGTTCTAGTCCTTGTTCGCAAGGAGGATTCCGCCGAGCGGAATCCTGCGCTCGGATCCCCGCCTTCGGCGGGGCAGATCCCGGAAGGCGTCCGCTCCGCCGCCGCAACTGCCCGCGTCGCTTGAGTCGCAAGCTGGGCGCCGCGACAGTCGCGCGGCCGAGACGCAGTGTTGGCGAACGTCAGGCGGACAGCGTGCGCAGGCGGAAGCCGCCGTGGTGCTCGTACGACGACGTGACGACCGCCAGCACGTCGCGCGCCGCACGGTCGCCGATGCCGAGCCCTGGGGCGTCCGCGATCGGCGTTCCGAGCAGCGCTGCGATCGCGTTCGACCCGTCGGGCGACAGCCCGATCCCTCCGTGGTCGCACGCGGTACACACGACACCGCCGGACGCAGGCTGGAACGCAACGAGACCGGTCTCGGCACCGCACTCGACGCAGCTCCCGAGATGCGGGAGGAAACCCGAGAGCCACAGGAGCTTGAGCTGGAACGAGAGGACGACCGGATCGAGCACCGGCCGGCGCCCGCGCTGGGGTTCCCGGCCGTCGAGGGCGTCGAGGAATCTCGTCACCGCGAGAAACGCGCGGTCGTTTCGCTCCTCCTCGGTGAACAGCCGGAGCATCGCCTCGAGCCCCACGAGGCCGACCTGGAGGCGGTAGGGGTCGGTCCTGACAGCGTCGTGGGAGCGGACGAGCGACGCGCCGGTCACCGTGCCGAGCTCACCGCGGCCGCGGTGGATCGAGAGCTCCACGTGCGAGAACGGCTCCAGCCGTCCGCCAAACCGGCTCTTCGTCCGTCGGACGCCTTTCGCCACGACACCGACGCGCCCGTTCGCCTCGGTGTAGACGTGGAGAACGCGGTCGGCCTCGCCGAACGCGAACGCGCGAAGGACGACCGCCTCGGTGATCGTCGGCAGGGCCATGGGATCGAGTCTAGGACGTAGCGTGGCTGTCGCTGAAGCTCCGAGCCTCCCTGGTTCCGCTCCACAGCACCCACCCCGCTTCGGCCGCTGCCGCTCCCAGTCTCCCCTGCCGCTCCCAGTTTTCCCCGGGAGTCAACCTCGCCGCCGCGCCCGGCCAGTCACCGTCGCCACCGCTACATGTGTCCCAAACAGACATGTCCGGCCGTCGACCCTCCCGGGCCGCCGACCTCCTCCCCACGGCTCATAGCCTAACGTGGCAACACGCACGAGTGGGTCACGAGAGTGAGCCGAGACCGTGTCGATCGCTCCCCGGGCCGAAGCACCCGGCTCCCGAGGTCCCGCGCGCCAAGACAACGATCACGGCGCCTGGCAATGCGGGCAGAACCAGGTCCCCCGCCCCGCGACCACGATCCGCTCGATCGGTCTCCCGCACCGGTCGCAGGGCTCTCCGAGCCGGCCGTAGACGTGGAACTCGCGCTGCATGCCGCCGCTCGAGCCGTCCGGCGTCGCATAGTCGCGAAGCGTCGACCCCTGCAGCTCGACGCCGCGTCGCAGCGCGGCCCGGACGGCCCGGTGTAGGCGCGCAACCTCGTCGAGCCCGAGCTCCCCGGCAACGCGGCGTGGGTGGATTCGCGCCCGCCAGAGCGCCTCGTCCGCGTAGATGTTCCCGACGCCGGCGATCCGTCGCTGGTCGAGCAGGAACGCCTTGACGGGTGCACGTCGGCCCTCGAGGAGGCGCCCGAGCCGGGCGGCCGTGAAGGAGGGTGCGAGTGGCTCCGGGCCGAGGCGGGAGGCGAGGTACGGGTGGAGATGCCCTTCGTCGAGAAGCTCCCACGTTCCGAAGCGGCGCACGTCCCGGTACCCGACCTCCGCTCCGGTATCGAGGACCACTCGTGCACGCCTGTACGCGTCCGCCGGCAGGCTGCCCGCCGGCGCGTGCCGAAGCGATCCCGTCATCCGGAGGTGGACGACGAGCGTGCGGCCGCTCGCCATACGCCAGAGGAGGTACTTCCCGCGACGCTCGACCGTCGCGATCCGCTCGCCTACGAGCGAATCCGCGACGAACTCCGGTTCGACGGGACGGGTCAGCCGAACGTCGAGGATCTCGGCACGGAGGATCGTCGCGCCCTCGAGCACGGGAGCGATCTGGCGACGGACGGTCTCGACCTCGGGCAGCTCGGGCACGGCGCCATCGTACGGGCGACGGCCCGCGGCCCCCGCTAGGTTGCCTGCGCCGCGCGCGGCCCCCCGCCCGGCCCCAACGGCCGTAACCCTGCCGGACCTCCACGGCGGGAACGGCCGGCAGCTCCGCGATGTGCCGCGTGGTCGGGCGACTCCTCCTCGTCTCTTGCGCGCGGCGGGACGACGAGCTCCATTCCGCCCGGAAGGACGATCTCCGACTCCACTTCCGGACGATCTCCGCTCATGCCGCCTCCTCGATCCGCGTGCAGACATGAAACGCGACCGCCCCTGCCGGAACGAGGCGCGATGCCGTACTCCTGCGGTACGGGTTTCCGCACCCTCGTGGGGCTACGATCGCCGGATGACCGATCGGCTGCCGCGATCGCTGCTGCACATCGAGGGCGCCGTGGTCGCGGTGGCAGCAGTCGCCCTCTATTTCCATCTCGGATACGCGTGGTGGCTCCTTCTCCTGCTCGCGCTGGCCCCCGACCTCTCGATGGTCGGCTACGCCGCCGGCACCGCCGTCGGCGCAGTCGCATACGACATCGCACATACGTACGCGATCCCGGTCGCGCTCGCCCTGGTCGGCGTGTTCGCGGACACGGATCTCGCCGTGCAGATCGCGCTCATCTGGGGCGCCCACATCGGCGTGGATCGCGCGATCGGCTACGGGCTGAAGTACCCAACGGGCTTCCAGGACACGCACCTGCAGCGCGTGTAGACGGAAGGAGGACGACATGACGCGAGCGACCGCCGCCCCGCGCGGGCCTGCGTTCGTGGTGCTCCGACAGCTCGACGACGACACGTGGCAGCTGATCGGGGAAGTTCCGAAACGTCCCGGGCTCCCGGCCCGCAAGGCGCGAGCGCGCGCCATCGCGGACGCGACGGGAAGCGAGCCCGCGGCCGGAGACCGCTACGCCGCTGTCCTCCGCAGCGAGTGGCGGATCGCGCTCGACTACTGAAGGCCGATGCCGTCAGTCGACGACGTCCAGCAGGATCCCGTGGTCGACGGGCGCGTTGTCGCCGATCTCGTACGCGGCGAGTACGGCCGCGACCGCCCTCCGCGCGCTCTCGTCGTCACGCGCGTGCACCTCGGCGAGGTCGTCGCCCGCCAGCACCGTGTCACCCCGCTTGGCGAAGCAGAGCACACCGACCGCGTGATCGATCGGCTCGTCCTTCGTCCGTCTGCCGGCCCCGAGCTCGAGCGCAGCGTTGCCGACCGCGAGAGCTCCCACACGACTGACGACACCCTCGCGCGGGGCGGCGACGGGCATCTGGACGGGGGCCTGCTCGAGGACCGACGGATCCGGATCGCCGCCCTGCGCCCGGATCCAGCGCTCGTACGTCTCGAGTGCGCTCCCGTCGTCGACTGCCGCCTGCGCGCGCCTGCGACCCTCGTCGACGTCGATCCCGAGGTCCGAGTACGCGAGCAGCCGGGCGCTCGCGTCGAGCACGAGCTCAGTGAAGTCCGCGGGGCCGTCGCCCCGGATCGTGTCACGCGCTTCGTCGACCTCGAGCGCGTTGCCGACGGCGCGTCCGAGCGGCTGGTCCATGTCCGTCAGGAGACACGTCACCTCCCGCCCGGCCCTCGTCCCGATCTCCCGCATCTGCTCCGCGAGCGCGCGCGCATCGTCGAGCGTCTTCATGAACGCCCCGTCGCCGACCTTCACGTCGAGCACGATCGCCTGGGCGCCGGCGGCGAGCTTCTTGGACATGATCGAGCTCGCGATGAGCGACACGATGTCGACCGTCGCCGTGACGTCGCGCAGCGCGTAGAGCTTCTTGTCGGCCGGGACGAGATCGGCAGTCTGGCCGACGATCGCCATGCCGACGTCCTTCAGCTGCGCCACGAGCTCCTCCGTGGTCAGCTCGACCCGGAAGCCCGGAATCGACTCGAGCTTGTCGAGCGTCCCGCCCGTGTGGCCGAGCCCGCGCCCGGACATCTTCCCGAGCGGAACGCCGCAGGCGGCGACGATCGGCCCGACCGCGATCGAGGTCTTGTCCCCCACCCCGCCCGTCGAATGCTTGTCGACGACCTTGCGGCCGAGCAGCGCGCCGAGGTCGAGGGTCTCGCCGGAGCGGATCATCGCGTCGGTCAGCGATTGCGTCTCGGCGGCGCTCAGTCCGCGGAAGTAGACCGCCATGCACCACGCCGCCATCTGGTAGTCCGGGACCTCGTCCCGTGCGTAGGCGAGGATCAGCTCTGCGAGCTCTCCCGGATCGTGCTCCCCGCCGTTCCGCTTCTGCTCGATCAGCTCGGCGGCTCTCATGACTTCGTGGCGACGAACACGGAGGACGCGCGCCGGCTCCGGATGGGAAGCTCGAACGGGGGAAGGACAGGGGGCGTCTCCGCGTCGAGCGACGCGACGAAGCCGAGCACGACCTCGTCGTCGTCGATCGTGATCCAGCCGTCTGCGTCTCGGCGCTCGACCCGGTCGAAGTGCCTTCCGATCGTCTCGGCGCCGTTCTCCCGCGTGAACACCTGCGGCCACGCCGCCGTGCCGGCGATCTCCCGGAGCTCCTTCAGGTGACCGGCGGCGTTCGTGGTCGCAACGAGCCGTCCACCGGGCCTGAGCACGCGGGCCAGTTCGCGGAGACCCGCGTCGAGGTCCGCCACGTGGAACAGCATCCAGGCCGCGAGCGCGCAGTCGAACGCTCCGTCCGGGAAGGGAAGGCTCTGCACGTCGCCGACTCGGGCGTCGACGCCCCGTTCGCGCGCGAGCTCCACCATCCGCGGCGAGATGTCGAGCATGACGACCTCGCATCCGAGCTCGCTGCCGATCCGCGCCGCCAGCTCGCCGGGGCCGCCGCCGACCTCGATCACGCGTTTCGGAGCGATCTCTGCGACTGCGTCGAAGGCGATCTCCCGCGGATCCGGGCCTTCGGCGTTCGCATAGAGCGACCGCCGTGCCTCGAGGTTCGTCTCCGTCGCGTACTGCCGCGCGACTGCTACCGGGTCGTCGATCCTCACCGTTCGAGAATCGGACGGCCGGGAGCGCCCTTTCCGGGATGCTTCGCCCCGAGCCAGGCGCAGACGCTCGCCCCGACGTCGCCGAACTCGCCGTCCTCGTGGATGCGGCCCGCCGCGTTCTTCCCGGCTGCGTAGGCGAGCAGAAGCGCGTACTCACGCGAGTGGTCTGTCGACGGCGTCGTGGGGTCGCAGCCGTGATCCGACGTGAGGATCAGCAGATCGCCGTCGTGGAGCGCGTCGAGGATGTCGGGCAGCCGGCGGTCGAAGTCCTGCAGGCAGCGATGGAAGTTGACGGGATCGTTTCGGTGCCCCCAGAGCTGGTCGGTCTCGACGAGGTTCACGAAGACGAGCCCCGAGTCCACGTTCTCGAGGAGCTCGATCGTCCGGTTGATGCCGTCGACGTTCGACTTCGTCGGGAACGACTCGTCGATGTCGCAGCCTGCGAAGATGTCCGAGATCTTCCCGACGCCGTACACGGTCTGGCCGGCGTCGCGGATCGCCGTCAGGTAGTTCGGCCGGCGCGGCTCGAGCGAGAAGTCGTGACGGTTCGGCGTGCGCTCGTAGTGGCCGGGGTCCCCGGCGAACGGTCGCGCGATCACGCGTCCGACCGCGTGCTTGCCCGTCAGGATCTCGCGCGCGACCCGGCAGCCGGCGTAGAGCTCCTCGAGCGGGATCGTCTCCTCGTGCGCTGCGACCTGGAAAACCGAGTCGGCCGAGGTATAGACGATCCACTTCCCCGTGCGCTGGTGCTCCTCGCCGAGCTCCTGGATGATCTCCGTGCCCGACGCGGGCTTGTTCCCGATGACGCCCCGGCCCGTTCGGTTCATGAAGGGGTCGATCACCTCGTCCGGGAAGCCGTACGGGTACGTCGGGAACGGCGTCGGCGTGACGACGCCCATCAGCTCCCAGTGGCCGGCGGTCGTGTCCTTGCCCTTGGAGCGCTCGAGCAGTCGACCGGCGACCGCGGGAGCGTAGGGCTGCGGCGGGCACCCTTCGAGCGGCTTCACGTTCCCGAGGCCGAGCGCCTCGAGGTTCGGCAGGTCCAGCCCGCCGACCGCGCGTGCGACGTTCCCGAGGGTGTCCGACCCCTCGTCACCCCAGTCGGCGGCGTCGGGGAGCTCCCCCGCCCCGACGGCGTCCAGCACGATGACACAGGCCCGCGGCACAGCGAGCTATCCTAGTCCGCCAATGGACACCGCCCTCGGCCTGCTGGAGTTGCTCCTGTACATCGTCGCGATCCTCGCGCTCTCGATGTCGGTCACGTGGGCGGTCGTCAGGGTGTCCCCGTCCGAGAGCGCGAAGCAGCAGCGCGACCGGGCGGACGCCGACGCGAAGAGCTAGTCCACGACGA
>NZ_DATMBZ010000173.1:0-15474 GCF_035558935.1 Gaiella sp. | reverse complement strand
GACGAGGGCGGGCCGCGCGCGGTTCTCGAGTCGATGGCGACGCGCGTCCCTCTCGTCACCACGAGAGTCGGTCAGGCAGCCGATCTCGTGCGCCACGGCGAGAACGGCTGGATGGTCGAGCCCGAGGACGTCGACGGCCTCGTCCACTGGATCGAGCACGTCGCCTCGTCGAGCGAGAGCGAGCTCGAGCCGGTCCTCGCCGCGGGGCGGGCGGTCGCGGAGCGTTCCTCCTACGACGCCCTGCGTCCTCGCTGGCGCGAGCTGCTGAGCGGCTTCGTCGCCCTGCCGGAGTCGTGATGGACGCGAGCCCGGCGCGCCTGGGGCGGTACGGCCGTGCGGCCGCGCGCTGGGCGCGGCTCTCCGTCGGCGGGAAAGCCGGTCCCGGCCTCCGCGTGTTCTACGGCTGGGACCGGATCCCGGGGCCCGGCGAGCCGGTCGCGGGCGGCACGGCGAAGCTCCAGAAGCTCGCGGAACGGTGGCCGAACCGGCCGACCGACTTCTCTCTCCTGTACCTCGGCACGACGTACCTCCCGCGCGACCTCAGGCCGCTCCTGTGGCTCGCGCGCAGGCGCGGCGCGCCGATCGTCGTCAATCAGGACGGCGTCGCGTATCCGGGCTGGGCGGGCGAGCGGACGGACGCGCTCAACGAGCCGCTCCGGAGAGCGCTGCATGCAGCGGATCACGTCGTCTACCAGAGCGCGTTCAGCAAGCGCTCGTCGGACGAGTTCCTCGGCCCGCCGCGCGGATCGTGGGAGATCCTCCCGAACGCGGTCGACGTCGACCGGTTCACGCCGGGCGCGCCGCCGGTGGACGGCCCCGTGGTGATGCTGGGCGGCGACCAGACACAGGCCTACCGCCTCGAGCTCGGCCTCGAGACGTTCCGGCACGTCCTCGACGCGCACCCGGGCGCCCGGCTCCTCGTGAGCGGCAGGCTCGTCTCCGATCCCGAACCGACGCTTCGTCGCCTCTCGCTCGAGCGTGCCGTCGACTTCGTGGGCCGCTACTCGCAGACGGCGGCGCCGCAAGTGTTCCGGCGCGCGCACGTCCTCCTCCACACAAAGGTCAACGACCCCTGCCCGACGATGGTGATCGAGGCGATGGCGTGCGGCCTTCCGGTCGCGTACGCGGCGAGCGGCGGGACAGTGGAGCTCGTCGGCGACGACGCGGGCGTCGGCGTCCCGCACGACGACGGCTACGACCGCGACACGCCACCCGCGGGCGATGCCATGGCCGAGGCGGTGATCCGTGTCCTGGCCGAGCGCGAGCGGTTCTCAGCCGCGGCACGCCGGCGGGCTGTCGAGCGATTCGCGCTCGCGGACTGGCTCGATCGCCACGAGGCGGTCTTCGCGGCGCTCGTCCCTCAGGCGGAGAGCGCGCCCACGTAGCCCCGGACGCGGCCGTGGAGCGTGGCCGCGTGGAACGACGTCCGGGCGAGATCTCCGCGGAGGAGCGATGCGCCGGCTCCGCCGATCGGGCGCAGCAGCATGCGGGCTACCGTCCCTGCTCCGTAACGGTGTCGTCGCAGGATCCAGCCGACGCTCGCGCCGTCCCGGAGACCCACCGCCCGCAGCTCGGCGTCGGTGTACGACCTCCGCGGATGGGTCACCGTGAGGCCCGGGTCGTACTCGATCCGGGCGCCGGAGCGGATCCCGCGCAGGATGTACTCGACCTCCTCGCCCGACGACCAGAGCGTCCCCGCTCCGAGCCCGAGCCGCTCGTCGAACGCGCCCACCCTCGCGACGAGGTCGCTTCGGAGGAACAGCCCGAACGAGATCACGCGATTCCAAAGGTTGCCCGCCTCGAGGACCCCGGCGTGCGTCTCCCAGGAGGAGTCGGACGAGCCGTCCGCAGCGACCGCGCGTCCGGTGAGGCCGTCGAGCCCCGGCTCGGCGGCGAAGCGCCGCGCGACCCGCTCGAGGATGTCCGGCGCGTAGGTGCAGTCGTCGTCGGGGAACGCGACGAAATCTCCCGTGAGCCGGGAAAGCGCGACGTTGCGGGCGCGCGAGAGGCCGCGCGGGGAGTGGAGGTGGACCGCGTCGACCTCGGGGTGCGCGGTGAGGAGCTGCACCACGCGGTCGTCGTCGTTCTGGTCGACGACGACGAGCCGGAAGGCGGGGTGGGTCTGCGCGGCGAGCGAGCGCAGCAGCTCCTCGAGCGGGGCGGTTCGGTCGACGGTCGCCGTGACCAGGTCGAAGCGGAGGTCTGCGGGAGCTCCCGCCACCGGCGCAGGCTACCCTCAGCCGGCCGTGGCCACGCCCCTCGTGTCCGTCGTCCTCGCCGCTCGTGACGCCGAGGGAACGATCGGGGAAGCCGTGCGGAGCGTCCTCGGTCAGACGCTCGCCGAGCTCGAGCTCGTCGTCGTCGACGACGGCTCCTCGGATCGAACCCGAACCGTGCTCGACGCGGTCGACGACGCGCGGCTCCACGTCCTCCGAAACCCGGAGGCCCTCGGCCTGGCGGGCGCGCTCAACGTCGGTCTCGAGGCGGCTCGAGGGACATATGTGGCGCGGATGGACGCGGACGACGTCGCGCTGCCCGGCTGGCTCGAGCGTGTCCTCCACCGTGCTCGGTCGACGCGGTCGGCGGCAGTGGTCGGCTCCGCGATGATCGACCTCCACGCCGACGGGACGCTCGCGGCGGTGCACCGGATGCCCGTGGGCGCGCGAGCCGTCCGGTGGGCCGCGCTCTTCTCGTCGCCGTTCTTCCACTCGACGGTGGTCGTCGACCGGTCCGTGCTCGACCGGCACGGCCTGCGCTACGACACGTCGTACCCCGAGAGCGAGGACTACGACCTCTGGGCAAGGCTGCTCCAGGTCGCGGACGGCGACAACGTGCCCGAGGCGCTCGTCCTCTACCGCAAGCACGCGGCGCAGGCGTCGGCGAGGCGGAAGGATCTGCAGCGGGCCTGTCAGCGCCGCGTCGCGCTGCCGCAGATCGAGGCGCTCGCGCCGCGGCTCGGGCCCGAGCGTGCCGAGCTCGCATGGCGGGCGGGCAGCGGGCTCGCGCTTCCCCCGGCGGCCGCGGCCGAAGCGGCCGCCGCGCTTCGCGAGCTCCTCCGCGCCTTCGAGGCCCGCCATGGAGGGAACGAGGCGCGCCGCGCGGCGGCGTGGGCCCTCGCCCGGAGCCCGGATCTCGCCGCGGAGGGTGGCGCCCTCGCGCGCGCGGCGCTGGCGCTCGACCCGACGCTGCCGCTCGACGCCGTGCGGCGCCTCGCGCGGAGACGCTCGGCGCGGGCGGAGCGGGACGCCGCCGTCCGCTTCCGCGCCGCGGCCATCGACGAGCCGGTGCGTCTGACGATGGTTCTGCCCGAGCCGACGCCGTACCGGACGGGGATGCTCGACGCGCTCGCCGCGCTACCCGATGTCGACCTCACGGTCGTCTACGCGGCGCGCGCGGTCCAGCGACGTGCGTGGGACGTCGACCTCGGTCACCACGCCGTGCTCGTCGAGGGCCGTCGCGTGCCGGGCGCCTCGCGCGTGCTCCGGCACGACTACCCGCTCTCGCTCGGCGTCTTCGCGGCGCTCCGGGAGGCGCGGCCGGAGGTCGTCGTCGTCTCGGGCTGGAGCACGTTTGCCTCGCAGGCCACGGTCGCGTGGTGTCGACGGCATCGAATCCCGTACGTCCTCCTCGTCGAGAGCAACGAGCGCGAGACACGCTCGGGCTGGCGTCGGGCGGTGAAGAGCGCGGTCGTCCCGGGCGTTGTCGGCGGCGCCGCCGAGGTGCTCGTGGTGGGAACCGCCGCCCGCGAGTCGATGCTCGCCCGCGGGGTCGACCCCGACCGGATCTCGGTCGTCGCCAACACCGTCGACGTCGACCGTTTCGGGCGTGAGGCGGACGAGCTGGCTCCGCGGCGCCCCGTTCTCCGCGCCGAGGCGGGGATCGGCCCGGACGACGTCGCCGTGCTCTCCGTCGCGCGCCTCGCGCCCGAGAAGGGGCTCGACACGCTCGTCCGGGCGATCGCCGTCGCGGGCGACGCGAGACTCGTCCTCCTACTCGCGGGCTCGGGCCCCGAGCGCGAGAGGCTGGCCGCGCTCGCCGCCGGGCAGGGCGTGCGGCTCCTGCTGCTGCAGGACACGCCATGGGAGCGGATCGTCGAGCGGTACGTCCTCGCCGACGTCTTCGCGCTGCTCTCACGGCACGAGCCTTGGGGCGTCGTCGTCAACGAAGCGGCGGCGTGCGGCCTGCCGCTCGTCCTCTCCGACCGGGTCGGGGCCGCGTTCGACCTGCTCGACGACGGGCGAAACGGCGTGCTCGTGCCGGTCGACGACGTCGCGGCCGCCGCGCAGGCGATCCGTGAGCTGGCCGCAGATCCGAACCGGCGGCGAGCGATGGGCGCAGCCTCGCGCGAGATCGTCGCGGAGTGGGGCTACGAGCCGAGCATCGAGCGGTTGATCCGGGTGGTTCGCCGCGTCACCGGCCGTCAGGAGCCACGCGCCTCCTCGTAGATCGCGACCTGCGCCTCGACTACGCCGTCCCACGTCGACCGCGTGGCCGCACGTCGCGCCCCTTCGGCGAGCGAGCGGCGGAGCGCCTCGTCGCCGAGCACGCGCGTGACGGCCTCGATCGTCGCCCGTGCGTCGTAGGGGACGACGAGCGCCTCGCCGTCTGCGAACGACGACGCGACGCCGGTGCGATCGGAGACGATCACCGGCGTTCCCACCGAGGCGGCCTCGGCGGCGACGAGCCCGAAGTTCTCGCCGCCCGAGGCGAGGACGAACACGTCGGCGCGCCGGTAGAGGTCGAACGGCGGGCCTGCGGTCGGCGGCAGCAGGTGGATGCGCCCGGCCGTACGAGGATCGGCCTGTGCCGCCTCGACGAGCGCGAGCGTGCCGTGGCGGTCGTCCGGGCCTGCGAGCACGACATGGGCCTCCGGCAGCGCCCGCGCGGCCGCGACGAGGTGCTCGATCCCCTTCTCGGCCGCGATCCGGCCCACGTAGAGGACGACGGGTGCCCCCGGCGGCACGACACCCGCGAGCGGATCGCCGTCCCCGGAGGGCGGCGGGTCGGGGAACGCGTTCCCGCGCATGCGGATCCTCGCGGCGTCGACGCCGGCCGCCGCGACGTCGTCGCGCTCCTGCGGCGACGAGACGACGACGAGCTGCGCGCCAGATGCGACGCCGCGCGTCAGTGTCGAGTCGAACAGGCGCTTGAGCGCGACCTTCCGCAGCCGCGGCCTGAACATGCCCACGGGCTCGAACACGTACGGGATGTGTCGCAGCCGGCACCAGGCGGCGACGCCGGTCGTGACCGGGTCGCGGAAGCCCAGAACGTGGGCGACGTCCGGCCTCGCGAGACGCCGGAGCGCGAGCGGCAGGGTGGGGGTGATGCCCATCCACCGGTAGCGGAGCGGCGTGCCGAGGTACGTGACGGTCGCGCCGTCCACCGTCGCGACGGCCGTCCTCGACGAAGCCCGCTCGCCGACGTCGCGGAGGGTCGTCGTCACCACGTGCACTTCATGACCGTGCGCGACGAGTCGCGAGACGAGCTCGCGGGCGACGACGACGGGCCCGCCGAAGGCGTGGGCCGGCCAGTACGCGGGGATCGCGAGAAGTATTCGCATCCTGGCGCTCACCGGCGGCAGAGTACGCGGGCCAAGCGACTAGCCTGCGCGGTCGTATGACTGCGCAGGCCAAGATCCTCGTCCTCAACCAGTACTACTGGCCGGGCGTCGAGGCGACGGCGCAGCTGCTCGCGCAGCTCTGCGAGGCACTCGCGGAGGACTACGACGTGACGGTCGTCACCGGCCACCTCTACGGGCACGAGCTGCCGGCCCAGGAGACGCGGAACGGCGTGCGGATCGTCCGCGTCCGCTCGACCGCGTACGAGCGCTCGCAGATCCATCTCCGCGCGGCGAACTACGCGAGCTACCTCGGCGACACGGTGCTCACGGCGCTCCGCGGCGGCCGCCCCGACCTCGTTCTCTGCATGACCGACCCGCCCATCGTCGGCGACGTCGGGCTGGTCGTCGCGCGGCGGTTCGGCGTGCCGCTGCTCGTCATCAGCCAGGACGTCTTTCCGGAGATCGCCGAGCGCCTCAAGCGCCTCGAGCACCCCATCGTGCTCGGCGTGCTGCGGCAGCTCGTCGCTCTGTACCTGCGCCGGGCCGATAGCGTCGTCGCGATCGGCGAGACGATGAAGAAGCGCCTCGAGCAGAAGGGGACGCCGCCGGAGCGCGTCACGGTGATCCCGAACTGGGTCGACACGTCGGAGCTCGAGCCGCAGCCGCGCCACAACGTCTGGTCGGCGGAGCAGGGCGTCGATGACGCATTCGTCGTCATGCACTCGGGCAACGTGGGACATGCCCAGGACCTGGATACGCTCGTCCGCGCCGCGACGTTCCTCCGAGACCTCGACCGGCTGCGAATCCTGGTGGTCGGGTTCGGGGCACGGTACGGCGAGCTGACGGACCTCGCCGAGCGACTCGAGGTGACCGACAAGATCCACTTCCTCGGCTACCAGCCGAGATCCCGCCTCTCGCTCTCCCTGAGCTCGGCCGACCTCCACTACGTCGGGCTGGCGCGCGGCCTCTCGGGATACGTCGTTCCGAGCCGCCTCTACGGGATCCTGGCCGTCGGGAGGCCCGTGCTCGTGTCCGCGGACGCCGACAGCGAGACCGTGAGGCTCGTGGACGAGGTCGGCTGCGGCGTCGTCCTCCCCCCGGGCCGGCCGGAGCTCGTCGCAGGGGTGATCCGCGACGTTGTCGAGCGGCGACTCTCGCTCGAGGGCATGGGCGAGCGCGGTCGCGCATGGGTGCAGCGCGAGGCCGACCGCGAGGTCGCGTTCGGGCGCTACCGGCGACTCGTCGCCGACGTCGTGTCGAGCAGCTCGCGGTAGAGGGCGTCGATGTCGTCGACGAGCCGCTCGACCGCGTAGCGGCGGAGCACTCGCTCGCGGCCGGCCGCGCCCATCGCCGCGCGCCGCGCGGGATCCCGGGCGAGGATCTCGAGACGCTCCGCGAGCGCATGCGTGTCACCGGGATGGACCATGAACCCGGTCTCGCCCTCGTCGACGACGTCGGGAACCCCGCCCACGCGCGTGGCCACGACGGCCCGGCCGGCCGCCAGCGCCTCGATGATCGTCACCGGTGTCCCTTCGCTCGCCGACGTGAGGATCACCGCGTCGCAGACCGCGTACCACGGCGCCACGTCCTCCTGGTAGCCGAGGAAGAGGCACGACCGGGCGAGCCCGAGGTCGTGCGCACGCTGCTCGAGGCGAGCGCGGTCGTCGCCGTCACCCACGAAGACGAGGAGCGCGTCGATCCCCCGCTCGCGCACGCCTGCGAGCGTCGTGAGGAGATCGTCGGTGCGCTTCACCGCGGTCATTCGGCCGAACCAGCCGACGACGAACTTGTCCGGCCCGATGCCGTGTCGGCGGCGTACCTCCGCGGTGTCCCCGTCGAAGGAGACGCGCGGCTCGAGCTCGATCCCGAGGCGGACGACCGAGAACTTCTCCTTCGGCGCGACCCCGAGCGCGACGAGCTCGTCGCGGACCTCCGGACTGACCGCGATCAACCGGTCGGTCGCCCGCGCGAGGATGGTCTCGATCGCGCGGAAGACGCGCGTCCCGGCTCGGCCGAAGTAGCCGCGGAGAACATGCCCGTGGAAGGTGTGCACGACGACCGGCCGACGCGGGCCTGCGAGCACCGCGGCCGCGCGCCCCACCGCGCCCGCCTTGGCGGTGTGCGTGTGGACGACGTCCGGGCGGACGCGTCGGATGATGCGCGCGAGGCGCCAGGCCGCGAATGCGTCGTGGAGCGGCGACAGCTCCCGCGAGAGCCCGTGCAGCGGCACGACCTCGACCCCGGCGTTCTCGGCGACGAAGGCCATCGACTCCTCGCCACGCCCGACGTCGCCGGCCACGAGCGTCGTCTCGTAGCCGCGGTCGGCGAGACCGCGTGCGAGGTAGGTGACGTGGAGCGCCGGGCCGCCGACGTTGAGCCTGGCGATCACCCGGAGGACGCGGATCGGCCGCCCGTTCGTGTCCCCGCCCATCGGGCGCCGAGACTAGCGGGACTGCCCACTACAGTTCGGCCGATGTCCGTGGCGAAGACGCTCTTCTGGGGCTCCGCGGCGGCGCTCGCCTGGACGCACGTCGGCTATCCGCTTGCGGCAGGGACGCTCGCGCGCGTGCGCGAGCGACGCGTCGCGAAGGACCCCTCGGCCGAGCCCTCCGTCAGCGTGATCGTCGCGGCCTACAACGAGGAACCGGTGATCGAGCGTCGCCTCGAGAATCTCCTCGCGCTCGACTACCCCGCCGACCGGCTCGAGATCGTGGTCGCGTCCGACGCGTCGAGCGACCGGACGAACGAGCTCGTCGAGGCCGTCGCGGCGCGCGAGCCGCGAGTCCGGCTGCTCGACTGCCCGCGCGGCGGGAAGGTCGCCGCGCAGGACCGCGCGGTGCGCGAGAGCACGGCCGAGGTCGTCGCCTTCTCCGACGCGAACGCGACCTGGTCGCCGGACGCGCTGCGGCGTCTCGTCGCGAACCTCGCCGACCCGGACGTGGCCTACGTCTGCGGCCGCCTACGGCTGGAGGATGCTGCGGGGTCGAACCGCGAGGGCCTCTACTGGCGCTACGAGCTCTGGCTGCGCGAGCAGGAATCCCGCCTCGGCTCGGTCACCGGCGGCAACGGCTCGATCTACGCCCTGAAGCGGGCCGACTACGTCGAGGTCGACCCGCGCTGGGGACACGACCTCGCCTTCCCCTACCGGATGGTGCAGGCCGGCCGGCGTGCGGTCTACGAGCCGGACGCGGTCGCGTTCGAGAAGCCGACCCCCTCGAACGAGACGGAGTACGCGCGCAAGGTGCGGATGTTCGAGCATTGCTGGGAGATCACACTGCGCGGCTCGATGCTGCGCCGCCTGCCGCCGGACTACCTCGTCTCGATCGTCTCGCACCGCCTCCTCCGCTACGGGAGCGGGCTTCTCCACCTCGGGCTCCTCGCGACGAGCGTGCTGCTCGTCGGCTCCGGGTGGCCGTACGTGCTCGCACTCCTCGCGCAGGTCGCACTCGTCGCGGCGTTCGCAGCGCGCGTTCCGATCGCGCGCTACTACGTCTACGTCACCTGGGCGACCGTCCAGGCCCTCTGGAACTACCTCCGCCGCGGCGTCCCCGCCACGTGGGAGGCGGCGGAAGGCACACGGTGAACCGTGCGGCCGACATCGCGCTCGCCGGGCTCGGCCTCGTGCTTGCAAGCCCGGTCCTCGCCGGCGCCGCGCTCGCGATCAAGGTGGAGGACGGCGGCCCGGTCCTCTTCCGCCAGACGAGAGTCGGGAAGGACGGCGAGGACTTCGAGCTCTTCAAGCTCCGCACGATGGTCGTCGACGCCGAGCGGCAGGGGGCGGGGTACGCCGTCGATCGCGGCGACTCGCGGATCACGCGGGTCGGACGGTTCCTGCGGCGGACGTCGATCGACGAGCTGCCGCAGCTCTGGAACGTCGTCCGCGGCGACATGTCGGTCATCGGCCCGCGGCCGACGTTGCGTTACCAGGTCGACCGCTACACGGAGCGCCAGCGGCGACGGCTCGAGGCGCGTCCCGGGCTCACCGGCTGGGCGCAGATCCACGGCCGCGCGACGCTGCCCTGGGACGAGCGCATCGAGCTCGACGTCTGGTACGTCGAGCACCGCTCGCCGCGCGTCGACCTCACGATCCTGCTCCGCACGCCGCTTGCGCTGTTCGGCGGCACGTACAAGGGCTCGACCGGAGGCTGGAGCGCGCGCGAGTGACCGAGCAGCGGGCGGCGCGGCTCGGGCTCGTCGGGGCGCTCGTCGTCATGGCCGCCCAGCTCAGCGTCGGGGCGGCCTGGTCGCTGACGCACGACGACCTCAGCGAGCTGGCACTCACGACGCGGTGCCTCGAGCGCGAGAAGGGCCTCGTCGTCGAGCAGACGACCGACGACCCCGTCGCCTCGTCCGCGGGCGGCGGCACGCTCCGCACGACGGTCGAGGGCGGGCTCGTGACGCTGAGCGTGGCGACGAGCGAGGCCGAGGTCGAGCGGCTCCGCGCAGCCTATGCGGTGGGCGGCGACCCGGGCGCGCGACTCGACGTGCACGGCCGATACGTCGCGCTCTGGCTCCGCGAGCCCTCTCCCACGCAGCGGCAGGTGACGTACGACTGCGCGTACTGAGCTGACCGCTCGCCGCTACTGGGGCGCGGCGGTAGCGGTGCTCTTCGCCGAAGCGGTCCTGCTCGTCTGGAACGCCTGGCACTACGACTGGCTGCGCGGGTACGACGCGTTCGCGAACGCGCGCTATGCGGAGATCGTCTCCACCGAGTACCGGCTCCCGTCCGAGGCGGAGTCGGGTGTCTGGCACACGCCGCCGCTCTGGTTCGCACTCGCCGGCGCGCTCGGCCGCGCGACGACCACGATCGGCTGGGGGCACGCGCAGCGCCCGGGCCAGCTGCTCGCCGCCGCGGCCGGCCTCGCGACCTGCGCGCTCGTGTTCTTCCTGGCGCGCACGCTCTGGCCCGAGCGTCGCGTGCTCCATCTCGTCGCGCTCGTCCTCACGGCGGCGTCTCCGGCGCTCGTCCGCGCCTCGGCGATGTACCACCCCGAGACGCTGGCCGTCGCCCTGGCGACCGGAGGAGTCCTCGTCGCCGCCCGGGCGCTGCGCACGCGCTGGACACCTGGCTCGGCGGCGGCAGCCGGCGCGCTGCTGGGCCTCGCATCCCTGACGCGGGCCTGGGCCCTGCCGGTGCTCGTCGCGGTGGTGGTCGCGGTGGGGCTCGACGCGCTGGGCCGGCGGTCGTGGACGCCCGTAGCGGTCGTCTCGGGCGTCGCGGTCCTGCTCCTCGCGCCGTGGCTCGTCAACGAGCAGGTCGCGCACGGGAGCGCCCTTGCCTTCAACCGGCCACCGCCGGCCGGCTCGGTGTTCGAGCGTCGGCCGGCGAGCTTCTACGTCGGCCTGCACACGCTCCGCGCGATCGAGCACCCGATCACGCCACTCGCCCGCAACGAGCTCGTCCCCCACCTCTACGCCGACTGGTGGGGCGACTGGGCGCTGACGTGGGACAGCCCGCCGCCGCCGGCGCCGGGAGCGCTGCTCCCGTCTGCCGTCGTGTCCGAGCGCGCACGACAGATGCTCGTCGGCGTCGTCCCGTCGCTCCTGGCGCTCGCCGGCCTGCTCGCGCTCGGCCTGCTCGCGAAGGCTCGGCGCTCGACGGCGCTTGCGATCCTCCCGCTCTCCGCCGCCTTCGTGGTCGCGGCGTACGTCGTCTTCGCGGTGCGCTACCCGTCCACGGACGGCGACACCATCAAGGGCACGTACCTCCTGATGACGCTTCCCGCGGCGATGGTAGGCGCCGCGTTCGTCGTCGACGTTCTCCGGCCGAGGCGGGGTGCCTGGGCCACGGCGACCGCGGCAGCGCTCGCCGTGCTCGTCGCCGTCCAGCTCCCGTTCCTGGTCCTGTGACGCCGCTACGCTCCGACGTCGAGATGACGGCGGTCCTCTTCACGTGCGCCGGGCAGCGCGTCGACATCGTGAGCGCCTTCGGGCGGGCCGGCGCGACGACGGTCGCCGCCGATCTCGACCCGCTCGCTCCCGCGCTCTACCACGCAGACCGAAAGGCGCTCGTCCCGCGGGTCGACGACCCGGGGTACGTGGCGGCGCTCGCGGAGCTCGTCGCCGACCACGACGTGCGGCTCGTCGTCCCCCTGACCGACCTCGACCAGGAGATCGTCTCGCAGGCCCGCGACGAGCTCGCGCCCGCCCTCGTCCTCGCGCCGAGCCCCGAGGTCTGCAGGACGATGGGCGACAAGTACCTCGCGCACGCATTCTTCGTGGCGAACGGGATCCCGAGCCCCCGCACCTGGCTCCCCGAAGAGGTACCCGCCGACGCGCGCTACCCGCTCCTCGTGAAGATCCGCGAGGGCTTCGGCTCGCGCCACATCTACCGCTCCGACGACGCGGCGCAGCTCGCGTTCCACCTCCGTGCTACGCCCGTCGACTCGATGGTGCAGGAGCACTGCCTCGGCGAGGAGTTCTCGATCGACGTCTTCTGCGACACGGAGGGCCGGTGTCTCAACGCGATCCCGCGCTCGATGATCCAGTCGAAGGGCGGCGAGTCGATCAAGGGCGAGTCGCTTCAGGACCGCGAGCTGATCGAGCACGGCGCGCGGGTCGCCGAGACGATCGGCATCGTCGGACCGGCGAACGTGCAGTGCTTTCGTGAGCCGGACGGATCGCTTCCGGTCACCGACGTGAACCCGCGCTTCGGCGGCGCCTTCCCGCTCCCGCTCGCGGCCGGCAGCCGCTACCCGGAGCTCGCACTCGCCCTTGCGCGCGGCGAGAGCCCCGAGCCGCGGCTCGGCGAGTTCCGGGCGGGCGTCGTGATGACGCGGTTCTTCTCCGACCTCTGCCTCGTCGAGGGGCCCGACGGCGAGCTCGTGCCGTTCGCCGAGGAGCTCCCGGAGCCGATCGCCGCGGAGCCCGGCCAGGTCTGATGCGTTACCTCGTCACCGGGGCCGCGGGATTCATCGGCTCCCATCTCGCGGAGACGCTCCTGGAGCAGGGCCACGACGTCGTCGCACTCGACTCGTTCACCGACTACTACGATCCGCGCCGCAAACGGGAGAACGTCGCAGGCATCGCCGTCCTGGAGACCGACATCCTCGAGGCCGACCTCGACGACGTCCTCGCCCGGGTAGACGGCGTCTTCCATCTCGCCGGGCAGCCCGGGGTGCGCGCGAGCTTCGGCCCGGGTTTCGAGCACTACGTGACGCGGAACGTGCACGCGAGCGGCCGGTTGTTCGAGGCCGCCGCCCGCCGCGGAGTGCGGGTCGTCTACGCCTCGTCCTCCTCGATCTACGGCGACGCGGAGAGCTACCCGACGCGCGAGGACGCCGAGCCGCGCCCGATCGCGCCCTACGGCGTGACGAAGCTCTGCGTCGAGCACCTCGCGTACGCGCACGGGCGCACCACCGGCCTGGACGCGGTCGGGATCCGCTACTTCACCGTCTACGGGCCTCGCCAGCGGCCGGACATGGCGTTCACACCGATGCTCGAGGCGCTCGGGAGCGGAGGCACCTTCAGGCTCTTCGGCGACGGCTCGGTGTCGCGCAGCTTCACCTACGTCGCGGACGCGGTCGCGGGGACGATCGCCGCGCTCGAGCGCGGCGCGGCCGGTGAGCTCTACAACGTCGGCGGCGGGGAAGAGTCCACGATGGCGGACGCGATCGTGCTCGCGGAGCAGATCGCCGGTCGGAAGCTGGCCGTCGAGCGGCACGGCGAGGCCGCCGGCGACGTTCGCCGCACGCGCGCGGACGTCTCGAAGGCATCGCGCGACCTCGGCTGGGGGCCGACGACCTCACTGGCCGACGGCCTCGCCGCACAATGGGACTGGGTCACTGCTAGGGTCGCGGCTCCTTGAGCGACGTTCGGCGGAGAGAGGCCGGCGTGGACCCCAACGCCGAGCGCGAGGTCGATCTCAGGTCGGCCTGGGAGCGGATCACCGCGCGCTGGTGGCTTCCGGTCGGCGGACTGATCCTCGGAGCCGTTCTCGGGGTGCTCGTCTCGGTCGGGAGCGGGGACGTCTACAAGGCCGAGGCACTCGTCTACCTGGGCCAGCCGTTCACGCCGTCGGGCGGCGGTCAGCTCCAGAGCCTCCAGACGAACCCGAAGACGGTGAGCGAGATCGTCCGTAGCGAGGCGGCGATCAAGACCGCCGCCGGCGCCGCGAGCATGCGCCCCGGCCAGCTGCGCGGCAACGTCACGTCGACCGCCGTCGTCCAGCCCGGCCAGGTCGCGCGAAACTTCACGCCGCTCGTCCAGATCCAGGTGCGCGGACCGACCAAGGTGAAGGCCGAGAAGGCCGCCAACTCGTTCGCGAACACCGTCGTCACCCAGGTCGTGCCCTACATCACCCGGAAGATGACGCTGCTCGAGGAGCAGATCGCGAACGACGAGCAGCAGCTCCAGGAGATCGCCTCGCGCATCGACGCGGCGAACGAGCAGCAGCGCCTCGCCTCGGCGAGCAAGACCCTCTCGCTCGCCGAGAAGCTGCTCGTCTCGACGAACTCCAACGCGACGGTCAACGCGGCGGAGCAGCGCCGCGGCACCGTCCTGCAGGACCTGAACAGCGCCCGCCAGCTGCACTCGCTCGCCGAGAACGTCGAGCTCAGCCGCGTGGTGCAGTCGGCCGTCGGCGTGCGCACCTCGGCGACGAGCCGCAGGAACGCCGCCGTCGTCGGGGCCCTCGTCGGGCTGTTGCTCGGGGCGCTCGCGGCGATCCTCGCCGACCCGTGGCTGCGGCGCAGGAGCACCGCCGCCGCCTAGCGAGACTGCGGTGGTCGAGGGCAAGCGCGTCGCGGTCGTCGTCCCGGCCTTCGACGAGGAGCTGCTCGTCGCGGAGACGATCCGCGGCATCCCCGCGTTCGTCGACCTGATCGTCGTGGTCGACGACCACTCGAGCGACGGCACCGCGGAGCGCGCGAGGGCCGTCGGCGACCCCCGTGTCGAGGTGATCGAGCACGCCGAGAACCAGGGTGTCGGCGCGGCGATCGCCACCGGTTACGAGCGCTGCCGCGAGCTCGGCGTCGACGTCACCTGCGTGATGGCCGGCGACAACCAGATGGATCCCGGCGAGCTCGCGGCGCTCGTCGGCCCGGTCGCACGCGGCGAGGTCGACTACGCGAAGGCGAACCGGCTCGTGAGCGGCGAGGCGTGGCAGCTGATCCCGCGCTCGCGCTACCTCGGCAACGCGGTGCTGTCGTTGCTGACGAAGATCGCCTCGGGCTACTGGCACGTCGCGGACTCGCAGGCGGGCTACACGGCCCTCTCGCTCGACGCGCTCCGGCGCCTCGACGTCGAGCGCCTCTACCGCCGCTACGGGTTCCCCAACGACATGCTCGTGCACCTGAACGTCCAGAACGCCCGCGTGCGCGACGTCCCGTCGCGACCGATCTACGGCGTCGGGGAGCGCTCGGGGATCCGCGTCCGCCACGTCGCGCCGCGGATCGCGTGGCTTCTCTTCAAGGGATTCTGGTGGCGGATGAAGGAGAAGTACGTGATCCGAGACTTCCACCCGCTCGTCTTCTTCTACGTGCTCGGGATCCTGATGACCGTCGTCGGCTTCCTCCTCGGCGTCGTCGTCGCCGCGTCGCGGATCTTCGGCGGCAACGAGATCACGACGGCGACGATCGTCCTCGTCTCGCTGCTCCTCGTCTCGGGGACGCAGTTCACCCTGTTCGCCATGTGGTTCGACCAGGAGGCGAACAAGGAGCTGCGCTGAGGCCCGTCGTCACGCCGTTTCTGAGGCTCCGAGGGCGGCGCTGCAAACACGGTGCAAACACGCGGGCCATGAACTGGCAAGAGGCCTTAACCGCGTCCGCGCTCCAGATGGCCTAGGATGTGTTATCTGGCCCTGCAGCCAGAACCCCGGCCGAAAGCCCGCAATCTCCCGACGCGCCTAGGCGCGCGAGACGTAGGAGCCCAGGCGAACAGGATTCGACATGCAGGGCCAGTGCTTTGTTGTGCCC
>NZ_DATMBZ010000172.1:0-7607 GCF_035558935.1 Gaiella sp. | reverse complement strand
CGGACGTGGACCGGACGCGAGCACGCCGCTGCGGTGGACAGCGTGCGCGCAGCGATCGCCGCAGGTGACGTCTACCAGGTCAACCTCGTCCAACACCTCTCGGCCCGTTTCGCGGGTTCCGCGGCCGCGCTCGCCGCCCGGCTCGCTCCTCTGACACAACCGAACGACGCGGTGTTCGGCGACGGCGACTGGCGCCTCTTCGAGGCCGAGGGTTGGGCGATCGTCTCGGCGTCACCCGAGCTGTTCCTCTCGCGGCGGGGACAGCGAGTGTGGACGCGGCCGATCAAGGGGACGCGGCCGCTCGGCGAACGGGACGACCTCGTGGCGTCGCGCAAGGACGCCGCCGAGCACGTGATGATCGTCGACCTCGAGCGGAACGACCTCTCGCGCATCTGCGTTCCCGGGAGCGTCCGGTGGCCGGAGCTGATGGTCGCCGAGCCGCTCGCCGGCGTGGAGCACCTGGTCTCGACCGTGGAGGGCGAGCTCCGCCCGGACGCGGGCCTCGCCGAGATCCTCGGCGCGACGTTTCCGGGCGGATCGGTGACGGGTGCGCCGAAGATCGCGGCGGTCGACCTGATCGCCGCGCTCGAGCCGGTGGGCCGTGGCGCGTCGATGGGGGCGCTCGGCCGCGTCTACGGCAACGGCGACCTCGACCTGGTGCTGACGATCCGCACGTTCGCGATCGCGGACGGGAGCATCCACCTGTGGGTCGGCGGCGGGATCGTCTGGGACTCTGACCCGCACGGTGAGGTGGAGGAGTCGCTCGTCAAGGCGGAGCCGTTGCTCGCGGCGATCGGCGCACCGCTCGAGCGGTCCCACGTCGACCGGCCCCGCCCTCGGACGGGGAACGCCCTCGCAGGCGGCGAGCGGTGAGCGAGCGTCCGCTCGCAGCGGCCGTGTCCGGGCTCGGCGTCGTGGATCCTTCGCACGCCGTCGTCGCTGCGACGGACGAGGGCTTCGCGCGCGGCCGGGCGGCGTTCGAGACGCTGCGGGTGTACGCCGGCCGGCCGTTTCGGCTCGACGAGCACCTTGCGCGCCTGGAGGGGTCGGCCGCGCGCCTCGACCTGCCCGCGCCCGATCTCGAGGAGCTCGGGGAGCTCGTCCGGGCCGCGCTCGCGACGAGCGGCAGGCGCGATGCCTCGCTCCGTCTCTACTGGACGCCCGGGCCGCCGGACGGGGCGCCGACCGCGATCGTCCTGGTGTCGCCCATCCCGCCCTGGATCGAGGAGCTGCGCGCGGGGGGCCAACGCCTGGTCTCGCTTGCGTTCCCACGGCGATCCGCGCCGTGGCTCCTGCCGGGGACGAAGTCCGTCAGCTACGCGACGCACGTCGCCGCCGAAGCGGAAGCGCACCGGCGTGGAGCGCACGACGCCGTGCTCGTCGACCTCGACGGAACGGTGCTCGAGGGGACGGTCACGAACGTTTGGTGGCGGGAGGGGCGAGCACTCGTGACGCCCGAGCTCGAGCTCGGCATCCTCGCCGGCGAGACCCGCGCGGCACTCATCGATCTCGCGGAGGCGCTCGGCTACCGCGTCGAGACGGGCGCCTTTCCGCTCGAGCGGCTCCTCACGGCCGACGAGGCCTTCACGTCGTCGTCCGTACGCGAGGTGATGCCGGTGATCTCCGTCGACGAGCGTCGCTACGCGAGCCGCGATGCGGCCGACGAGCTGCAGCGGGCGTTGCGCCGCCTTGCCGCGGGTTGACGGATCACACCGGTGCGGGGACGGACGTCACCCACCGACGCCTCGCTACGCTCATGGCATGGAAAAGCTCCGGCTCGGCGGGATGGCACTGCAGAACGGGGTGCTCGTCCACGGGCCCAAGACGTGGGGTGCGGCCGTCCGCCTGCCGGACGGCACGATCAAGACGGCATCCGGGCTCAAGCCGACGTTCGGCATCGGCGGCTCCGTGCCGGTCGTCAGGGGGTCGCTGCGCCTGGCGGAAGCGTTCGCCGTCCTCCCCGCGATGAAGCGTGGTCTCCCGGAGGCACGCCTCCCCTTCGAGCGTCCGGCGGTCGCCGTCGCGTTGGTCGCCGCCTCGACCAGTGCGACGCTCGTGCGACGCTCGTCCCTGCCGCTCGTCCCGCGCGAGGCGGCCGTCGTCCTCGCGTCGCTCGTTCCGGCGCTCGTCGCGCTGCGCGGCGAACAGCTCACGTCGTACCACGGCGCAGAGCACGTCTCGATCGGAACCTACGAGACGGGTGAGCGGGCGCCGAAGGAGCACGAGCGGTGCGGCTCACATCTCGTCGGTCCGCTCACGATCGCCACGGCGCTCGCCGGAGCTGCCGCCGAGCTCGCCCCGGCGCGGCATCGCACGACCGCGAGGATCGTCGGCGCGATCGGCGCCGTGGGCGCCGCGGTGGAGGTCTTCGGCTGGATGAGCAGGCATCGGGAGAGCCGGCTTTCGCGCGCTCTCGCCCGCCCCGGCACCGAGCTCCAGCGCCGGCTGTCGACGAGCGAGCCGAGCGCGGAGCAGCTCGAGGTCGCCGAGGCGGCGCTCCAGGCGGTGCTCGAGGCAGAGCGCGCCGCCGCATGACGGTCGCCCGGCCACGTTCTCGCCGGACGCGGCTCGACCCCGAGATCTTCGACCTCCCCGTCGAGAAGATGCGCGACGGCTACTACAGCGACGCGTACTTCAACCACACGCGCGCGGCGCTGCTCTACGACGGCCGCCGTCCCCGTGTGGTGATGCAGGTCTTCCAGAAGCGGCAGGCGATGCTCGGAGGCATGGACGAGGCGATCGCGATCCTCGAGCTCTGCTCCTACGACTGGTCGGGGCTGACCGTCCATGCGCTGCGGGACGGCGACCGGGTCGAGCCGTGGGAGACCGTCATGACGATAGAGGGCGACTACACCACGTTCGCGCACCTCGAGACCGTGGTGCTCGGGACCCTCGCGCGCCGCACCCTGATCGCGACGAACACCGCACGCGTCCTCGAGGCTGCCGACGGCAAGCCGATCATCTTCATGCCCGCCCGCCACGACCACCACCGCGTCCAGACGGGTGACGGCTACGCGGCGTACGTCGCGGGCGCGGTGCTCGGCACGGAGATCGGCGTCACCTCCGACGCGCAGGCGTCCTGGTGGGGCGGGCGCGGCGTCGGGACCGTGCCGCACTCGCTGATCGCGGCGTACGGCGGCAACACCGTTCTCGCCGCCACGAAGTTCGCGGATTGGGCTCCCGAGGACTTCCGCATCACGGTGCTGGTCGACTACGACAACGACTCGGTGCGGACCGCGCTCGACGTCGCCCGGGCGCTGGGGCCTCGGCTGTGGGGGGTGCGCCTCGACACGTCGAGCCAGCTCGTCGATCGTGCGCTCTGGGAGGAGATGGGCGACTTCGATCCACGCGGCGTCAACGAGCGACTCGTACGCAAGGTGCGCGCGGCGCTCGACGAAGACGGTTTCGAGCGCGTCCGGATCGTCGCGTCGGGCGGCTTCACGGTCGAGAAGATCGAGTCGTTCGAGCGTCTTGGCGTGCCCGTCGACGCTTACGGCGTCGGCTCGTCGCTGATCCGGGGCGAGAACGACTTCACCGGCGACATCGTGATGACGGACGGGCGTCCCACGGCGAAGATCGGGCGGCGCTTCCGACCGAACGAGCGTCTGGAGCTCGTCGAGTGACGGGCGTCGTCGAGCTCGTCTTCGAGACCCACGCGCTGACGACGGACAACGAGCGTGGGATCGCGACGGGCTGGCTGGGCGGCTCGCTCTCGGCACGAGGCCGCGGGCTCGCGGCCGAGCTCGGCACGCGCCGGCGCAACGACCGGATCGACGAGGTGCTCTGCTCCGACCTCGCACGGGCGGTCGAGACTTCCGAGATCGCCTTCGGCGGGACAACGCTACGCGTGACACTCGACTGGCGCCTCCGGGAGCTCGACTACGGCGACCTGAACGGAGCGCCCGTCGACGCCGTCGCGCGCGAGAGACTCGAGCGGGTCGACGTGCCGTTTCCCGGTGGGGAGAGCTACCGCGACGCGACGGCACGCGTGGGCGAGCTCCTCGACGAGCTCGTCACGAGCGCCACGCGGCGCCGAGTGCTCGTCATCGGCCACACTGCGACCCGCTGGGCCTTCGATCACCTGCTCGACGGGAAGCCGCTCGAGGAGGTCGTCGACGCGCCGTTCGACTGGCGTGAAGGGTGGGTGTACACCGTGCGCCCGACCGCCGCGAGCGTGGCCGGATGAGCGGGCAGCTCCTCTGGGACGTCGACACGCAGGTCGACTTCGTCCACGCGGACGCGAAGCTTCCTGTCCCCGGAGCCGAGGAGGCCGTCCCGGCGATGGCCCGCCTCGTCCGCTGGGCGTCCGAACACGGCATCACGCACCTCGCAACCGCCGACGACCACGAGCTGACCGACCCTGAGATATCGAACGACCCGGACTTCGAGTCGACCTACCCCCCGCACTGTCTGCGCGGCACGCCTGGCGCCGCGAGAATTGCCGAGACGGCCCAGCGCGATCCGCTTCCGGTCTCCCTCACGCCCTACCCGCCGGGCCTCGTCGCGAGTCTCGTCGAGGGGCACCGCGAGCTGCTCGTGCTGAAGAAGACCTACAGCGCGTTCTCGAACCCGAACGTCGAGGCGCTCGTCGCGGCACTCGCGCCGAGCGAGGTGATCGTGTTCGGCGTCGCAACGGACGTCTGCAACGACGCGGCGATCACCGGCCTCCTCGCACGGGGGTACCGCGTCGCCTTCGTCGAGGACGCCTCGCGCGGTCTCTCCGAGGAGCGCACCGCTGCGGCGCTCGCCCGGTGGCGCGAGGGGGGCGTGCGGTTCACCCTGAGCGCAGACGTCGTCGGGTCCCCGTAGAGCGCCTCACGTCCTGCGGGAAAGTGCGCGCCGCGCTTCAGCGGCGGCCCCGATGTTCGCCTGCCGCCGTCCTGCGACGCTCGAGGCGAAAGGAGGTGACGGGATGAGACTGACCTGGAAGGACGGAGCCGCGACGCTACTGACCGCCTTCGCGGTGCTCGTCTTCTTCGCGGCGCACCAGTCGTGGGACGTGTGGCTGATCGGCTCGAGCAACCGATGGGCTGCGGTCGCCGTCACGCTGCTCGGCGCCGTGACGTGCGGGCTCGGCGCGGCCTCCGACGAGCTGGCTGCCGGCCGCGAGGCGACCACCTCCGTCAAGCTGCTCTCCGCCGTCGGCGCGGTGACCGGCGTGCTCGCGATCCTCGCCATCGTGACGGGCTCGCTCACCATGCTCTCGCTGCTCGTGCTCGGGATCGTCGTGCTCTGGGTGGGCGCGACGCTCAGGCACGCCTCGCACCTCGGTCACACCGGGCACCATCCGGTCGCGACCTAGGCCCCCCCTTCAGACGCGCCCCGGCCGGGTCGGGCCTCGCCCGCCCGGCTCCGGCGCGACGGGCTCGTCCTCCCGGCTCACGTAGGCGGCGAGGGCCGCGAGACGCTGATCCCATTCCGCTCCGACCCGGGCGATCCAGTCCGTCGCCGCGAGGAGTGGGGCGGGGTCGAGCCGGTACACCGTGTTCCGGCCGATCCGCGTTCCGTGGACGAGCCCGGCCGCCTCGAGCGAGGCGAGGTGCTTTGCCACGGCCTGACGACTCACAGGGAGCTCGCCGGCGAGCTCCGTCGGCGTCGCGTTTCCGCCGGCCGCCAGCCGCTCGACCAGGAAGCGGCGGCTCGGGTCGGCGAGCGCGGTGAAGACCGCCTCTACGCGATCGCCCATGCGGCGCTCGCCTCGAGCTCGAGCGCGACGCCCCAGTCGGGCGAGGTCTCGCGAACGAGAACGCGCGTCCCCGCGGGCGCGTCGTCCAGCTCGAGCTCGACGCGGCTGTCGTCCTCCCAGCGCAGCACGAGCCGCTCGCCCTCGGCGACCTCGTCCACGACGGCGCGGCGCGACTCACCGTTGTCCCACCGAAACATGCCCTCGCCGCCGGGTCTGACGTCGAGCTCGACGTCGTTCGCAAACCACTCGCGCAGCCGCTCCGGCTCGGTCAGCGCCTCCCACGCCTCGTCGCGGGTGACGGGCAGGACGACCGTTCGCGTGACCTCCATGCGCAACCTCCAAGTTGCGTAGAGTGTGCAACTCCAAGGTTGCACGTTAGCGAAGGAGCCCGACATGCCGCTGATCCCGACCGTGCTCGAGGCCGACGGCCGCGCCGAGCGCGCGTTCGACCTCTACTCGCGCCTCCTCCGGGAGCGGATCGTGTTCCTCGGCCGTCCGGTCGACGACGAGCTCGCGAACCTGATCGTCGGCCAGCTTCTCTTCCTCGAGGCCGAGGATCCCGAGAAGGACATCTCGCTCTACGTCAACTCACCCGGAGGGGAGGTGTACGCCGGCCTCGCGATCTACGACGCGATGCAGCACGTCCGCCCGGACGTCTCGACGATCTGCTTCGGAATGGGGATGTCGGCGGCCGCGATGATCGTCGCGGCGGGCGCGCCGGGAAAGCGGTTCGCGCTGCCGAACGCGAAGCTCATGATCCACCAGGGCTCTGCGGGCTTCCGCGGCGCGCCGACGGACGTGAGCATCGCGGCGCGGGAAGTCGAGTCGACGACGCGTCAGATGGCCGAGATCATCGCGCGCCACTCGGGCCGCGAGCCCGAGCAGGTGCTCGACGACATCGACCGTGACCGCTTCATGACGCCGGCCGAGGCAGTCGAGTACGGGCTCGTGGACGAGGTGCTCGTCCCGTCGCGAAACCGTCCGAGTACGATCGCGGCGTGAGCGTCCGGGGGGTCCATCATCTCGGCTTCGCCGTGGCCGATCTCGACGAGGCGGTCTCCACGTACGCGGAGCTGTTCGGCGCGACGGTCGAGCACCGCGAGCGCGTGGAGGAGCAGGGCGTCGAGGCCGCCTCCGTCCTCGTCGGCCCGGACCGCATCGAGTTGCTCGCCCCGACCGGCGACGACACGCCCGTCGGCCGTTTCCTGGCGAACCGCGGGCCCGGCATGCATCACGTCGCGTACGAGGTCGACGACGTCCGCGCGGCGCTCGCCGACCTCGCGCGCAAGGGTGTCGAGCTGATCGACCACGAACCGCGGCACGGGCTCTTCGGGCTCGAGGTTGCGTTCGTCCATCCCGACGCCGTGCACGGCGTCCTGACCGAGGTGGTGTGCCCTGTCTGACGATTCGATCCGCATCGAGCTCGCTTTCGACGGCGGGCAGATCATCGCCGCGATGGTGTCCCCCGAGGCCGCGGACGCGGCCGAGCGGGCCGTGTCGGCCGGTGCCGGCGGCACGGTCGAGCTCGACACCGAGGACGGCCGCATCACGGTCGCAGTGCCACGCATCGTCTACCTCAAGCGCTACACGAAGGGCTCGCAGCCGGGGTTCCAGTCCCGCTAGGGGTTCCCGTCGCGACGACTACCCTGACCCCCCGATGGCGCTCGAGGTCGGGATCGTCGGGCTTCCCAACAGCGGTAAGACGACGCTGTTCAACGCGCTGACGCACGCGGGCGCCGAGATCACGGCGTACGCGTCGGTAACCGACAAGCCGAACGTCGGCATGGCGACGATCGCCGACGACCGTCTCGACCGACTCGGCGCGCTCGTCCACGCCAAGAAGATCACGCCCGCGGCGATCCGCGTGGTCGACGTACCTGGAACCGGGCCTCAGCTGCTCGGGAACCTTCGGCAGGTCGAC
>NZ_DATMBZ010000171.1:0-4511 GCF_035558935.1 Gaiella sp. | reverse complement strand
CGGGCACGAGAGCGATCGCGCGGCGGCCCTGGCCCTCGCCGCCGTCGAACGCGATCGTGCCCGTCTCGGCACACGCCGCGGCACAGGTCGTCAGGGCGCCGTCGAGCGCGTCGAGCTCGGCCGGCGAGAGGCCACGGTCTTCGATCAGCTCGACCTCGGCCGGTGTGACCGCGTCCGGCAGATCGGGTGACACGACCACCCGGGCGGCCCCCTGCTCGCGGAGCGCCACGCCCACAGCGAGCCCGGCATCGCCCGTACGGACGACGACCGCGCCCGTCTCCTCGAGCCGCTCGACGAAGAGCGTGACGACCTCCCCGGACGACCGCGAGCCGTGCTCGCGGTACGCGCGCGGCACCTGGGGAAGCGCGCCCTCGCCGGCCAGTGCGGCGCGGATCCGCCCCAGCACCACCTCACGGCCGTCGCTCACGTGACTCCCACCACTCGCGAAAGGTCTCGGACGGGATCCCGGGGAGCGTGCGCGATCGTCCCCACGCGGCGAGGGGGCCGGGGAGCCAGCGCAGGCGGCCGCGCCTGAGGAAGGGCCGCTGAAGCGTGCGCGCGAGCCGCTGCGCGCGCTCGTAGCGCTCGATGCTCGAGAACGACCGGCCGAGAGCTCGTAGCGCTCGACCCTCGACTCCCGGCCGGGCGCGCGCGACGAGCTTCGCCCGCTCGTGGACGAGGATGCGGGGGATGTCGATCCCGACCGGACAGACGTCGGCGCAGGCGCCGCAGAGCGAGGAAGCGTACGGCAGCGAGGCGGACACGCCGACCTCGCCGTCGAGCTGCGGCTGAAGGATCGCGCCGATCGGGCCGGCGTAGACGGTCGGGTATGCATGCCCGCCGGTCTGGCGGTAGACGGGACAGACGTTCACGCACGCCGAGCAGCGGATGCATCTCAAGGCAGGCCGGCCGACGGGGTCCGAGAGGGCGCGAGCTCGGCCGGCGTCCAGCAGCACGAGGTGGAACGTCGACGGCCCGTCCCCCTCCCGCACGCCGGTCCAGAGCGACGTGTAGGGGTTCATACGCTCGCCCGTCGACGATCTCGGAAGGAGCTGGAGCAGCACGCCGAGGTCGCGCCACTCGGGGATCACCTTCTCGATTCCCATCACCGTGATCAGCGTGTCGGGAAGCGTCGTGCACATCCTGCCGTTGCCCTCGGACTCGACCACGCAGACCGTCCCGGTCTCCGCCACCGCGAAGTTGGCGCCGGAGATCGCCACCCCGGCTCGAAGGAACGCGGAACGCAGATACCTCCGCGCAGCGGCCGTGAGCGCGGGCGGGTCGTCGGGCAGGCCCGGCTCGCCGAGGGTCTCGCGCAGGAGCACGGCGATGTCGGAACGGTTGCGGTGCAACGCCGGCACGAGCAGGTGCGACGGCCGCTCGCCCGCGAGCTGGACTACCCACTCGGCGAGGTCGGTCTCGAGCGGCGCGATGCCCGCCGCGGTAAGCGCGTCGTTGAGCCCGATCTCGTCCGTCGTCAGCGACTTCACCTTCACCACCTCGCGCGCGCCGGTGGAGACGACGAGGCGCGTCACGATCTCGTTCGCCTGTGCGGCGTCGGCCGCCCAGTGCACCGCACCGCCGGCCGCGACCACGGACGACTCGAGTGCGACGAGCAGCTCCTCGAGGCGCGCCAGCGCGGACGCGCGGATGGCCGCACCGGCCGCCCGCAGCTCGACCCAGTCAGGGACGTCGGCGACGACTGCCGCGCGCTTCGCGCGGATCGAGGTCGTGGCGTGGAGCACGTTCGCGCGGACGCGGCCGTCGGCGAGCGCGGCGGGCGCGGCCGCCTCGAACGCGACGGGCACCGCGGCGCGGCTCGCCGAGGCGTTCACGCGGCGAGCACCTCGGCGAGGTGCACCGCCCGGAGCGGGCTCCCGCGCCACTCGATCCCGCCGCGGAGGTGCAGGAGGCAGGACGCGTCGCAGGCGCACACGCCCTCCGCTCCCGTCTCCTCGATTCTCCGCAGCTTGGCGGCGAGCATCGCCGTCGACACCGGCCCGTTCTTGATCGCGAACGTGCCGCCGAAGCCGCAGCACTCCGTGGCGTCCTCGAGCGGCCGGAGGTCGAGTCCGCGGACCGCGCCGAGCAGCGTCTCGGGACGGCTTCCCACGCGGAGCAGCCGCAGCGAATGGCACGTCGGGTGGTAGGTCAACGATCCGCTGTACGCCGATCCGACCTCCGTTGCGCCGAGCCGGTCGACGAGGAGCTCGGACAGCTCGAGCGTCCGGCGGGCGACGCCCGCCGGATCGGACGTCAGCTCGGGAACGTGCTCGCGAACGTGCGCCACGCACGAGGCCGACGGCGAGACGATCAGCTCCTCGTCGGCGAACACCTCGACGAACCGCCGGGCCAGCGACGCGGCGACCTCGGGGTAGCCCGCGTTGTGGTGGAGCTGGCCGCAGCAGGTCTGCGCGCGGGGAAAGGAGACCTCCACGCCGAGTCGCTCGAGAACCTCCACAGTTGCCTGTCCCACCGATGGGGTCAGCGTGTCCACGAGGCACGTGACGAAGAGCGCGGCTCGCATTGACGCGAGCGTAATCGATGATCGATGATCGTCCAACGTTGCCGACGGCCGGCGACGGACGGAGCACTAGCCTGCCGCCGTGACCGAGATCACCCTCCACGGGGCGCGTCCTGCGGGAGCCCCTCGTCCGCGTCTGGGCTACGCGATGGTCACGGCCGCCTCGACGCTGTTCGCGATCAACGGGACGGTGTCGAAGCTGATCCTCACGGGCAGCGAGATCACGAGCCTCCGCCTGACGGAGCTCAGGGCGACGGGCGCGTTCGTCGGCCTCGCGGCCTTCCTGCTCGCCACGGCCCCGCGGCTTCTCCGCGTCGCCCGTGAGGAGGTCGCGCTGCTCGTCTTCTACGGGATCGTCGGCTTCGCGCTCGTGCAGTGGCTGTACCTGGTGGCGATCGAGCGATTGCCGATCGGGATCGGCCTCCTGCTCGAGTTCACCGCGCCGGTGCTCGTCGCGCTCTGGGCGCGACTCGTCTGGCACGAGCCCGTACGGCGGCGTGTGTGGGCCGCGCTCGCGCTCGCCCTGTCGGGGCTCGTACTCGTCGGCGAGGTATGGGAGGACGTCCGGCTCGACACGGTCGGCGTGGTCGCGGGCCTGCTGGCGGCGGGCGCGCTCGCGACGTACTACCTCGCCGGCGAGCACCAGACCGCGCGGCGCGACGCGCTCTCGTTGACCTGCCTCTCGCTCGGTGTCGCCGCTCTCCTCTGGGCGGTCGTGCAGCCCTGGTGGGGCTTCCCCTTCGACGCCCTCGGGGGGAGCGTGCCGCTGGAGCTCGGGTCGGCGGACGCGCCCGTCTGGGCGCTCTCCCTCTGGATGGTCGTGCTCGGGACGATCCTCCCCTTCGTCCTCTCGCTCGGCGCGCTCCACCACCTGCCGGCGACGCGCGTCGCGACCGTCTCGATGATCGAGGTTCTCCTCGCGGCCCTGGTGGCCTGGGCGTGGCTCGGCGAGACCCTGTCGGCGGCCCAGCTCGTCGGCGGCGCGGTGGTGCTCGTCGGAGTCGTCCTCGCGCAGACCTCGCGCTGACGGCCAGTACCCTGCGGGTGTGGTGACCGTGAAGCGCGTCCTGCTCGCGTCCCCGCGCGGGTACTGCGCGGGCGTCGAGCGCGCCGTCGAGACGGTCGAGCGGGCGCTCGAGCACTACGGCGCGCCGGTCTACGTGCGCAAGCAGATCGTCCACAACATCCACGTCGTGCGCGACCTCGAGGCGCGGGGGGCGATCTTCGTCGAGGAGGAGACCGATGCGCCGCGCGGCGCCACGGTCGTCTACTCCGCTCACGGGGTCGCGCCGTCCGTACACGCGAGCTCGCGCGCGCGCGACCACGACGTGATCGACGCGACGTGCCCGCTCGTGACCAAGGTGCACGTCCAGGCGAAGCGCTACGCAGCGGCGGGGTACACCGTCCTTCTGATCGGGCACGAGGGGCACGAGGAGGTTGTGGGCACGATGGGCGAGGCGCCCGACGCGACGATCCTGGTGCAGGACGTCGCGGAGGCGGAGGCGCTCGAGCTCCCGGCCGACACGCGCGTCGCCTACGTGACCCAGACGACGCTGTCCGTCGACGAGACCGCCGAGATCATCGGCACGCTCCGGCGGCGGTTCCCGGAGATCGTGGGGCCGAAGAAGGAGGACATCTGCTACGCAACCTCCAACCGCCAGTGGGCGGTGAAGGACATGCTCGACCACATCGACCTGCTGCTCGTGATCGGCTCGCGCAACTCGTCGAACTCGAATCGGCTCGTCGACGTCGCGCGCGCAGCCGACGTCCCGGCCCACCTGATCGACGACGAGACGGAGATCGACGAGACCTGGCTCGCGGGGATCGAGACGGTCGGCATCACCTCGGGCGCGTCGGCTCCCGAGCGCCTCGTCTCACGTGCTTGCGACTGGTTCCGCGAGCGCGGCGTCGACGAGATCGAGCCATTCCGGATGGTCGACGAGGACGTGACCTTCAGGCTTCCGGTCGAGCTCCGCCGCGAGCTGGT
>NZ_DATMBZ010000170.1:0-19474 GCF_035558935.1 Gaiella sp. | reverse complement strand
GATGGAGTTCAGAGCGGCGTGATGCGACGGGCGCCGACGGGTGGATACGAGCGCGCGTCGAGCGCCTCGATCTCGACGTCCCTACCGGACTGCGGCGCATGGATCATCCGGCCGTTGCCGACGTAGAGCCCGACGTGCCCGAGCCCGCCGAAGAAGACGAGGTCCCCCGGGCGCATTGCGGAGACCGGCACCGGCCGTCCGACGCCGTAGAGCGCCGCCGCGTTGTGCGGAAGGCTGATGCCGAGCTGCCCGTAGACCCAGGAGACGAGCCCCGAGCAGTCGAAGCCGGCCGGCGAGGCGCCGCCCCAGACGTACGGCACGCCGAGTTGCGCCCGCGCGAGCTTCACCGCGCGCTCCGCAAGCGTCGGCGCGGCGGGCGGCGGCGGCGGGACGAACCTGGCCGGGCTCGCGACGATGCCTGGAAGAGCGGGCGGCCCGTCCTGTGCGTTGGCCGTGCCGCCCGGAAACGCCGCCGTGAGCGCACACAGGAGCACGGGTATGACGAGCCAGCGGGGCATCGGCAGAAGAGGCGGAGCACGGGACGGCGTCGAATCGGGCCCCGAGGGGGCGCGCCGTCGGTGTCAACGACGGCGGCACCCTACCATGGCGCGACGACACCTCGGGGCCAGGTCCTCCTCGCCCGACGTCTGGACCGGGGTCCAGACCGTGACATCCCCCCGAGCGCGAAAGCGGAGGCTTCCGCGAACGAGCTAGTGCCGGAAATGCCGGCGACCGGTGAGGACCATCGTGGCGCCGGCGTCGCGCACCGCAGCGAGCACCTCGGCGTCGCGCTTCGAGCCGCCGGGCTGGATGATCGCCGCGACGCCGGCTTCGAGCGCCAGCCGCGGGCCGTCCGCGAAGGGGAAGAAGGCATCGGAGGCGAGCACGGCTCCCTCGAGCGAGTGACCGAGCTGCCGCGCCTTCTCGACGGCGATGCGCACAGCGTCGACGCGGCTCATCTGCCCCGCGCCGATCCCGAGCGTCTGCCCGCCGCGGCCGAGGACGATCGCGTTCGACGTGACGTGCTTCGCGACGGTCCACGCGAAGAGCAGCTCCTCCCACGTCGCCGTGTCCGGGTCGCCGCAGGCGACGTCCATCGCGTCGAGCGGGTCGCCGTCGGCGTCGCGGTCCTGCAGGAGCAGCCCGCCGAGGACGCGCCGGAGATCGCGCTCGGTCGTCACGAAGGCGCGGCGCTCCCCGTCGACGAGCACCCGGGCCTTGTCGCGCGCGGAAAGCTCGTGGAGGGCGGCGTCGTCATAGCCGGGTGCGAACACGACCTCGACGAACTGGCGGGCGATCGCCTTGCCGAGGGCCGCCCCGACGGGCCGGTTGAGGACGACGACGCCGCCGTAGGCCGAAACGGGGTCGCCCGCGAGCGCCTTCGCATAGGCCTCGTCGATCGTCTCCGCGAGGCCCACGCCGCACGGGTTGCCGTGCTTGACGATCACGGCGGCAGGGCCTTCGAGCTCGAGCAGCAGGAGCCGCGCCGCCGACAGGTCGCCGAGGTTGTTGAACGACAGCGGCCGGCCCTGGAGCTGCTCGACGCGTGCGAGGAGGTGCGTACGAGCGCCCTTCTGGGCGTAGTAGGCCGCGCGCTGGTGCGGATTCTCGCCGTACGAGAGATCCATGTAGCGCTCGAACACCGGGAGGTACGTCTCGGGGAACGCGTCGTCGCGCCCGAGCCAGCCCGCGACCGCGGCGTCGTAGGCGGCAGTCCGCTGGAACGCGCGCGCAGCGAGCGCCCGACGGGTCTCCGGCGAGATCTCCGCCCGCTGGCGGAACTCCTCGACAACCGGGCCATAGTCCTCCGGCCGGCAGATCGGCACGACGTGCGCGTGGTTCTTCGCCGCCGCCCGGAGAAGCGCCGGGCCGCCGATGTCGATCTGCTCGATCGCCTCCTCCCACGCGACGTCGAGGCGGCCGACCGTCCGCTCGAACGGATACAGGTTGACGCAGACGAGATCGATCGGCGCGATGCCGTGCGCCTCGAGCTGGGCGAGGTCGTCAGGGACGTCGCGGCGCGCGAGGATGCCGCCGTGCACGGCCGGGTGCAGCGTCACGACGCGGTGTCCCAGCAGGTCGCCGAAGCCGGTCAGCTCCTCGAGCGGCGTCACGGGCACTCGCTCGTCGACGAGCACCTTCGCCGTGCCGCTCGACGCGAGCACCTCGACGCCGAGCGAGGTCAGCTCGCGCGCGAAGGCGGCCACGCCCGTCTTGTCGTACGCCGAGATGAGCGCACGGCGGATGCTCACGCCGCGATCAGCTCCCTGACCACCTCGGGGAGGAGCCGATGCTCGGCCGCCTGGACGCGGGCACGCAGCGTCGCCGGCGTGTCGCCCGGCTCGACCGGGACGGGGACGACGCGGATCACCGGCCCCGAGTCCATTCCCTCGTCGACCCAGTGCACGGTCGCGGCGGTCTCTGGCACGCCCGCGGCGAGCACGTCCTCGATCGGGTGGGCGCCGGGGAAGGCGGGGAGCGGCGCGGAGTGCGTGTTGACGACCCGCCGTCCGAAGACCTCGAAGAATCGCGGCCGCAGCAGGTGCATGTAGCCCGCCAGGACGGCGAGCTCGACGCCGCGCTCGCGGAGCCAGAGCGCGAGCGCCTCATCTCGGTCGTCCCGGCTCGCGAACGCGTCGGCGTCGAACACCGCGGTCGGGATCCCCACCGCCTCGGCGCGCGCGAGCGCCGGGACGCCGGGCCGGTTCGACGCGACGGCGACGATCGGGAGGCCTGCGTCGACGAGCGCCTGCAGGTTCGTCCCTTCGCCGCTGACGAGCACGCCGATCACGCGCCGCTCCACTCCACGCCGTCGACGCCGGATTCCAGCCGCCCGATCACGAGGTCGGCGGGATGCGCGTCACCGGGCGGGACGACGGCGCAGTAGCCGATCCCGAGGTTGAAGACGCGGCGCAGCTCGTCTTCGGCGACGCCGTGCTCCGCGAGCCACCGGAACACCTGCGGGCGCTCCCAGGCGACCGGGTCGACGACGGCCCCGACCCCGTCCGGGAGGACGCGCGCGAGGTTGCCCGCGATCCCGCCGCCGGTGACGTGTGCGAGCGCGCGGACGTCGGCGCGCACGCGGAGCGCGCGGACGTCGCCGAGGTAGCAGCGCGTCGGCGGGAGCAGCAGCTCGGCGTCGAACGGGTCGTCGCCGACGATGCGGCGGACGAGCGAGAAGCCGTTCGCGTGGATGCCCGCGGAGGGCAGCCCGAGGACGACGTCGCCGGGCGCCGCGCGCGATCCGTCGATGAGCTCGTCACGGGCGACGACGCCGACGACCGTCCCGCAGAAGTCGACCTCGTCCTCGCGGTAGATCCCGGGAAGCTCCGCGGTCTCGCCGCCGAGGATCGCGCAGCCCGCGGCACGGCAGACGTCGGCGGCGCCCTCGACGAGCTCCGCCACCTGCTCCGGGTCAATGCTGTTGGCGGCGACGTAATCGAGGAAGAAGAGCGGCTCTGCGCCGGTCGTCAGGACGTCGTTGATCCCGTGCGCGGCGAGGTCCGCCCCGCACCAGCGGAGCTTCCCGGCGCGCCGGGCGAGCACGAGCTTGGAGCCGACGGAGTCGGTCGACGCGACGAGCAGCCGCTCGTCGTCGATGGCGAAGAGCCCGGCGAACGCGCCGAAGCTGCCGACGACGGCCGGCGTCCGCGTCGAGTCGACGGCCGACCGCAGCCGGTCGACGACGGCCTCGGCCGTCGCGAGCGAGACCCCCGCGAAGGCGTATGTCTGGTCCTCTGACGGCACGACGCGAGCGTAGTCGACCGCCCGGAAGGGCGTCCCGGGATAGCGTGCCTCGCATGGGTGAGTCGCTCTCCGCGTTCCTCGAGCGGCACGTCGAGACGTTCAACGCCGCCGTCCGGAGCGGCGACTTCGCCCCGCTGGTCGCCCTCTTCGCAGACCATGCGACGCTCGAGTTCGCGGACGTGCCGGTCGGGCCGTTCGTCGGACGCGACGCGATCGCAGCCGCCTATGCGGAGCAGTCACCGACGGACACGATGACGGTGCTGGACGTTCGCGTCGAGAAGGACGGCACCGTCGTCGAGCCGTTCTCGTGGTCGGCGGACGGCGGCGCGCGCTCCGGTGAGATGCGTCTCGTCGTCGCCGACGGCCGCATCCGCCGGCTGGTCGTCGCGTTCGGCTAGCGCGACGCGGTCGCCTCGAAGCGGTGCTTCGCGGCCAGGCGCCCGGCCGGGACGCGCGTCGGGTAGCTCCGCGTGAAGCAGGCCCGGCAGACCTCCTCCTCCGGGAGGCGCGTCGCCCACTGCATGCCGTCGAGGGAGAGGTAGTGGAGGCTCGTGGCGCCGACGTGCTCGCGCATCTCCTCGACCGAGCGGTGCGCAGCGGCGAGCTCGTCCTCGTCGGCCATGTCGATGCCGTAGAAGCACGGTGAGACGACGGGCGGCGACGAGATCCGCACATGCACCTCGGCCGCGCCGGCGTCGTCGAGCATCTGCACGAGCGCGCGCATCGTGTTGCCGCGCACGATCGAGTCGTCGACGATCACGAGCCGGCGCCCGGCGATCTCGTCGAGCGGGTTGAACTTGAGCCTTATCCCCTGGCGGCGCAGCTCCTGATCCGGCTCGATGAACGTGCGGCCGACGTAGCGATTCTTGATCAAGCCCTCCTCGTACGGGATCCGCGAGCGCTTCGCGAAGCCGATCGCAGCCGGCGTGCCGGAGTCGGGGATCGGCATGACGAGGTCCGCGTCGACCGGCGCCTCCTCTGCGAGCCGCTCGCCCATGCGCACGCGAGCCGCGTGCACCCCCGTGCCGCCGAGCGACGAATCCGGCCGGGCGAAGTAGACGTGCTCGAAGATGCACGCCGCGCTTCGCCCGCGCGGCACCGCCTGTGCCGAGTGGCAGCCCTCGTCGTCGACCCACACGACCTCGCCCGGGAGCACGTCTCGGACGACGTCGGCACCGATCAGGTCGAGCGCGCACGTCTCCGAGGCGACCACCCAGTCGTCGCCGATCCGCCCGAGCGTGAGCGGGCGGATGCCCAGCGGGTCGCGGAAGGCGACGAGCGTGCCTCCGACGATCGCGACGATCGAGTACGCGCCGTCGAGCCGCGCCATCGTGGCGGCCACCGCCTCGGGCAACGGCGCGGGGTCGCGACCGAGCAACCCTGCGATCACCTCCGTGTCCGAGGTGGACGCGATCCGCACGCCGGCCGCGAGCAACTCGTCCCGGAGCGGCCCCGGAGTCACGAGGTTCCCGTTGTGCGCGAGCGCGACCGTGCGCGCAGCGCCGTGGTGCACGAGCGGCTGCGCGTTCGACCAGTGCGCGCCGCCCGTCGTCGAGTAGCGCGTGTGCCCGATCGCGACCTCGCCCGGGAGGGCGGCGAGTTTCTCCTCGTCGAACACCTGCGCGACGAGCCCCATGTCGCGGACGGCCGTCACGCGCCCGCCCTCGGAGACGGCGATGCCCGCGGACTCCTGGCCGCGGTGCTGGAGGGCGAAGAGGCCGAAGTACGTGAGCCGCGCGACGTCCCGGTCGGCCGAGTGGACGCCGAAGACGCCGCACATCAGGCGCCACCCTCGTAGGCGTGCCGGAGCTCGGCGAGCGGGATCCCGAGCAGTCTCGCGCCGCCCGCCGTGCCGATCCGCCGGACCTCGATCTCGCCGCCGGTGGGATCGGGCTCGACCTGTCGGGACGGGACCGCGACGATCACCTGACCGCCGATCTCGCCGAAGAGCGTCAGCGGGTCGTCGCCGAGCTCGAGCTCGGCCCCGCAGCCGCTCCAGAGCGCAGCCTCGGCGAGCGCGATCGCGAGCCCGCCCTCGGCGACGTCGTGGACGAGCGAAGCGTGCTGCGCGGCGCCGAACGCGTGACGGACGAGCGCCGCCTCGGACGGAAGATCGAGCGACGGGGAGCCGCCGAGCGCGCCCCACCGCGCCTGTGCCTCCGAGCCTGCGAGCGTGAGCGGCGAGCGCGAGCGCGCGAGAAGGATCGCATCGCCTTCGTTCCAGCCGCCCGGGACCCGCCGCACGTCGGGTACCAGCCCGACGCAGCCGACGACCGGCGTCGGCGGGATCGAACAGCCGTCCGTGTCGTTGTAGAGCGAGACGTTGCCGGAGACGACCGGGACGCCGAGGGCCTCGCAGGCGAGGGCCATCCCCTCGATCGTCTCCGTCAGCTCCCAGCCGATCTCCGCCTTCTCCGGGTTGCCAAAGTTGAGGCAGTCCGTGAACGCGAGCGGCTCACCGCCCGCGCACGCGACGTTGCGCGCCGCATCGAGGATCGCGAGCTGACCGGCGATACGCGGGTCGAGCATCCCGACGCGGCCCTGGCCGTCCAGGGTGACGGCGAGCCCGCGCCACTCCGGGCGCAGCCGCAGCACGGCCGCGTCGAGGCCCGGCCGGCGAACGGTGCGCGACTGGACGAGCTGGTCGTAGCGGCGCGTCACAGAGGCTCGCGAGCGCAGGGCAGGCGAAGCGAGCAGCTCGAGCACCGCCTCGCGCACCGGAGGGACGTTTGCCGGCGTCTCGGGGGGCGGGATGCGCGGCTCCCTGTCGACGGCGTACCTCGGGCATCGCTCCGTGAGGAGCGTTGCCTCGATCACGCCGACCTCGTCTCCCTCCCAAAGGGCGCGTAGGACGCCCGTCTCGGTCACCTGGCCGATCACGGCCCGGTGGAGCTCCCACCGGTCGATCACCGCCTCGACGTCCGCGAGCCGCTCGGGGGCGACGATCGCGACCATCCGCTCCTGCGACTCGGAGATCATCACCTCCCACGGCTCCATCCCCTCCTCGCGTCGAGGAACGCGGTCGAGGTGGACGTCGATCCCGAAGTCCGCCGCCATCTCCGAGAGAGACGAGGCGAGGCCCGCGGCCCCGCAGTCCTGGAGCGAGAGCACCAGGCCGCGTTCGACGAGCTCCGCCGAGACCTCGATCAGCCGCTTCCCGGTGAACGGGTCGCCGACCTGGACGGAAGGCCGCTTGTCGGGGTCGTCCTCGCCCAGCTCGGCGCTCGCGAGCACCGACGCGCCGCCGATCCCGTCGCGTCCCGTCGTCGCGCCGTAGAGCACGACGAGCGCTCCGGCCGTCGTCGCCTTCGCGCGGGTGAGCCGCTCGCTCGGCAGCAGACCCACGCACATCGCGTTGACGAGGCAGTTCGAGGCGTAGGCGTCGTCGAACACCGTCTCGCCACCGACGGTCGGGACGCCGACGCAGTTGCCGTAGTGCCCGATCCCGCCGACGGCGCGAGAGAACTGGTCGTCGTGGGCGCCGAAGCGCAGGCCGTCGAGCAGCGCGACGGGCCGCGCGCCCATCGCGGAGATGTCGCGCAGGATGCCCCCGACCCCGGTCGCCGCGCCCTGGAAGGGCTCCACGGCGGACGGGTGGTTGTGACTCTCGACCTTGAACGCGACCGCGAGGCCGTCGCCCAGATCGACGACGCCTGCGTTCTCGCCGGGTCCCTGGAGCACGCGGTCCCCCTCGCTCGGCAGACGGCGGAGCAGGAGCGCGGAGTGCTTGTAGCCGCAGTGCTCCGACCAGAGGAGCGAGAAGACCGCGAGCTCGAAGTGGTTCGGCTCGCGCCCCATCAGCGAGACGATGTGGGCGAGCTCCCCGTCCGTGAGGCCGAGCTGTCGATGGAGCGGCTGTTCCGCGACCGGGCTCAGACGGCCAGTCTAGCCGCGGGGTCGGCGGGGTCTGTTCCCAGGGGTCTGCCCCCAGGGGTCTGTCCCCTGCGACGCTCCCGCCCTGGCAACGCCTCACGGGGCACAGGCCCCTCCGGGGCCAGTCCCCTTGGTCGGTAGCGTCGCGCCATGTCCCGGCGCGACCTCGGCCTTCTCGTCGCGCTGTCGGCGATCTGGGGGTCGTCGTTCCTCTTCATCAAGGTCGGCGTCGAGGAGCTCGAGCCCGCGGTCGTGGTCTGCGGACGGCTTCTCGTCGGCGCGCTGGTGCTGCTTCCCGTCGCGCTGGCGCGAGGCGGCTTGTCGGGGCTCCGGGCGATGCTCGTGCCGATCGCCGTCCTCGGCGCGCTCAACAACGCGCTGCCGTACTGGCTGCTCAGCTTTGCGGAGACCCGGATCGACTCCGGCCTCGCGGCGGTGATCCAGGCGGCCGCGCCGATCTTCACGGTGCTGCTCGCCATCCGCATCGATCCCTCGCAACGGGTGACCGGGCTCCGGCTCGCCGGCGTCGGCCTCGGCTTCGTCGGCGTCGCGCTGCTGGTCGGGCTACAGGAGGGAGCAGAGCTGCTCGGCGCGGTCGCGGTCGTGGGCACTGCCCTCTGCTACGCGGTCTCGGTGCTCTATGCGGGTCGCGCGATCCGGTCGTTCTCGCCGCTCGACGTGTCGATCGGGCAGCTGAGCGTCGGCGCGCTGCTCACGCTGCCGGCGGCTCTGGTGCAGTGGCCCGCGGAGACGCCGTCCGCGAAGGTCGTCGGCGCCGTTCTCGTGCTCGGAGTGCTCGGCACCGGCGTCGCCTACCTCCTCTACTTCGCGCTGATCGTCCGCGCCGGGGCCTCACGGGCGATCCTCGTCACGTACCTCGTGCCCGCCTTCGCGCTCGTGTACGGCTGGCTGATCCTCGGCGAGGCGGTCACGCCGTCGGCGCTCGCGGGCCTCGCGCTGATCCTCGGGGGCACGGCCCTCGCGACCGGCGGGCGACTACGCCGCCGGTAGCGTGGCCGCGTGAACCGGTACTGGACGCTGATCCTCGTCCTCGCCGCCGTCTGGGGCGCGTCGTACCTCTTCATCAAGGTCGCGGTCGAGGGCGGGCTCGAGCCGTCGCCGCTGATGGGGGCCCGTGCAGCCATCGCGGCGCTCGTGCTGTTCGGCTTCCTCGCGAGGACGATGGGCGCGCGGCGCGCCGTCGCGGAGCTGCGCGCCTCGTGGAGACGCTGGGTCGTCCTCGGCGTCGTCGCGAACGCTCTTCCGTTTTGGTTGGTGGCGTGGGGCGAGAAGCACGTCGACTCCGGGATCGCAGCGGTCGCGCAGTCGACGGTGCCGCTCTTCACCGTCCTTCTCGGCCTGCGCTTCCTCCCGCACGAGCCGCTCTCGCGCCCGCAGCTGACCGGCTTCGGCCTCGGCCTGGTGGGCGTCACGGTGCTCGCCGGCGGCGGTCCGGGCGGCAGCTGGTGGGCGGTCGCCGGGACGCTCGCCGTCGTGCTGGCGTCGCTCGCCTACGCGAGCGGGGCCGTGATCGGGCAGCGAAGCGTGAGCAGCACCCCCGGGCCCGTGCTCGCGACGGGCGCGATGATCGCCGCGGCGGTGTCGCTGCTGCCGTTCGCCGTCGTCCAGCGGCCGACGGCGATGCCCGACACGGACGCGATCCTCTCGCTCCTCGCGCTGGCGCTCCTCGGGACCGCGCTCGCGCAGCTCGTTCTCTACCGGACGATCCGGCTCTACGGAGGCCGGCGCATGAGCCTCGTCACGTACCTGATGCCGGCATTCGCCCTCGTCTACGGCGCCGCGCTGCTCGACGAGCCGATCACCGTCTCGGTGCTCGCCGGGCTCGCGCTGATCCTGGGCGGCGTCGCCCTCGGGTCGGGCTCGCGGCTGCGGCGCTCGCCACGAGCCGAGCGCGTCGAGGCGAGCACCGGATGACCGCTTCCGTCGTCGTCCGCGCCGCCACGCAGGCCGATGCGCCCTACCTCGGGGCGCTCTTCCGCCACGCCGATGTCGCCCCCTTTCTCGCCTCCATCCGGCCGTCGAGCGACGAGGCGGTCGCCGCCGAGATCGCACGAGCGCACGACGACCCGGACGGATACGGCGTGGTCGTGTTCGAGGTCGACGGCCGGTGGGTCGGCACCGCCACGTGGGAGCGGGTCAACCGTCGCTCACGCATCGCGTCGGTGGGCGGCTTCGTGATCGACCCGGAGCACCGCGGCAGAGGGCTGTCGGTCGACGCGGCGCGGGCACTCCACGCGCACCTCTTCGGCCTCGGCTTTCACCGCCTGCAGATGGAGGTCTACGGCTTCAACGAGCGAGCGCTGAGTCACGCCGAGCGCTCCGGGTGGATCCGCGAGGGCGTCCGCCGCAAGGCTTACTGGCGCGACGACGAGTGGGTCGACGGCGTCCTCTTCGGGCTCGTCGAGGAGGACGTGCGCGAGGCGTAGGCGCGGTCAGGCCGCGGCGAGGAACGCGCGCAGCCGCTCGAACGCCTCCGCGGCGCCGACGCGCCCGAGCCCGAGCCGCACGTGGCCGGGCTCGTCGTAGACGTCGCCGGGCAGGAGCAGGACGCCCGCCTCCAGGGCGAGCCGCTCGCAGAACGCCCGCGTGTCCCCGACGCGAAGCCGAGGAAAGCCGATCGGCGACGCATCCGGCGGCACCCAGTCGACAACGCCCGCATGTCGCTCGACAAAGGCGTCCGCGAGCTCGAGGTTCCGGAGCACGAGCGTGCGGTTCCGCTCGACGATCCCGGCGCGGTTCCGGAGCGCAACCGCTGCCAGGAGCTCGCTCGGCGCGCTCGAGCAGATCGTCGTGTAGAGCTTCGCGGCGACCACCGCGTCGCGGAGCGCGGCATCCCGGCAGGCGATCCACCCCGTCCGCAGCCCCGGCAGCCCGTAGGTCTTCGAGACGCTCCCGAGCGAGACGGCCCGCTCGTACAGGTCGCACGCTGCCGGAAGCCGTAGGGCCGGATCGTGCTCCAGCTCGCGGTACACCTCGTCGCAGAAGAGAACGGCGCCGCGCTCGGCGCAGAGCTCGACGACCCGCTCGAGCACGTCACGCGGCATGGATTGCCCGGTGGGGTTGTGGGGCGTGTTGACGTAGACGAGCCGTGTGTCGGGCCGGAGCAGCCGCTCGAGCTCGTCGAGGTCGTGCCTCCAGCCGTCCTCGTATCGCCGCTCCCACGTGGAGACGTCCGCCCCGGTCGACCGCGCGACCGCGAGCGCCGACTCGTAGCACGGTGTCTCGACGACCGCGTGGTCGCCCGGGCCGAGGAGCGCGGTCTCGACGGCGAAGACTCCCTCCTCGGCGGCCGCGAGCGCGACGACCGCCTCGGGCCCGGTTTCGTCGTACAACCCCGCGATGGCGGAGCGGAGCTCCTCCGAGCCGGGCACCTCGGTGTAGCCGAGGCGCAGCGCGAGGAGCCGCTCGCCCGCGTCGGGCTCGAGCGCGAGGAGCTCTCCGACGGAGATCGTCTCGCAGTCGCTCGACGAGAGCATGAGCTCGGTGGTGAACTCGAACCGCTCGTACCAGCGCTCGATCCGGAAGGGCGGGAGCCGCATGCCGTCATCGTCCCAGATGCGGAGTAGGCTCCTCCGCACCCACACCGTCGAAGGAGAGGCACATGGGATTCCTCGTAGCGCTGGGCGTGTTCGCAGCGGCGATCGTGCTCGGCATCGTCTTCTTCTCCACCGGGCACGTCGTGCTCGGGATCATCGCGATGCTCGGAAGCCTCCCCTTCGCCCTCGCCTCGTGGCTGAAGTGGGCCGACCGCGGGATCTGAGCCGCGGGCGCTGATCTCGGTCAGGCAACGACGACGGCGTCCGGAGCAAGCGCGTTCTCGATCCCGCGGGCGACCTCCTCGGGCGCGTCGAGCCATGCGAGGTGGCCTGCGTCCGCCACATGGACGACCCGGATGCCGGTGTTCCGCTCGACGATTCCGGCCCACGCCGTCTCGACCGGCGCGGAGACGAACACGTCGCGCTCGGGCCGGAGGAACACCGTGGGCACGGTGAGCTCCGCCCAGCGCTCGCCGAGGCAGAGCTCCCGCCTGAGGCGCATCCCGCGCCAGGTCCCGAACGACCGCAGCACGCCGAGGTGGACATCGCGATTGCGGAGCTGGCACAGAACGTCCGCGTCGAGCATCTCGTCGTCGAGTGCCTCGGGATGCGCGACCGCGATCTGCCCCATGAGCGTCCGCATCTTCTCGCGGGTCGGCCGCCCCAATGCGAGCCGTCCGAGCGCCCGCCCGGCGACGGGCAGCTTGACGGCCAACCCGAGCACCCGGAGCGGGGTCGGGACGTCGCGCGTCACGCCGAGCGGGGCTCCGACCAGCACGAGTCGCCTGACACGCTCTGGCGCGCCGAGCGCGAACACCGTCGTCACGAACCCCCCGAGCGAGCAGCCGACGAGGTCGACCTGGTCGAGCTCGAGCCCGTCCAGGACGTCGCCGAGGAACGTGGCCGAGACCGTGGCGAGATCCACGGCCTCGTAGTCGAACGGGTCGGCGAGGCCGTGTCCGGGGAGGTCGACGGCGAGGACGCGATGACTCTTGGCGAGCGCGGCGAGGATCGGCGCCCAGAGGGCGGCGTTGTCGAAGGCACCGTGGACGAGCACGAGCGGCGGACCGTCCCCGACCTCGAGCACCCGCGTCTTCCCCCGCGACCACCGCAGGCGGCGAGAGCTGGTTCCGGGCGCCAGCCGCTCGAGCAGCGCTCCGTGAGCGGCCTCGATCCTCCAATCGAGGCCGCTCACGCGCCGCGTCGCCGTTCCGGACGTCACCGTGCCACCTCGGCCGGGGCGGACGCGCCTGCGGCGTCCAGGTTGCCCATGACCACGGCGATCGTCCCCATGAGCTCCTCCGTCGGGCTGAACTCCACGATCTCGGCGCCGGCGTGGTGGATCGGCGTGTGTCCCGGCGGGACGTAGTACGCCTCACCCGCCTCGTAGGTCTCCTCGTGATCGGCGAAGCGGAACGTCATCGCCCCCGCGACCACGTAGCCGAGCCGAGGGACCTGGCAGCGGTCGTCGGGGAGCCCGCGGAACAGCGGAGCCAGATCTGCGTCCGCCGTGTGCGACTCGAAGCAGACCGAGTAGCCCCCGTCGAAGTGCTCCTGCCACACCTCGAGCCCTTCGAGCGACATCTTCCCGGTCGCCGTCTCCTTCGACACCTTCGGCATGGTTCGCCTCCTCTTCGAATGGCGGTGTTCGAGTCGAGGCTAGGACGGCGCCGTCGGTGCGTCTTCGGTCGAAGCACCCAACCTCGTACGGCGGTCGCGATGGGTGATTCGACCCATTCTCAGACGAGGTCGTGCTCGTACGCGTACGCCGTCGCGGCGGCGCGGGAGGAGACGTCGAGCTTCGCGAAGATGTTGCTCACGTGGCGGTCGACCGTGCGCGCACTCAGGACGAGCTGCTCGGCGATCGCCTTGTTCGTCTTGCCGGAGGCCACGAGCCGCAGGACCTCGAGCTCCCGCGGGCTCAGACCGTGCGCGGTGGAGAGCCGCGCGTCAGCGCCCGAACGGTCGAGTCTCCCGAGGTCGTGCGCAGCGCCCAGCTCCTCGTAAGCCCTCCGCGCGGCGGTGAGCTCGAGGGTGGCCGAGTCGTCGTCCCCCTGGGCGCCACAGGCGCGGCCCACGAGCTCGCGCGAGCGCGCCTCCTCGTACGGCGCGCCGAGCGCGTGCCAGGTCTCCAGGGCCCGCCGGAGCGACACGAGCGCGCGGGCCGGCTTGCTCTCGGCGAGCTCGACGGCGCCCCGCGCGTGCGACGCGGTTCCCCGGAGCAGCTCGCTGCCGATCTCGGCGGCGAGCCCTTCGAGCTCGGCGCAGGCGCGCGCCGCGGCATCGACTTGCCCCATCGCCAGGAGGATCTCGACGGCCGCCGCCAGCAGACCCGCGCGTCGGTGCGGCACGGTGGTCTCACCGAGCACGCGGTGGATCGTCGCCGCCGCCGTCTCGCCGCGCCCCTGGGAGAGGCGCAACAGCGCGAGGCCCGGTTGCGGCTCGAGCCCGAGGCGACTCGCCTCCTGGTAGCCGAGCTCGGCCTCGGGCAGCTCACCGCGGAGGCGATGGAGCTCGGCCTGCCGGTAGAGGGCGTCCGCGGCCGCGGCCTGGTTGAAGCCGGCCGCGAGCCGCTCGCCGGCGCGCCTGGCTTCGAGCAGCGCGTCGTTCCAGTCGCCCGCGAGCTGCAGGATCTCGGCCCGGTGGACGAGGCAACGTCCGGTGAACGCGACGAGGTCCGACTGGCCGTCGCACCACCGGCTCAAGGCCGTCGTCCACTCTCGGGCACGGCGCACCTCGTAGACCTCCTGGCACGCGAGGATCACGCCGCAGTAGACGAGGCCCGAGACGATGGGCGTGAGCTCGCTCGTCGTCAGCGCCACCATGGCCTCGTCGAGGAGGGCGAGGCCCTCGGCGACCCGTCCGCCCGTCGCCAACATCTGGCCCTGCGCATGCGTCGCGAGAGCGAAGAGGTCGGCGTCGCCGAAGCGCGCCCCGATGACGGCCGCCTCGCCCGCCGACGTCGCCGCCGCCTCCCAGTCCCCCGCGGCGGCATTCCGGAAGACGTCCGGGATCAGAGCGTAGCCGCGCTCGACGCAGTCCCCCTCGTTCTCCAGCAGGCGCTGGGCGCGTCCGAGCCAGCCCGTGGCCGGCCCGAGCTCGCCGCGGAGCATGTGGTTGACGCCGATCCAGCCCGCGCAATACGCGGCGCGGCTCCTGTTGCCGGCGTCCGCGTACCGGCGGTGGGCTCGCTCCAGCACGGCCATCCATTCGTCGTCCCTCCCGAGCATGTAGGCGGCCGTGGCCAGGAGCTCGAGGTCGGGGGGATCGAGCAGCCTTTCCCCCTCGGCCTGTCCGAGAGCGTTGTACGCGTCCCCCCACGACCTGGCGGCGTAGGACGCTCGGCCGCGCTCGAGTGCGTCTATGGGCTCCATGCGTGCGTCGCCGGTCGGCGATGCAGCCCATTATCCGCCCGGGCGGGATCGCGTCGGCTCTACGCGACGACGGGGGCGGCCTCGCCCTCGGACACCGCGATCACGTCCCGGCGCCGCAGGAGCACCGCGAGGAGCACGGCGGCGACGGCGAGGAACGTCGCCGAGAGCGCCCATGCGACGTGGAAGCCCGAGACGAGCGCCTCGGCCTGGTCGGCCTGCGTCGGCGCACGTCCGAGAGAGGAGAGCTCGTCCGCGGTCCTGTTCGTGGCGAGGGTCGACAAGAGCGCGAGACCGAGCGCGCCGCCGATCTGCTGCGACGTGTTGAAGAGCCCCGAGACCAGGCCCGCGTCGTCGTTCGGGACGCCGCTCGTCGCGATCAGGGTGATGGGAACGAACACGAGCCCCATGCCGACCGAGGTCAGCAGTATCCCTGGCAGCAGATCCGGCACGTACGAGCCGTCCGGTGTCAGGCGGAGGAAGGTCAGCAGCCCGAGAGCGCCGAGCCCGAGGCCGATCAGGGGCACCTCGCGCGCGCCGAGCGCCGGGACGAGCTTCTGCGAGAGACCGGCGCCGACGATCACGCCGGCCGTGAACGGCACGAACGCGAACCCCGCCTCGAGCGGCGAGAAGCCGAGGACGCGCTGGACGTACAGCGTGTTGAAGAAGAACATCGAGAAGAGGCCCGCGGCGACGATGAACATCGCGACGTTCGCGCCGCGAACGGTCTTCACGGAGAAGATCGAGAGGCGGACGAGCGGCTCGACGGAGCGGCGCTCGATCAGGACGAACGCGACGAGCAACACGGCGGAGAGGGCGAGGAAGCCGAGCACCTCCGCCGAGCCCCAACCGGACTCGGCCGAGCGGACGATCCCGTAGACGAGCGCGATCAGGCCGCCGGTGACGGTCGCTGCGCCGGCGATGTCGAAACTCCTGTGCGCGTGCTCGTCCTTCGATTCGGGGACGAGCCGCATCGAGAGGACGAAGGCGACGATCCCGACCGGAACGTTGACGAAGAAGATCCACGGCCAGGAGAGCACCTCGACGAGGAACCCGCCGAGCACGAGGCCGACTGCGCCCCCGCCGACCGCGATCGCCGCCCAGACGCCGAGCGCCTTCGTCCGCTCGGGGCCCTCCCTGAACGTCGTCGTCACGATCGAGAGCGCGGCGGGCGAGACGAGCGCCGCGCCCAGGCCCTGCAGTCCGCGCGCGAGGATCAGCATCGTCTCGCCGCTCGCCACCGCGCAGAGCAGCGACGCGGACGTGAAGACCACGAGCCCCGCGAGGAAGACGCGCTTGCGGCCGATCAGGTCGCCCGCGCGGCCGCCGAGGAGCAGGAAGCCGCCGAACAGGAGCGCGTACGCGTTGACGATCCACTGCAGGCTCGACTCGGAGATCCCGAGATCGGCCTGGATCGACGGCAGCGCGACGTTCACGATCGTCGCGTCGAGCACGACCATGAACTGCGCGAGACAGACGAGGACGAGCACGAGCCACGGATTCACGCGTCCGGCGGTCATCTCGTCCGACCGTAGCAACCGGCTTCGGGACTGCCGGGTACGGCTTTCCGTACACCTGCGTCCTCCGGATGGGCCACGGCGGTAGGCTCGCGACATGGAGCTGATCCACACGTGCTACCGCATCACCGACCCAGAGCGGTCGATCGCGTTCTACGAGGCGCTCGGCCTGGAGAAGCGACGCGAGCTGCCGATCCGCGACGAGGCGATGAACTACTTCCTGGGCGTCCCCGGAAAGCCGCAGCCCGAGCTCGAGCTCACCTACAACTTCGGCGTCGACTCGTACGAGCTCGGCACCGCCTACGGCCACATCGCGCTGACGATCGAGTCGATGGACGAGACCCTCGCCGCGCTCGCCGAGAAGGGCATCGAGCCCGAGCGCCCGCCGTACTCCGTCCGCGAGGGCGGCTCGCTGCTCTGCTTCGTCCGCGACCCGGACGGCTATCGCATCGAGCTGATCGAGCGCTCCGACTACTGACGTAGCCGGAGGGCCACCGGGTCGACGCGATGGCTTCACCGCGGAGCAAGCTATTGGCCCTTTGACAATTACTTGGTTGTGAAGTAGTCTTCCGCGTGAATTGACGTCCTCACTCCAAGGGAGTCCTCTTCCATGCCTCTGCCCCACCCTCTGCCCGAGCCGATCGTCGAGCTGATCGCGCGGCGCTTTCGCGTGATCGGCGAACCGATGCGGATCAAGATCCTCGACCGTCTGCGCGACGGCGACGCGACGGTCGCCGAGCTGACCGAGAGCCTCGGCACGTCGCAGCAGAACGTCTCCAAGCACCTCGGTGTCCTCCACGAGGCCGGGATCCTCTCCCGCCGCAAGCAGGGGACGCACACCATCTACGCGATCGCGGACGAGAGCGTTCTCGGCCTCTGCGAGCAGGTCTGCGGCGGCCTCCAGCGGCAGTTCTCCGACCTTGCCGCGCTCGTCGGGGGGTCGTTGCGATGAGCTGCTCGCACCTGTCGCTCACCCGCGTCCTGTTCGCGCTCGCCGGGACGATGACGCTCCTCGCGGTCGTACTCGGCGTGACGGTGAGCCCGTGGTTCCTGCTGCTCGGCGTCTTCGTCGCCGCGAACCAGTGGCTCTTCGCGCTGGTCGGCGCCTGCCCGGCGTCGATCGTCCTCGGGCGGACGCCCTGCTTTCGCGGGGAGATTCAGCCGTGAGCACCATTCAAGACGTGAGGAAGACGGGCGAGGCCGAAGGCACGCCCGGAAGCAAGACGGGCGAGGCTGAAGGCATGCCCGTAGGCCCGATCGGACGCCTCGGCCGCTGGACGGCTGGACACGCCCGGATCGTCGTGATCGCCTGGGCGGTCGTCGCGGTGGGGCTCGGCGCGCTGGCGCCGAAGGCCGAGCACGCGCTCTCGGGCGCCGGCTGGGAGGCCTCCGGCTCGGAGTCCGCGGCCGCGCGCGAGGCGATCGATGCCTCGTTCGCGGGGCAGGGCGGCTACGCGCTCATGGTGGCCGTCCACGGAACCGGCAACCTCGACGCGACCGTGGCCGAGGCCACCCGCATCCTCCAGTCCGATTCCCGCGTGTCGACCGTCGCACCGCCCCAGGTCTCGCAGGACGGCCGCACCGTGCTGTTGAGCGGCGGCGCCGCAGCGAGCGCGACCGAGATGGTGCGCGCCGCCGACGACCTCAAGGGGCAGCTCGCCGACCTCTCGAGCGGCTCGACGACCGTCAGCCTCACCGGCGCGCCGGGCATGTGGTCGGACTTCAACGAGGCGAACAAGAGCGCGATGATGAAGTCGGAGGTCATTTCCTGGCCCGTGACGATGGCGATCCTCGTGCTCGCCTTCGGCTCCCTCGTCGCCGCCGGCCTGCCGCTCCTCCTCACGATCCTCGGCCTGATGGCGTCGGCGGGCAGCCTCTTCCTGATCACGCACCTCTTCGACGTGTCGATCTGGTCGATGAACTTCGCGCTGATGTTCGCGCTCGCGCTCGGGATCGACTACGCGCTGTTCGTCGTCGCCCGGTTCCGCGGCACCCACTTCGGCTCCGCGGTCAGCACGCGCGACGCGGTGGGGATCACGATGGACACGGCCGGGAAAGCCGTGCTCTTCTCGGGCGTCACAGTCCTGGTCTCGCTCTCGGCAGTGATGCTCGTCCCGAGCCCGGCGTTCCGCTCGATGGCGCTCGGAATCATGCTCTCCGTCGCTTTCATCCTCCTCGCGACGCTCACGCTGCTGCCCGCTGTCCTCGCCTGGCTCGGCGATCGCGTCGACAAGCTGGCGCTGCCGTGGGTGCACTCGGGCGAACACCGCTCGCCGCGCTTCGCGCGCTGGGGCGAGCGGCTCTGGCGCCGGCCCGTGCTCTTCGGCGTCCCGGCCCTGGCGATCCTGCTGCTCCTCGCGGTGCCCATCCTGCGGCTCGACACGGGCATGCCGTCGATCAAGGTCGTCCCCAAGAGCGACGGCTCGCGCGTCGGCTACCAGCAGGTGCAGCAGGCGTTCGGGCCGGGCGCGCCCGGAACGCTGCAGGTCGTCGCCCCTGCCGGCCACGCCACCCACGTCGAGGACGTGCTGAAGGCGGATCCCGGCGTCGTCGCGGTGGCCCCGGCGCAGCGTTCCGGCAACGAGGCGCTCGTGTTGGCCGTTCCCGCGGCCGATCCGTCCGATCCGTCCGTCGGCGCGACCATCGACCGCCTGCGCGCCGCGCTTCCCGCGGAGGCCCTCGTCGGCGGAGCCGCCGCCGAGAACCACGACCTCGAGGCGGCGCTGGCGGCGAAGACCGTCCCCGTGTTCCTCGTCGTCCTCGGCCTCGGCTTCCTGCTCCTGCTCGTGGCGCTCCAGGCGCCGCTGATCGCGCTCGCCGGCGTCGTGACCAACCTCCTCGCCACGGCGGCGGCGTTCGGCGTCGGCGTCCTGATCTTCCAGGACGGCCACCTGGAGGGGCTCCTCGGCTTCGAGTCGCAGGGCTTCCTGAACGCCTGGGGGCCCGTGTTCTTCTTCGCGATGATCTTCGCGATCTCGATGGACTACACCGTGTTCCTGCTCTCGTCGGCGAAGGAGCACTGGGACCGCTCGCACGACCCGCGAGAGGCGATGGTCGGCGGCGTCGCGCACTCGGGCCGCACGATCTTCGCCGCGGCCGCGGTGATGGTCGCGGTCTTTCTCACCTTCGCGCTGTCGGGGCCGATACCCCCGAAGGAGATGGGCGTCATCCTCGGCGTCGCCGTCCTGCTCGACGCGATGCTGATCAGGCTCGTCCTGATGCCCGTGCTGCTCCGCGTGATGGGTCGCCATGCGTGGGCGCTGCCGCGGTGGCTCGACCGGCTGCTCCCGGATGTGACCTTCGGCCATTCGTGAGAACCTGCGGGCGTGCCCGACGAGGAACGAGCACGCGCAGCCGTCAGGGAAGCCGAGCGCTTCCTCAATGCCTGGCATGGCGGCCCCGGTCCCCG
>NZ_DATMBZ010000169.1:0-11265 GCF_035558935.1 Gaiella sp. | reverse complement strand
GCCAGCTGGCGGGGCGTGCGACCGCTCGAGTGGTGCGTCGCCGGTGATGTCGAGACGGGCGAGTGCCCTCGGTCGGTCAGCCGAACTTGCGCTCCGCGGGGGCGAGCGCCTTCTCGACCCAGGCGGCGCATGCGAGCACGCGAGCGTCGTGCCCCGGTGGGCCGACGAGCTGCACGCCGAGAGGCATCCGCGACGGCCCGAGGCCCGCCGGGACGGTGATTGCGGGACCACCGAGCGCAGACCAGACGCGATTGAAGATCGGGTCCCCGGTCGTGGCGACGTCCGGCGCCTCACCCGGCGCAGCCGGGACGAGCAATGCGTCCACGTCGTGGAACACCGTGCCGAGCATCGCTCTGCACTCGCGCAGACGGTCGCAGGCGGCGTCGTACTCGGCGACGGGCATCGCGGCCCCTTCGTCGAGCATCCCCCGCAGTGGCTCGCGGATCAGCTCCCGATGGCGCCGGTGCTCATCTGCCAGGCAGCGGGCGATCTCGAACGTCCAGATCGTGCCCTGGGCGGCTGCGAGCCCTGCGAAGGCGTCCGGCAGGGCCACCTCCGTCGATCGAGCACCCGCCCGTTCGAGCAGCCCGGGGAGCGCGTCGAAGAGAGCCACCGTCTCGGGCAAGGCTGCTCCCCACTCGTGGGTCGGACAGATTCCGAGGCGAGGGACGGCGAGCTCGCTCGGAGGCTCGAGCGAGCGGCTCGACAGCGCACCGACGACGAGGGCGGCGTCGGCGACGGTCCGGGTGATGACGCCCACCGTGTCGAACGATTCGGAGATCGCCTTGGCCCCCGAGGTCGGCAGGGTTCCGTGGCTCGGCTTGTAGCCCACGACGCCGCAGAACGCCGCCGGCCGGATGATCGAGCCCGTTGTCTGCGTCGCGAACGCGACGGGCACCATTCCCACCGCGACCGCCGCAGCCGAGCCGGACGAGGACCCTCCGGGGGTTCTCGAGACGTCGTGCGGGTTCACCGTTGGGCCGGGCGGCCAGGCAGCGAACTCCGTCGTGACGAGCTTCCCGAGCGGGAGCATCCCATGCCGCCGCGCGATCGCGACGCTCGCTGCGTCGACCGTTGGGCGGTGCCCTGCGTAGATGGGTGACCCGTAGCTCGTCGGCATGTCGTGCGTGTCGAGGATGTCCTTGACGCCGATCGGGATCCCGTGCAGCCGGCCACGACGCGTGAGTTCCGCCCGGTCGAGCTCACGGGCGCGCGCGAGAGCCAACTCCGGGTCGACGTGGACCCACGCACGCACCCTCGCGTCGTCCGCGTCGATCCGCTCGAGGAGTCCTCGCGCCGCCGACTCGACCGTTCCGCTCCCGTCGTCGAGCGACCGGACAAGCTCGAAGACGGTGTCGCCTGCCCAGGGTGGTGACGATCTCCGGCTGGTGATCGCCCCACCCTAGTGCGCCGTCACAGCGCGCCGCTCAGCTTTCCGCCTCGGCCTCGCGCTGCTGCTCCGCCGGAGCGCGGAGGGCCATGCGATGCGACCAGACGAGATACGCGGCCGCGCCGGATCCCACCGCGAGCGCGAGAGCCACGAGCAACGCGGTCGGCGACGGGCCGATCGCCGGCTGGTAGAGGACGTCCGGCGGCAGCAGCTTGGCGATCGGCAGCGTCACGATCGTCAGCACGAACTGGAACATGGACGCGCCGAGGCTGATCGGCGTCAGCTCCCGCTCCCGCCGCCCCCAGCGAACGACGAACTGGAGGACGTCGACGTCGGGGCGGGCCACGCCGCCGCGAGCGACAACGGCGGAGACGGCGAGGACGAACCACGCGAGCGCGAGGACGAACGGCACGAGCAGGAGCGAGACGGCGGCAATCCCTTCCTGCCACCCGGCGAGGGCGACGAGCACCAGGCCCGCGCCCGCTCTGGCGAGACCGCCCCAGTGTGGGAGGAGCATGGCCGAGGCGGCGAGCTTCACGTCCGTCCGCTTGCTCGTCTGCAGCTCAGCCACCGGTAGCCGCCAGATGTTCGGCGAGAGGACGTTCGCGAGCCCCGACGCCGCCTCCACCACGCCGAACATCCCGATGAACTGCCAGCGTGACCACGGCTCGATCCCTCCGAGCGCCGTCGCGGTCACGAGGATGCCGACGAGGTTCACGAACGAGAGCGCGAACACGAGCGCGAGGCCCCGAAACGCCCGCCCTCGCGCCGCACCGCCCGAGCGTCGAGCCGCCGGCTGACGTTCGGCCGTCGAAGACACCCCCGGTGATTCCCGCACGGCGGCCGGGGCAAACTGGCGCGCGAGCACCGACTCGTGACGTTGACTGCGCCCGGTGGCTCGGCTGGATCTCGGCGACGCGATCCAGGAAGCGCTGGCGGATCCGTGACGTCTCCGTGCCTCAGCGCATCGCACCACCCGTCTCGGGGGTCGTGAGCGGCGGTTCGTGAGGCCCATCTCCCTCCCGGTCGACTGGCGCACCACCCACCGGCCGCCTCGAGCGTGCGGTCGATCGCGATCCGCCCGCGCCTCGGGGGTCTCAGGTACGCGAGCTCCTCCGGCGACAGGCGTCAGATCATCGCCGAATCGCCCGACCCCGGGGCGAAGGCGGCCTCGTGCGAGGTCGAGACAGGCCCATGCTGAGGACTCGGCGTCGTGTCCGCGTGCCGCCGTCGCCAGAACGGTGCGTCGGGCCAGCGTCGCTCGAGCTCGTAGTACTCACGGCGCTCGTGCAGGTAGTCGGCGAGCTGCTCGTCCAGCCAGCGCTCGTACGCCGGAGTGAGGCTCACTCCGTCGGATGCGTGCCGCACGACGACGTGCGCCGCGGCTTCCCCCATCGTGAGGGCACGCATGATTCCGCTCGACGACAGCGGGTCGACGCCTAGCGCCGCGTCGCCGACCGCGAGCCAGCACCCGTCCGTCCCGTGTCTTCTGAGCCTGTGGGTCACTGCCGACACGGTCGTCGGGCCCCAGACGCGGCGGGCGCCGGCGAGCCGCGCCAGTGTATGCGTGGTCCGACGGAGCGTCGCCTCCCACCCGTCGACCATGGCCGCCGCGGGGAGACGGCGGCTGCAGATGTCCGCGTCGCTCATGAACATCACGACGAGACGGTCGCGAGGCACCGGTGCGGAGTACCACCACCCGTCCTCCACCGATTCGACGAGCGTCGACCGACTGTCGGGACGGGGCGCATACTGCGCGGCGACGCCGACGAGGTGGTCGAACAACTCCCGGCGTGCGGAGACCCGGCGGGCGACGGACGAGCGCCGACCGGTCGCGTCGACGAGGAACGCCGCCCGCACCGTCCGCGGCGCAGCGCGAGCGCCTCCGCGGATCCGCAGGCTCCATCCACGCTCGAGAGGCATGCAATCCGCCAGGGCGGCGCATCGCGTGACGTGCGCCCCGGCCGACTCGGCGGTCTCGACGAGGATCGCGTCGAAGCGTCGCCGGTCTACGTGGTGGCCATCGCCGTGGGCGTCGAAGACGAACGCGTTCGACCTGAGCTCGGCATCGCCCCACGCGCTCTCGTTGCCGAAGGACGGAACGGCACCCGAGCCTGCCAGCGCGCCCTCCAGACCGAGCCGCCCGAGGACGGCGGTCGCGATCGGCGGAAGCGTCTCGCCCACCCGGGTTCGGTCGTAGCTCGACCGCTCGACGAGAATCACCGACAGCCCGGCGCGGGCGATCTCTAGCGCCGCGACCGCGCCGGCGGGGCCTCCGCCGGCGACGGCCGCGTCGTAGACGTCAGTCATCGGTCTGGTTCATGGAGTGGCCCGCCTTGCAGTAGGCCTCGAGGCAGCGCCGGAGCCGGGCGACGTCGACCCCGTCCTCGCGCAGACGCCGCTCGACGTCCGCTCCGATGACGCCCTTGCCGACGATGCACCTGAGGAGGGCGCAGAGGCGCTCGTCCCAATCGTGAAGCCAGTCCACCGCCCCGCCCCCACGCCGATCGGCTCCCTGGTCTCCGCCGCGCCAGACGCCGGCCGTCAGGAGCTGCTCCCGCTGGAAGGGGTATCCCGCCGCGCTCACACCGCTCGCGCGGACGCGCAGGCGGTAGACGCCGGCAACCGTCGTGGCGACCTCGCCGGAGAACTGGCCCTGGTCGCCCTCGGCGAGGTCGACGGAGGCGAACGACGCATCTGGCCGCATCACCTCCACCCACACGCTCGACCCGGCGCGGGCAGGGGCCCCGGCTTCCGCGAGGCCTGCGTGCACCCTGAGCGTCGAACCGGGCTCGAAGCCCGACTGGTCGAGCGAGGCGCGGAAGGAGAGGTTCGAGTAGCTGTGGACGACGAGGCTGAACGGCAGGCCGTGGGCGGAGCTGCCCGCAGCCGCCAGCGCCTGGTTCTCCGCACTCGGTCTCGAGCCGAGGAAGCGCGCGTACTCGACGATCCGGTTCCTCTGGTAGTCCTCACGTTCGTCGCCTCCCCTCGGATCTCGTTGCCGCCCGATCCGCAGCACTGCGTGCCAGGTTCCCGGTTGCTCGAATCGGGCCGGCGAGAGCTCGACCGGCAGCACGAGGCGGTAGTACGCAACGCCGTCCGAGAGCACGTGCGCCATGCCGGGCTCCGTCTGCGTCGTGCCGGGGTCGATGATCATGCCGATCGGGGTCTGCACGCGGAAGTCGACGATCTGCGGATACGGCGTCAAGAGGATCACGTCGGCTCCGGCGTCCGCCTCCGTCAGCCTGAACGGGATCCGCTGCTCCGTACCCGGCACGAGCAGCCCGTCGGGATCGAGCACGATCTCAGCGTTGCTGATCCCCGCCAGGATCTGCAGGAAGTACTTCTGCAGCAGGAAGCGGTTGTCGGCGGCGACAGCTCCCGTGATCAGCAGGTAACCGCCGTTGTTCCCCGAGATCGTCTGGAGCGCTGCGGCGCTGATGTTCTGCGGAGTCCCGAGCCCGACGGCGTACGTGAGCTCGTTGATCTGCGCCGCGACGTCGGAGATGTAACGGGACCTGTTCTCGACGCCGTCCGTGAGCACCACGAGCGACTTCAGGTCGTACGATCCGACGGCGTTCGTCAGCAGCTGGCGTCCTTCGAAGATCCCGTCACCGATCGACGTCGCACCCCCGGGGTTGAGGCCGGGACCGTTGATCACGTCCTTGGTGTTCTGACGCGAGAGGTCGAACGGATCGCCGGGCGGCCCGAGCTGCGTGACGCTCTGCAACGGCTGGGCATCCTCGTTGAACCGGACGATCCCGATCCCGTCGCCCTCGAGCATCACGTCGACGAAGATCGATGCTGCCTGCGTGAGGCTGTCGTGCTTCGATTGCCCGTCGCCGCGATCCTCGGACATGCTGCCCGAGCGGTCGAGCACGAGCACTGCTGCCCCCACCTTGCGGGCGACGGTGTTCGCCGCGATCGAGACGGTCCAGGTCTCGCCGCCGGCGACGTGGCTGACCGTCAGCTGGTCGTTCACGACCTCCCCGACAGCCCCGGTCTCGTAGATCACCCAGAGTCGCGCCGTCGTCACCGCGTTGCCGACCGTGGGGCCCACGGTGACCGTCGAGTTCGCGAGGGTGAGGCGGGGGTGGCTCGGCCCGTTGCCCGAGAGCACCTCGAGCGTCACCGCACCGCCGGTGGACATGACCTCGAAGGACACGGCGAGCGCCGTCTTGCGCGCCATGCCCATCGGGCCCTGGGGGACGTCCTGGAAGACGAGGTTCGGTGTGAGGAGCTGGATAAACGAGGTGTCGCAGCGCTCGACCTCGACGAACTGGCCCCCCTGCTCGACGACGAAGCCGAGCGTGTGCCACTTCGCGGCCATGTCCTCGCCGCTGCCGATCGTCCGGGCCCACGCCTGGTAGGAGGTCGTCCCCTGCGGGATCACGTCGTTCGGGCGGGGCACCGGCCACCAACTCGTCCCGCAGGCGTTGAAGTCGGCCTGCCAGGGCAGCGCCATGTAGCGGGTCATGTCACCCGGCCCGACCGCAGTGTGGTCGAGGCGCATCGGATCCGCGGCGCCGACGTACACCGCCGGGTCGATGATCGGCTTCGTCGGCTCCCCGCCGGCTTCGATCCCCGGGTAGAAGGCGGAGCCGACGGCGCCGGTCAGCGCGGCGCGATCGAGGCCCTCGGGGGTGAGCGGGTCGGGCCCGGGAGCTCCCGCCCAGTCCTGCCCGAACTGGTTGTTTGCCCATTTCTGCATCAGCTCGTACTGCGTCGGCGTCAGGTGCAGCGCCTCGCCTGCGAGCAGCGGCATGTTCCCGCTCCCACCTCCCGCGGGGTTGGCGAGCTTGCCGAAGATCAGTTGACGTTGCGATTGCCCGTACACCGGGTCGGCCCAGCTCGAGTGGTGCCCGAAGACGTCCTTCACCGCCGAGATCGTTCGTGCGCGCTGGAGGATCGGGAAGATGTCGTGCGTGTACGACGGCTGCGCGGGGGGTGCCACCCAGCCCTGGTCGCGCGCCATCTGGAACACGCGGTCCCACAGGGTGACGGCGGTATCGAGCGCCGGAGCGAACTTCGGCGGGCCGACGAGCACCCACGCGCCTTCGGCGTCGAACTCGTCGTTCGTGGCGAGGATCTTGACGTGCGCCGTCACCGGGCCGTCCGAGACGTCGTCGTACCAGCCGTGCGACTCGAGCCAGTACGTGATGCTCTGGCCCGTGGGCGACGCCGACTTGCCGAAGCCGCCGAGGACGAGCAGGTGCCCGTCGTCGTCCGTCCGCACCTCGCCGAGCGGCACAGTGACGGCCGAGGCACCGGGAAGCGTGATCTGACCGTTGTCGAACTCCTCGCGCTGATCCGGCCCGGCGAGCGTTCTCGGCCCCGGATCGATCGTGAGGTTCGCTGCGGAGCCATCGCCCGGGAACCGCGTCGCCACCTTCTTGTTGACCAGGTGGACCGTCCATGTGATGTCGGCCTCCGCGGCGGTCAGTTCGTCGACGGTCCCGTCGTCGTGGTGGGCGAACACCCGAAAGCGCGCAGCCTGGCGCTTGACCCTGCACTGAGCGTCCTTGAAGCCTCCCGGCGGAGCGGGTGGGTCGAAGAGCCGCTCGGGCCCGACGAAGAACGCGTCCGGACTGTTCCCTACACGGGCGACGCCGATCGCGGGGTGGATCTTGACGCTCGTGATGGCCACGGCGCACCTCCGGCTTGCGGGGCACCACCGGCAGCGGTACCCGAGATTCGACCTCCGCTCGAACGGAGGCCCTTGAGCCGCAGATGCGCCGGGACGAGGAGACGGCCTCCGACCGGCGAATGCAGATGCCGCCGGTTCTCTCGCGCGTGGCGGTGCGCTGTGGCCGTCGTGATCCCCCTGGCTTCCAGCCAACGTACGACTTCCATGAGACTCCGTCAAGACGAGCGCAGGTTCGAGGTGCCCGCGGTTATCGGGCGCCGCGCGCCGCGAACAGCGGCTCCTCGCATGGCCTCGCGAGGACTGGAACCTCCGACACGCGCGGGAGCACTGGCGTCAACCGCGCCGCTGCCGTCAGCTCTCGCTCAAGCGCGCGGAGTGCGCGGCGATCTCCTCCAGTATTGCGAGTAGTCTCCTGCGCTCGGGCCGCAGCTCCTCCACAGCGGCGTAGAAGCAGCCCGTGCCGTGTGGAGTGGGTGCGATCTGCTTGACGCGCGCGTCCTCGCCGTCCCCGGTGCGCGTCACGAGGCCCGCGCTCACGGCCCGGTCGACCAGCTCTGTCGTCGCGTTCGGGCTCAGTTCGAGCAGACGCGCGAGCGCGCCCAGCGTGCGCATCCGCCCGGGAGCGCTGTGGAGCATCGCGAGCAGGTCGTAACGACGAGCGGTGAGACCCTGTCGCAGGGCGATCGCATCTGTCGCTCGATGGAATCGGCGCAGCGCCGCACGAAGCTCCGCGATCGCGGTTAGCTCTTCGATCGTCGGGGTAGGAGAGGGTCGTTCCATGGTTCGTATCACGAACTGTTCGTATTTCGACAAGAAAGTGTAAAGGAGGATCCCGCATGAAGAACCACTCCAGACGGCGGTTGCTCGGCCTCTCGGTCGCGCTGACCGCACTCGTCGCCGCGACGGCATTCTCGACCGCAGGATCGGCCGCTCAACAAGCGGCGCCGACGAACACGACCGAGCCGAGGATCCTCGGCACGGCGCGGATCGGCGCGACGCTCACCGCCAATCGAGGTATCTGGACCGGCGACCCGAGCTCCTACCGATACCAGTGGGTTCGCTGTTCCGAGTCGGGCGGTCGCTCCGACGGCTCGAACTGCCCTGCGATTCGCGGTGCGACGGACCAGCAGTACGACGTGACGGCGTCGGATGCCGGACGGCGTCTGCGGGTTCGCGTCACGGCGACGAACGCCGACGGCTCGGCTACGGCCGCGTCGAACGCCACCTCCCTGATCAAGGCCGCGCCGAGCGCGCCGGGGAACACGAGGCCGCCGACGATCTCGGGCAACGCCGTCGTGGGAGCCACGCTCACCGCGAGCCCGGGACAGTGGACACAGCAGCCTTCGTTCCGCTACCAATGGCACCGCTGCGACGAGAACGGGGCGAGCTGCGCCGCGATCTCCGGTGCGACTGAGCAGACGTACGTCCTGAAGGCCGTCGACCAGGGCAACACGCTCCGTGTCCGGGTCGAGGCGACGTCGAGCGGCGCGACGACGGCCGCAGTGTCGGTTCCGACCGCAGTCGTTCGACCGGCGACGGCTCCGCCGCCGCCGGTGGTCAACGGCTGCCCGGCCGGGAGCGGCGCGATCCAGGTGAACCAGCTGTCCGCCCCCGCCCGGCTCCTCATTGCGGGCCAGGTGCTCGCGCCGTCCGTGGTCTCCGGCAACACGGGGAGCCTCACTGCGCGCTTCCGCGTCACGGCGTGCGGCGGCCGCCCGGTTCAGGGCGCCATGCTGTTCGCGACGGCCGTCCCGTACAACCAGTTCACCCCGCGTGAGCAGCCGACCGGCTCCGACGGCTGGGCGACGCTGCGGATGAACCGCCTCCGCGGCTTCCCGGCCAACCCCGGCAACCAGCAGCTGCTCGTGATGATGACGCGGGCCCGCAAGCCGGGCGAGAACATCCTCGGCGGGATCTCGACCCGCCGGCTCGTCTCGTTCCCGGTCAACCTCAGCACCTAGGCGACGACGAGGCGGGGGCCGCGCGCAGCGGCCCCCGCCCCTTCAGACCCGTGCGACTCGAACCGTCAGACGTTGTTGGCGATCGTGAAGGGAAGAGCGAGCCGGCCCGCGTGGCCGCGGAGGTCGCTCGCCTCGACCTCGATCGTGTACGGGCCATCGTCGAGTAGCGAGGTCGACCAGGTGTGGGCGAGGAAGAAGCGGTACAGGCCCGGCTTCCCCGCACGGTTCTGCCGCGTCCCGGGCGCGTAGATCCGCCGGAACGCCTCCCGCGGCAGCAACTCCTCGCCGAGATCGACCGGCGTGTGCCAGGGCCGCACGGTGCGCCCCGCACGCCGCACCCGCCAGCGGAGCCGTGCAGGCGTCACGGGCAACCCGTCCCAGGGCGCGGGCACTCCGAGACCGGGCATCTGGTGGGCCTCGGCGACGACGTCCACGGCTCCCGAGATCGCGGCCGGCGACAGCGCGCGGCCGTTGCGCGAGAGCGCGATTCTCGTCACGCGCGGCCGGGTCGTGTCGCGCCACGGCGCGAGGGCGCCGGGTCGGAGCGGGTCGACGTAGACGCCGTCCCGGTGCTCGGCGAAGTGGACGTGGAGCCACGGCGCTTCGACATGGCCCAGGAGCTGCCGGCTCCTGACACGCTGGCGGTGGCGCACCGCGGGAACCACGTGCCAGTAGCCGAAGCACAGTCCGCCGGCCTCGACCGATACCGAACGTGGCCCGCCGAGGTGCACGACACCGCCTCGCACCGCGTACACGGGCGTCCCGTTCGGGGCTGCGATGTCGATCCCGAAGTGGAACGCTCGCGACGAACCGGAGATGCGTGGGTCGTTGAAGTAGCCGCGCACCGGGTGCGCTCGGTCGAACGGCTCGAGCGGCCAGGAGTACACGCGGCGAGTATCGCTCGTCTCGTCGGCGGCTACGGCGGCTCGAGGGAGCGCCCGTCAGCCGCCGCTGCGGAACGCGATGATGCCGGTCGGGATCAGCCGTTGGTAGTCCGGCCGGTTGAGGGACGCTCCGCGCCAGTTGATGTTCGCGCTCGAGTCGATGTCCATGCCGAGCGCCTCGACGAAGCCGAGCTGGATCAGCGCCTGCGCGAACTGCGAGGCGGTGGTGCCGGCGCCGCCGACCACGACGAGGGCCGTCTGCCCGTTCCGCAGGCGCCCGACCGCCGTGCGGTGGTAGGCGTGGTCGCGTTGATACGGCTCGAGTGTCGTCAGGTCGCCGAGGCGCCCGTCGTGGACGTACACCGGCTTGCCCGAAATCGCCTCGCGCACCCCGTCCTCGACGAGATCGGTGTCCTTTACGTTCCCGGGGACGATGTCGACGCTGCCGTCGACGCCGAACGCGGCGGCGCCTCGATTGGTCCCGCCGAGGAAGCTGCGCCCCTTGTGGATCAGCAGGTTGCCGGACGGCACGTTGCGGCCCAGCAGGAAGAAGTCCCCATTGAGGCCGGCGACTGCGCCGCGCCCGGCGTTGGCGCGGATGTATGCGCCGACGGTTCCCGTGCGGCCGGGACCGCCACCGAGCCAGACGGCCTGAAGCCGCACCCCTCGACCGGGGACGATGCGGACCATGTAGAGCGGCCGTGGGCCGGCGCCGGTGGCAATCGTGCTCGAGCTCGTGGTGACCGCGGGACCCGCCGCTGCCGTCGTGGACGTCAGCGCCGCGCCAACCGCCGCCGTCGCCAGGGCGAGTGCCAACGCCCAGATCAGCCGTCGCCTTTGACTCGTCCCCACCGCGTCACCGCCCGATCGTTGTGCGACAAAGCACGATCACCGTGACGAGTCTATGCCCACCGTGGTTGGGAGAACAACCCGCGAAACGGCGTCCCGTGCGTCTCTGGGCGTGATGCCCCCGGCAAGAATCGAACTTGCGCACGCGGTTTAGGAAACCGCTGCTCTATCCACTGAGCTACGGGGGCTTTTGGCTCAACCAAGCCGTTTGACGGCTTGGCGGCTCTATCCACTGTAACCGGGCGTGCTTGCTCGCCGGTCAGCTGAGAGGGTTGTCAGTCAAGCCCTGCCGATACCCGCGTGTTGCTTCAAGGCTGCACGCGCGAGTGGCTGGCTGGTGAGTACTCTCGTCTGTGACGAAGGCTGATGCCGACGTCGAGTCCTGTAGGCATGTTGCTCTCAACCCACGAGCCTACGAACGCTCGAAACTGCGTTGCTCCGATGAGTCTTCGGATGTGAACCTCGTGGACGGTGAGGGCGGCGGCAACGATATGCACGAGGTCAAGGTGGACGGTCTTCGAGCCGTAGCCGTTC
>NZ_DATMBZ010000168.1:0-14110 GCF_035558935.1 Gaiella sp. | reverse complement strand
GGGTCGTTGACGCAGATGTTGCCGCCGAGCGTCCCGCGGTTTCGCACCTGGACGTCGGCCACGGTCGCGGCGACCTCCGCGAGGATCGGACGGCTGACCTCCACCTCGGAGGAGCGGATGATCGACGCGAGCGTGGCCATCGCGCCGATCTCGAGCGTCGTGCCCGAGACGGAGATCGAGCGCAGCTCGTCGAGGCCGGCCAGGTCGACGAGCACGTCGGGCGAGGCGGCCCGTTGCTTCATGACGTTGACGAGCGTCTGGCCGCCTGCGAGCGCACGTGCCCCGTCGTGCTCGGAGAGGAGCGTGACCGCCTCCTCGACGCTGGCCGGACGCGCGTACGAGACCTCTCGCAGCAGCATGAGGCCGATTCTGTCACACGGCTGCCGGTGACATGTCAAGGAACCGTGGCCGTGGTAGCCTCGCGCCGTGGCCGCGTTCGACGCCGTGCTCGTCGGATCCGGGATCAACACGCTGACGGCCGGCGCGCTGCTCGCGCGGGACGGCTGGGCGGTCTGTGTACTCGAGCAGTCCGACCGCCTCGGGGGCGCGATCCGAACGGAGACCGACTACACGCTGCCCGGCTTCACGCACGAGGTGCTGAGCTCCTGGCACCCGCTCTTCCAGGGATCGGCGGCGTATGCGGAGCTCGCCGAGGAGCTGCATCGCCGGGGCCTCGAATACGTCAACACCGACCTCCCCACGGCCACGGCGTACCCGGACGGCGCGGCCATGTTCCTCCAGACGTCGCTGGAGGCGAACGTCGCCGAGTTCGACCGCTTCGCGACGGGTGACGGAGCCGCCTGGCAGCGGCAGTTCGAGGAGTTCATGGCCAACGCCGATCTCTCCTTCGGCGTCCTGGGGACGGAGCTCTGGTCTTCCGGGGGGCTGGGCCTCGGCCAGAGGATGCTGCGGCGGCTCGGCCGGCGCGGCCTCCTCGACTTCGCCGGCGCCGCGCTCGCGTCGTGCCGGGACTGGACGACCGCGACCTTCCGCTCCGAGCAGGCGCACGGTCTCCTCGCACCCTGGGTGCTGCACACGGGCCTCGGCCCGGAGAACGCGGTTTCGGGGTTCATGACGCAGGTCATAGCCTGCGCGGTCCAGCTCGGCGGGATGCCGGTGCCGGTCGGCGGCGGCGTGAAGCTCGTCGACGCGCTCGCGGGCATCGTTCGCGACGCCGGCGGCGAGCTGCGGACCGGGTCTTCGGTCGAACGGATCGTCGTCTCCGAGGGCCGCGCGACCGGGGTCGTCCTGGCAGACGGCGAGACCGTCGACGCGAGACGTGCGGTCGTCGCCGGAGTGACTCCGACGCAGCTCTACGGCCCCTTGTTGCGAGAGCGCGACGTCCCCGTCGAGGTGTCCGCCGCGGCCGCGCGCTACCGCTACGGACGCGCAGGGATGCAGATCCACATCGCCATGGACGAACCGCCGCGCTGGAGGGGATCCGAGTCCGAGCGGCTCGCGCGGACCGCCATCGTCCACGTCACACCGGGCCTCGACGGCGTCTCGCGTGCGGTGAACGAGGCCGAGCGCGGGCTCCTCCCGGCCGAGGCGACGATCGTCGCCGGCCAGCCCTGCGCCGTCGACCCGTCCCGTGCGCCCGAGGGGAAGTGGATCATCTGGATCCAGCTGCAGGAGCTACCCGCCGGGCGCGTGAGGGGCGACGCGGCGGGCAAGCTCGACGTCGGCGACGGGACGTGGACCGAGGAGCTACGGGAGGCCTACGCCGACCGGATCGTCGGCCGTTTGGGCGAGTCGATCGAGAACCTCGCGTCGGCGACGCTCGCCCGCAAGGTGCTCTCGCCCGCCGACCTCGAGGCGCTCGATCCGAACCTCGTCGACGGCGACATCTACGCGGGCAGCTGCGCGCTCGACCAGAACCTCCTCTGGCGTCCGTTCGCGCAGGCGCCGGGCCACCGGACGGCGGTCGACGGCCTCTGGCACGTCGGCGCCAGCACGCACCCGGGCCCAGGGCTCGGCGCGGGCTCGGGGTATCTGGTCGCGAAGGAGCTCACCAAGCCGCCCCTTACCCGGCGCGTGCTTGCAAGACTTCCAGGACGCTAGTGAGAACGTCGCTGTCGACGATCTCCACGCTGAACGCCTCCTTCGCCGAGGACGTCGACGCCTACGCCCGGGCGGGGTTCGACGCGATCGGTCTCTGGGAGCTCAAGCTGCCGGCCGACGACGTCGCCAACGTCGAGTTGCTCTACGCACACCGGCTCGCGGTGTCGAACTGTGTCCCGACCGTGCCGTCGTTCCTCCCCCTCGCGATCCCGGGGATGGAAGGCCCGTCCGACCCCGGAGAACGGATCGAGGCGATCTGCGACTCCCTGCGACGGTTCTCGGCCTACGAGCCCGCCTGCGCCGTCTGTCTGAGCGGGCCGCTCGGCGGACGCTCCGAGGACGAGGGCCGCGCGATCGTCGTGGACGGCCTCCGGCGTGCGGCGGCGGCCGCCCGCGAGGCCGGTGTGGTTCTCGGGTTCGAGCCGATCCACCCAGCGCAACGCGACACCGCCGGGTTCGTCTGCTCGCTTGCGGACGCGCTCGCGCTGCTCGACGAGGCGGGTCTCGACGACGTCGGGATCATGGCCGACACGTTCAACCTGGCCCACGAGTCGACCGAGGACGTCGTCGCGGCTCGGAGCCGCTTCACGGGGCTGCACGTCGCCGACGAGCTGCCGGAGCCGATACCCGGCGTCCGCCGGCTTCCCGAGGAGCACGGCCGCTCGTCAGAGCTCGTCGCCGCCCTCTCCGCCGCCGGCTGGGACGGCCCGCTCGACGTCGAGGTGTTCTCGACCCCCGATGCGTTCTGGGCGCTCCCGGTCGACGAGGCCGCGCGCCAGGCGCACAGCGCGGTCTCGGCGCTCGCCTGAACAGCGGCTCGAGCGCTTCGCTCCCGTCGCGTTCCCGACCGCGCCGGGCGCGGTTGTCGCCGCCCAGCAAGGCAGCGAGCCCTCGAGGGGGCGTCGCGGTCGCGGTCGGCGAGCCGAGCGTCGAGCCGACTCAGACCGAGCCGTAGAGCTGCAGGATCACCGAGACGTACTGCTTCGTGTCGTCGAACAGGCCGCGCTCGCGGACCGCGCGCGCACCCTGGTAGTAGCCGGCCAGCGCCAGGCGGACGTCGCCGTCGAACTGGTCGAGCTGCCAGCGGAGGTAGCGGACGCCGGCACGCACGTTCCCCTCGTACGTCCGCGGGGTGACCTCTCCGAGCAGCATCGTGTCGACCCACTCCCACGTCTCGGGCAGGAGCTGCATCACGCCGATCGCGCCCGCGCTCGAGACGACGTCCTGCTGGAACCCCGACTCCATCCAGGCGACGGCCCGAGCGAGCTTCGAGTCGACCCCGTACGTCGCCGACCAGCGGTCGATCGCCCCTGCGACGGTGGCGCGATCGACATCGGAGCCCGATCCTCCGAGATGCGCCCCGCGGGGCAGGACGAGCCGCTGACCCGGCACGATCGTCGACATCAGGGAGAGGGCATTCGCGCGCGCGAGCCGCCAGGGGCTGACGTGGTAGCGCTGGGCAATCGAGAAGAAGCTCTCGCCGGCCGACACGGTGTGGCGGAGACTCGGCACCGGCGCGTTCGCGCGCGTCGCCACGACCCGGCCCGGCACCTTGAGACGTTGTCCAGGAGTCAACACGCTCGTCAGCACGAGCCCGTTCGTGCGGGCCAGCTTCACGGCGCGCACGCCGTACCGCTGTGCGATAGCGATGAATCCCTCGCCCGGCTGCACGGTGTGCACGACCGTGGCCACCGCGCGCCGCGGCGCCGCCGTCTTCGCTGCGCGCGCGACGCCCGGGACCCGGAGGCGCTGGCCGGGGGTGATCACGCTGCTCAGGGTCAGGCCGTTCGCGCGCGCGAGCGCGTCGGCGCCCACGTGGTAGCGGCGCGCGATGACGGCGAACCCCTCGCCGGGACGAACGACGTGGACGACGGCGCGGGCAGCTGCGGGCCGCTTCGGCTTCACGCTGCGCGGCTTCCCTCCGCGTGCAAGCGCACGGAACGTCCTCGCACCGGCGACTCCGTCGGCGGTGAGGCCATGCGAGCGCTGAAACCGCCGCAGGGCCGCGGCCGTCGTAGCGTCGAAGCGCCCGTCGACCCGCTGCGCGGGCAGCCCGAACGCACGCAGTCTGAACTCGAGCGAGGCAACGTCCCAGCCGACGCGCCCGCGCGAGAGCTGTCGCTGGCCGAGGAGCGGGCTCCCGAGCTTCCCGAGCTTGCAGCGCGTCGCCATGCCGACCTGGCCCGTCGCCCTGATGCCGTTGCTCCGCTGGAAACGGATGAGCGCGTTACGGGTCATCGGCCCGGGAATGCCGTCGACTGCCCCCGTGTAGAGACCGTGCGATCGCAGCGCGACCTGGAGCGCCGCCACCTTGGCGCTCTGTGCTGCCGCGCAGGGTCCGGCAGTCGCCAGGGCTGCGGCCACGGCGACGAAGATGACGATCGTTCTCCGCACGGAACTCCCTGTCTTCGCCGCCGCTCCCCGCCTTCCTTCCTGCACGCGGCGGCAGGCTCGTCCTGGATCGCCACGGCTACACTTCCCGCTCGCTGCCTTCCCCGGTAGCTCAATTGGCAGAGCATCCGGCTGTTAACCGGAGGGTTGTTGGTTCGAGTCCAACCCGGGGAGCTGCCAATCCGTCTGGGCAAGCACCGACCCTTCTGGCGCATCGCTCCAGAGCAGCTCGCGGATGTTCGAGACGACGCGGCCGGGCACGTCGGCGCGGATCGGAACGGTGTGACTAGGCGCCCCGCTCGTTGGTGGACGACGATGTGGGCATGATCCTCGAGTTCACGCATGCCGACGAGCTCCAGCTGCTCGCGCTGCTCGCGTCGGCCGCCGTCCTGCTGATCCTCGCGGGCTCCCTCCGTCTCCCCTATCCGATCCTTCTCGTGCTCGGCGGGCTCGTGTTGGGCTTCGGACCCGGCGTCCCCGAGGTGAGCCTCCCGCCGGAGGTCGTCCTGGTCGGATTCCTCCCGCCGCTGCTCTACGTCTCGGCGTACTTCACCGGCCTGCGCGAGCTGCGCCAGAACCTGAAGGAGATCTCGCTGCTCGCCGTTGGTCTCGTGATCGTGACAATGGTCGGCGTCGCGACCGTGGCGCATGCCGTGGCGGGCCTTTCGTGGCCGCAAGCATTCATCCTCGGCGCGGTGGTCTCGCCGACCGACCCCATCGCGGCGACGGCGATCGGACGGCGCCTCGGTGTCCCGCGGCGGTTGATCGACGTCGTCGAAGGCGAGAGCCTGGTCAACGACGGGACGGCCCTCGTCTTGCTCCGCACAGCCATCGCGGCAGCCGTAACCGGATCCTTCTCCATGTGGCATGCGGGCTGGGATCTCGTGCTCAACATCTCGGGCGGCGTGGCGGTGGGGCTGGCCGTGGGCTACCTCATCAGGCGCATCCGACGGGCGCTCGACAACCCGCCGCTCGAGGTGACGATCGCGTTCCTCACGGGGTACTTCGCATTCGTCCCCGCCGACGTGCTCGGTGTCTCGGGCGTGCTGGCGGTCGTGACTGCGGGCGTCTACATGGGCTGGTACACGCCGGAGCTGACGACGGTCCAGACGCGTCTCCAGGGCCGCGCGTTCTGGGAGATCTTCACGTTTCTGCTGAACGCCGTTCTCTTCGGCCTCGTCGGGCTGCAGTTGCGGCCGATCCTCGACGACCTGTCCGGGACGAACGGGTGGTCGCTCGTACGAGAGGCCGCGATCGTGGTCCTCGCGGTCCTGCTCCTACGGATCGCGTGGGTCTTCGCGGTGACGGGCGCGGCCCGGATGGTCGCGGCGCGGGCAGGGCATGCCGGCCGGCCGTGGACGCATGCCGCGTTCATCTCGTGGAACGGCATGCGGGGCGCCGTGACGATCGCAGCGGCGCTCCTCATCCCGCTCCGGACGGACACCGGCGCGCCGCTCGAAGGACGTGACGAGATCGTCTTCTTCGCTTTCGCCGTCGTTCTCGGAACCCTCGTCGTCCAGGGTCTCACGCTCCCCGGAGTGATCCGGGCGCTCGGGCTCGAGGCGGACGAGAGCGGCCTCGAGGCCGAAGAGGCGCACGCACGCATCCGCGCCGCGGAGGCGGCGCTGGAGCGTCTGGACGAGCTCGCGTCGGAGTCGTGGGTGGCAGACGACACTGCAGCACGTGTCCGCGGCCTGTACCAGTTCCGGATCGACCGCTTTGCCGCCCGGGTCGATCCCACCGGCGACGGCAAGATCGAGCGGCAGTCGCTGAAGTTCCAGAAGCTCCGTCGGGAGCTTCTCGAGGCCGAGCGGCACGCCGTCGTCGAGCTGCGAAACGCGGGCGAGATCAGCGACGAGGTGATGAGGCTCGTCGAGCGTGACCTCGACCTCGAGGTATCCCGGCTCGACAGCTGACACGACGCCGGACTGGCGAGGGACGCAGGTGAGCGCCCTGCGACGATTCGCAGCTCGTGTGCGCGAGCTCAGCTCACCGTGTGAACGGGCACCTCGAAGAACTCGACGGAGGTGCGTTGCTCCGTGCCGCCCGGATTCATCGCGTTGAGCGCCTCGTCGCCCCGGCGCATCGCCTCCTCGTCTTCGAAGAGCGTCACGCCGACTCCCTTGCCGCTCTCGCGGTTGACGAGCATGAGCATCTTCGCGCCCTCGAGGCCCTCCGGCGTGTCGCCCGACTCCACCTGCGACCGAACCAGCTCGATCGCGTCGTTCACCTTCGAGGGATCGCTCTCGAACGTCGCCACGCGTGCGTACATGTGACCCGCCTCCCTGCGGTATGGAGCACCAAGCGTACGCCAGACGAAGGCTCAGTGGTCGTGGTCGTGGTCGTGCGACCACTCGTGCTCGAGGGCCGTTCGGGCGGCCTCGACGCGGGGGGCGTCGACGAGGCCCGCCTCGAGCAGCGTCCGCTCGAGGGCTGCGAGCCAGCGCTCGTAGTAGCGGTACCCGGCGGCCGACGGGCGGTGCTCTGCCTCCCATGCGGCGATCTCGTCGATCAGGTGCGCGCGGAATGTCTCGAAGTCGACCACACGGGCGTCGTGGAGCGCGACGGCGACTCCGAAGGCCCGGCTCTCCCACGGCTCCTCGAAGACGAGCTCGCCGTTCGAGCGCGGAGGCGCGGCGGGGGCCGCCGGATCCGCGACGCCGGGGTCGGTGGTGCCGCTCACGCTCCGGGGCTCCGAGCGAGGCCGGTGCCGATCATGCTGTCGCGCGTGACGAGCCCGGCCAGCGCCTCCTCGCCCATCCCCTCGGTGCCGGCGGGACGCTGCGGGACGACGAGGTATCGCACCTCGCTCGTCGAGTCCCAGACGCGGATTCGAGCCTCGGCGGGCAGCTCGATTCCGAACTCGCGCAGTACCGACCGGGGCTCTGCGACGACGCGTGCGCGGTACGCGGGGCTCTTGTACCAGGTCGGTGGAAGCCCGAGAACCGGCCAGGGGTAGCAGGAACAGAGCGTGCAGACGACGACGTTGTGGACGTCAGGGGTGTTCTCCAGAGCAACCATGGTCGCTCCCTCGAAACCGCCGAAGCCGAGCTCCCCGATCGCGGCGGTGGCGTCTGCGCGCAGCCGATCGCGGTAGGCGGGGTCGACCCACGCGCGTGCGACCACTCGCGCCCCGTTCTGCGGTCCGAGGTCGCGCTCGTACCGCTCGACGATCGCATCGATCTGATCCGTGCTCAGGAGCCCCTTCTCGACGAGCACTGCCTCGAGCGCTGCGGCGCGAAGCGCGAGCTCGTCGTCGGGACCGTGGCGGTGGTCGCGGGTCACGCCGGCTCGAGGTAGCTCTCGAACAGGTCGAGCACGATCGTCCACCTGCCCTCGGTGGACGGCCCGAAGACGTCGTCGGAGTCGAACGCGACGGCGTACACCGCCTCGTCCGGCCCCCCGTATGGCCCGATGTCGGGGAACACGTCCATACCGCGGAGCGTTTCGACGATGCCGGTCACCCCTCGCACGTAGCGCGGACAGCGGGTGTGCCCGGCGGGTCGCATCCGGCGCACGCGCACGCGGTCGCTCGGTGCGAACCGCGCCGACTCGGCCGGCCGCAGAGGCGATGCCTCGAGCGTGGCGTCGACGACCCGCCGCGCCGCTTCGGGATCCTCTCTCCCGGGCACGCGCTCGCCGGCCCGCAGCCGCGCCACCCAGTTGTCGACGTCGTCGTCGACAATCGTGCCCCGGCGCAGCAGGCGTCGTTCGGTGCTCCAGAGCCAGCGGTCGTAGTACCCCGCAGCGAGGTAGTCCGCAGGAGCCATCTCCTCCCGGATCGCGCGACCCGACCCGGCGCCGATCCCGTGGATCCCAACGAGCGTCGAGAGCGCGAAGACCCGGAGCTCCCACGGGTGTTCGGCCACGCGGTCGGACCCCGGGGTCAGGACTCCCCCGAATCCGTGCATCCCACCCATGTCGTGCACGCCGTCCGTGCGTGGAGCTTAGAGGGCCCGTCACCGCCGGGACGCACTTGCGCCCGATGGGTGTGCATGTCGCGACGAATTGGCACCGACTTGACACGAACCGGACACGCTTTCGTGACTACTGTCGATGTCCCCGTGGGTGGGCGGGGGTTTGGGATGGGACCAGAACGTGGAACGGCGCGCACAAAGCGACAGCTCGCTCCCGCAACCGCAGGCGGGCTCTGCTCAGCTCACATTGCTCGACCGCTCCAGCTCGACGGGCTCGAGCACGAAGACGCGTATCTCCCGGCGCGCTCGGGCCCGATAGTCCTCATAGCCCGGCCAGACGCGAACCGCCTGCGCCCAGTAGCGCTCGCGTTCCTCGGGCGTCGCGTGCCTGGCTGTGTAGGCGCGCTCGACTCCTGCGACGGACACGCGCGTCGCAGGGTTCGCGTCGAGGTTGAGTGCCCAAGCCGGGTGGCGCGGTCCGCCCCAGTTGGACGCGATCACGACCATCCGCACGCCGTCCCCGACGTACAGGAGCGGCACTGTCCGCGCCCGCCCGGTCCGCCGTCCCGTCGTGGTCAGGTAACAGAGCGGAAAGCCCGTTGCGAAGCTGGTCACCGACCGTCGCCGACGCGCGAAGCGCACGTCGATCGGCGCAAGCAGGTGCGACAGGGCCCACGCGACGGCGCGATACCGGCCGAGCCGGCGAACGGCTCGTGCGTACGGATTCACCCCAGCTCGGCGAGCGCGCTGTGGACCTTCGCGAGTTGCGCCTGCAGCTCCGTCGCCCGGACGAGGTCGCCGCCCTGGAGCTCGCGGCGGAGGCGCCGTTCGTGCAGGCGCAGAAGGAGCTCCTTGCCGGTGCGCTCGTCGAGCTCGTCGCGGTCGGCGCGCGCGCCGAGCTCCGCCCGCAGCGCCAGGAGCTCCTCGTCCTCGGGCGTCCTCTCGACCAGTGACTCCCGGAAGCGACGATGGAGCGGATCGTCGAAATGGTCGGGTGTCAGCGCGGCCAGCTCGGGGACAAGCGATGGGTTGCGGACGACCGCGGCGAGCAGATCACGCTCCCGCTGGAGGCCCGCTTCGAGCAGGCGCGGGGTCGACGCCGCGGGCGCGGAGGCGGTGCGAGCGACGTTCGAGGGCGCCAGGCCGGCGAGCGTCTCCCGGGGAAGGTCGAGCCGGTCGGCGAGCAGGCGCAGCGCCTCCTGGCGCTCGGGTGAGTCCTCGACCGGGGCCAAGATCTCACGCGCCCGTACGAACGCCTCCTGCCGGTCGGTGGTCCGCTCGAGCGTGATGCGGACGCGGTAGTGCAGGTAGCTCTCCGCCGAGCCGAGCCGCGCAGCGAACGAGTCGGGCGCATCGGCCGGATCCTCGCCCCTGGGCAGCGCCACGACGCGGACGTCGAAGCCCTGCCGCACCGCGAGCTCCATCCCGCGCAGGGTCGCCTCCTGTCCCGCTGCGTCCGCGTCGAAACAGAGGAAGAGGCGCTTCGTCAGCCGGCCGAGCTCTCGGAGCTGCGCTTCGGTGAGCGCGGTGCCCATCGACGCGACGACGGGCTCGACCCCCGCCTGGCGGAGCGCGATCACGTCGGTGTTGCCCTCCACGACGATCGCACGATCTTGCTTCGCGATCGCCGGGCGCGCGAGGTGGAGGCCGTAGAGGACGTTTCCCTTCTTGAAGAGCTCGCTCTCGGGCGTGTTGACGTACTTCCCTCGGAGCGGATCGTCGTCGCGGAGCCGGCGCGCCTGGAAGCCGATCACCCGCCCCCGTGCGTCCGCCAGCGGAAACATGAGCCGGAACGGGAAGTAGTCGTTTCCCCGCTGGTTCGCAAGCCCTGCGGCGCGAATCTCCTCGATCGTGAAGCCACTCTCACGCGCCTTCACGACGAGCCCCGAACCGCGGGAGAGCCCCAGGCGGAACTCACGTGAGATCTCCTCGGCGAGGCCACGGCCCGTGAGGTAGTCGCGCACGGACGCGCCCGTCTCGCTGTCCCAGAGCACGCGCTCGAAATAGGTCGTCGCCTGCTCGAGCAGGGCGGTCAGGCGCTCGCGGCGGCGCCGTGCGGCGTCGGCGTGAGGTGAGGTTTCCTCGTACTCGAGCTGCACGCGGAAACGGTCCGCGAGCCACTCGATCGCGCCTGCGAAGTCGAGGTTCTCGGTCTCCTGGACGAACCGGACGACGTCGCCGCCCTTGCCGCAGCCGAAGCAGTAGTAGAGCTTGTCGACGGGATCGACGGAGAAGCTCGGCGTGCGCTCCTCGTGGAACGGGCAGCGGCCGGTGAAGCGCGAGCTCGAGGCCCGCCGAAGCGACGTTCTGGCCGAGACCACGTCGACGATGTCGGCCGCGGCCTTCACCTCGGCCACGCTCGTGTCCTTGATCCGCGCCACGGCGGCGAGCCTATTCGGCCACGAGACGATCGGCGTATGCCAGCGCGAAGCGGTCGGTCATGCCGGCGAGGTAGTCGGTGATCCGCTCGGGCAGCGCGCCGTCGCCGGCCGGCAGCCGCGCGGGCTCGTGGGCCAGCCGGTCGAAGATCGCCTTCACGACACGGCGCGCGCGCTCGTGTTCGGGCATCACCTGAGGGCCGAGATAGACGCGCTCGAACATGAACGCCCGGAGGGAGTGCATCGCCTTCCCCACGTCCCGCCCCTGCACGATGTCGCCCGCGGCCTCCGACGCACGCACGAGATCGTGGACGAGTGTGTCGATCCGCTGCGAACCGGTCGTGCCGAGCAGCTCGATCTCACCCGCGGGGAGGTCGCTCTCCGTCAGGAGCCCGTACCGGAGCGCGTCGTCGATGTCGTGGTTGACGTAGGCGATCCGGTCGACGATCCGGACGATCTTGCCCTCGAGCGTCGTCGGTTCGCGCTCACCTGTGTGCGTGAGAATCCCGTCGCAGACCTCGTGGGTGAGGTTCAGCTGCTTCGCGATCCGGAACGACTGTTCGTTGTGCCTGAACCGTCCGCCGAACCGCGCCAGGAGGGCCTCGTCGAGCGCGTCCTCCCCCGCATGGCCGAAAGGCGTGTGCCCCGTGTCGTGTCCGAGACCGATCGCCTCGACGAGATCCTCGTTGAGCCGCAGCGCACGCGCCACGACGCGCGAGATGGCGGTCGTTTCGAGCGTATGGGTCATCCGCGTGCGGAAGTGATCGCCCTGTGGGTCGATGAAGACCTGCGTCTTGCCCTTCAGCCGGCGAAAGGGCTTCGAGTGGATCAGCCGGTCTCGGTCACGCTGGAAGGGCGTCCGGACGGAGCACGGCTCTTCGTCGCGCTCCCGACCGCGCGTCTCGTACGAACGCACGGCGACCGGCGACAGCATCGCCTCTTCGAGCGCACGCACCCGCGCCTCGAACGTGCCCGCGATCCGGCCTGCGACCTCCATCCCGTCCAGGGTAGTCGCCGTCTCGGCCCGATCCGCGTAGGTCAGCCGGCTCAGAACGAGCGTGACTGGCCGCCGTCGACGACGACGGAGGTGCCCACGACCCAGGAGGCTCGCGGCGAGACGAGGAACGTCACGACGTCCGCTATCTCGTCCACCGTCCCGAAGCGCCCCCAGGGCAGCTCACGGGCCACGAAGGCGGCCATTCCCTCCGGGTCGTCGCGCACGCGACGCTCCCAGCTGCCGCCGGGGAAGAGGGTCGATCCCGGCGCGACGCTGAAGACCCTGATCCGATCCTTCGCAAGGTCGCCCGCCATCGCCTTCGCGAGGCTGATCTCCGCGGCCTTGGCGACGTTGTAGCTCGGGCTGCCGCCGCCCTCGCGACCCCAGATCGACGCGATCAGGGCAATCACCCCGCCGCCCCGGTCCCGCAGGATCGGCAGCGCTGCTCGCGACACCGCGAGTGCCGGGACGAGGTTCCGGCCCAGGACGTCGTCGAGGTCCCGGACATCGAGCTCGTCGATCGTGCGTGCGCCGGAGCCACCGACGTTGTTGACGACGATGTCGAGCCCGCCGAACGCACCGACCGCGGCTTCGACGACCTCGACTGCACCGTCGGGCGTGGTGACATCGGCCACCACCGGAACCGCGCGGCCGGGACCACCGGCCCCGGCGACGGCCTCGTCGAGCGCCTCCTTCCCCCTCGCACAGAACACGACGTCGGCGCCCTCCTCGACCAGCCGGGTCGCGATGCCGCGGCCGATCCCGCGGCTCGAGCCGGTGACGAGTGCGGCCTTCCCGGTGAGCCCGAGATCCACGCGGCTAGCCTAGTCGCGTGACCCGCATCCTCCTCGCACGCCACGGCGAGACCGACTGGAATCGGCTCGGACGCTGGCAGGGCCATGCCGATCCGCCGCTCAACGAGGCGGGCCTGAGTCAGGCGGCCGAGCTCGCCGAGCGCCTCGCCGGCGACGGGATCGCCGCGGTGTACTCGAGCGACCTCGTCCGCGCGAGCGAGACGGCACGCGTCGTCGCCGACCGGCTCGGGCTCGACGTCGTCGAGGACGCACGGTTGCGGGAGATCGACGTCGGATCCTGGTCGGGGCTCACGCGGGCGGAGGTCGAGCAGCGGTTCCCCGAGGGGTATGCCCGCTGGCTCGACGGCGAGATCGGCCACGACGGCGAGACGCGCGAGGAGCTGACCGAGAGGGTCGTCGGCGCCGTCGAGCGAATCGCCGCCGCGCATCCCGAAAACACGATTCTCGTGGTCACGCACGGCGGCGCGATCCGCGCGCTCCGCCGCCATGCCGCGGGCGACCCGGGCGATCCGATCGAGAACTGCGGCACCAGCTCGCTCGAGCTCGTCGACGGAGTGCTCCGCGTGCGGGCCGCGTGACTGCTCCGCGCTCGACTCGCCGCCGTGGAGGGCTACACGAACAAGTACAAGTTCGCGTACTCGTGCGGGGTTGCGGTCTCCGTGGGGAGCTGAGACCACCGAGACCACCAGGGCAGCGTTCCAGGCGGCGCTGCGCGCCCGAAAGACGCTCGGTTACGAGCTCGTCCGGAGGCATGACGTGCGAGTAGACGTCGAGCGACATGCTCGGCCGCGCGTGGCCGGCGCGCTCGGCGAGCTCGCGTGCCGGAACACCCGACTGATGCCAAAGCGTCATACCACGGTGCCGCAGGTCGTGCGGGCTGAAATGCGCGACGCGCGCGGTCTTGCAGGGGCGCGAGCGCGCCCACCGCAGCGCCCGTCGAGGGGAAGTTACGAAGGCCTGATTATTCCCGGCGATCTCGGACGTGCCGCGGGGTCAGAGATGTACCTCTGTTGCTAAAGCAAGGCCCTGGGCGGTGACGACAGCGGCGACGTCCTCCCAGGCCTCGCGCATCGCGTCAACGTTCCGATCCTCCATGCGCGCCTGCATGCGCAGGTTGTGGTTGATCCATCCGTCGAGATCGATCTCGGGGCGCGACTCTGCGCCGCGGCGAACCCATCCTGACCAGAGTCAAAGCTATTGACCTCCTCGAGCCCGGGGTGAAGGCCTCTTCCCGCTGCGGCTTACCCGCAGCGCGCCTGGGGGACGTCACCGATGCAGGGCCGGGCCGTCACCGGGATGATCGCAATAGCGCGAGAGTTCCATCTCAGCTACGTGTATCGGAGGTGAGCTGATGAGCGCTCTCACGAAGCCCCCGAATCGGCCGGGGCACCACAGCCTGGTCGCGTCGGAGCAGACACTTCCAGACAGCCAAACCGCCGTCGTGCGCGCCGAGCACCTCAGCAAGCGTTTCGGTGACCTGTGTGCCGTCGATGACTTGACGTTTTCGCTCAAGCCGGGGACGGTGACGGGGTTCCTCGGCCCCAACGGCGC
>NZ_DATMBZ010000167.1:0-31507 GCF_035558935.1 Gaiella sp. | reverse complement strand
GGGCATGTCGAACGAGATCGACTCGAACATGCTCCTCACGTCGCTCCTCTACTGCTACGGCGGGTTCATCCAGAACGAGGAGAACCGCATCGTGATCGGGCAGGGGTCGAACCGCAGGGGCGCGATCCAGGCGCTCCAGGTGATGAAGGAGATCTACACGAGCGGCATGTCCGACGAGGTGTTCGCCTGGACCGCCGCGTCGAACAACCAGGCGTTCCTCGCCGGTCGCCTCTCGGTGGCGCTGAACGCGATCTCGATCGTCCGCTCCGCGGAGGACCAGGGAAACCAGGCGCTGTCGGACGACACGTGGCTGGCGTCGATCCCGCGCGGGCCCGCGATGCGCCTGGGCAACGAGCACGTGATGGGCGTGTACCTGATCTGGAAGTTCGCGAAGAACAAGGAGGCGGCCCAGAAGTACGTGGTCGACCAGCAGCTCAACTACCAGGATCACTTCGTGCGCAGCAAGTACTACAACTTCCCGCCCTGGACGAACTCGATCAAGGGCGGCTTCAAGGAGATCCGCAGGCTCACCGCGCAGGACCCGCACAAGCCGAAGGGCAAGTACTCGGTGCTGACCACCATCGCGGAGAAGTACACGACGAACCCGGGCCACCCGGGCAACTCGACGGCGGTGATGGACGAGATCTACAACACGTTCCTGATCCCGCAGATGTTCGCCACGGTGGCGCAGGGCAAGGCGACGCCGGCCGAGGCGGTGTCGGCCTTCGCCCAGAAGGCACAGTCGATCTACCGGAAGTGGCACAACCAGAAGCTCGTCTAGGCGGGCTCCGGTCGAGTGGTGCGAGGGCCCCGTTCGGGGCCCTCGCAGTGTCCGCTCGTGCAGGGTCCGTCCCTTCTTTCCGGTGTGCACCAGCGTGGCGGCCTCCTACCTCGGGCTCGTATCGCTCGCCTGGCCGGACGCGGCCGGTGGGCTCGGCCGGACCTGGTCGATCGCCGCGATCGTCTGGGGTGTCGCGCTGCTCGCCGCAGTGTTCTCAGTGGATCCCCGTCGCGCCACTCCGGCCGACAGGCTGACCGGCTGAGACCGCGTCAGCGGCCGACGAGGTGCTTCACGCGGTCGAGCCAGCTCACGTGACCGCGGCGTTGGTTCGGCGCGAGGCGCTCGGCCTCGACCTGCTGCTCCGTCGCCGCAAGCGCGGCTTCGAGCCCGGCGCGCTCGTCGTCGGGAGTGCCGCTCCACGAGAGCAGCGCTCGGAGCTGATCGGGGGCCAGCACGCCGCCTGGGCGCTGCCACGCGCGTAGGAGCTCCGCATGAGCCTGGTTCTCCGAGCCCGGCATCAACGAGTCGGCAGGCGCCGCCCTAGCCGCGCGTCGCCCGCGGATCTTTGCCGTACGTGTTCCGCTCGCGGATCTGGCCGTCGCGGCCGTGGACGAACAGCTCGCGCTTGTTGCGACGAGCGATCGCGCGTGCCGCCTCCCGGGCCTCCGCCTGCGTCCGGTGGGTCGACTTCGCGCGACCGTCTGCCGCAACCTCGACCCGCCAGCCGTCCTTGCTCGGAACGACGTGTACGTCACCTTTCGCCATGCCGCGCTCGTACCCGCCTCCGGGCGTCGCGTAACTCCGAACCGACGACGAGCCAGCGGCCGGTACGCTCGGCCGGGCGACCGAAGCGTGAAGACCCTGCTCAACGTCATCTGGCTCGTCCTCGCCGGGGTCTGGCTCGCGCTCGGGTACCTGCTCGCGGCAGTGCTGCTCGCGATCACGATCATCGGGTTACCGTTCGCCAAGCAGTCGCTCAAGCTCGCGCGGTACGCGCTGTGGCCGTTCGGCCGGGCGCTCGTGCAGAGCCCGACGCGGCACGAGACGCTGAGCGTGATCGGGAACGTTCTCTGGTTCGTCCTCGCGGGGTGGTGGCTCGCGCTCGGCCACATCGTCACGGGGGTGGCGCTCTGCCTGACGATCATCGGCATCCCGCTCGGGATTGCGGACTTCAAGATGGCCGGCGCCGCGCTCGTGCCGTTCGGCCGCACGATCGTTCCGGCACGCGAGCTGAACGCCGGCATGGTCGCCGCCGACTCGACCATCGCGTTTCCCGACTGAGCTCCGCCGCTCCGCGGATCAAAACGCATCACTGCCGTGCGATCCTGGGCCTGATGGCAACAGAGGACCACCCCGGTCACCACGGCGTCGAGGCGGCCGAGGGCCTGGGGCGAGAGCACGAGCGGGAGCACCCGGCCTCCGAGCACCAAGGGCACGGGCAGGCGCACGGGGGCGCCGGCCACGCGGGTCACGCGGACGTCTACAGGCGTCGCTTCTGGATCACCCTGATCCTCGCCGTTCCGGTCGTCGTGTACAGCGAGATGGTCCAGGACTGGTTCGGCTACACCGCGCCGGAGTTTCCGGGGGATGGCCTGGTCGCGCCGGTGCTCGGCACGGTCATCTACGTCTACGGGGGCTCCGTCTTCCTGACGGGTGCGTGGTCGGAGATTCGCCGACGCGCGCCGGGAATGATGCTGCTCGTCTCGCTGGCGATCACCGTCGCGTTCGCGGCGAGCGCAGCAACGTCGCTCGGGCTGTTCGACCTGGAGTTCTGGTGGGAGCTCTCCGCGCTCGTGGTGATCATGCTGCTCGGGCACTGGCAGGAGATGAAGGCGCTCGGGCAGGCGAGCGGCGCCGTGAGCGCGCTCGCGGAGCTGCTGCCCGACGAGGCGGAAAGGGTGCGCGACGGCGAGAGCGAGCGGATCCCGCTGACCGAGCTTCGAGTCGGCGACGTCGTGCTCGTGCGTCCCGGTGCCCGTGTGCCGGCCGACGGTGAGATCCTCGCCGGTCGCGCGGAGCTCGACGAGTCGATGATCACGGGCGAGTCGAGGCCGGTGGCGAAGGGCGAGGGCGACGACGTCACGGCCGGCACGGTGGCGACCGATTCCGCGATCCGCGTGCGTGTGACGGCCGTCGGCGAGGAGACGGCGCTCGCCGGGATCGAGCGGCTCGTCGCGGAGGCGCAGGCGTCGCGCTCCCGGACCCAGGCGCTCGCCGACCGCGCCGCCGCCCTCCTCTTCTACGTCGCGGTCGGCGCCGCGACCATTGCCTTCGTCGTCTGGGCGCTCTTGGACGACGTCGACTTCGGCGTGATCAGCGCCGTGAGCGTGCTCGTGATCTCGTGCCCGCACGCGCTCGGGCTCGCGATCCCACTCGTGATCTCGATCTCCACCTCGCTCGCTGCCCGCAACGGCATCCTCGTCAAGGACCGGCTCAGCCTGGAGCGCAGCCGTCTCGTCGACGTCGTGCTCTTCGACAAGACCGGAACGCTGACGCGCGGCGAGCACGTCGTCACCGGCGTCGCCGGCCGCGACCGTGACTCGGTCCTGGCCCAGGCGGCGGCGGTCGAATCGGAGAGCGAGCACCCGCTCGCCCGGGCGATCGTGAGCGCCGCCCGCGACCACGGCCCGATCCCCACGGCACGTGACTTCCGGGCGATGAGCGGGCGCGGCGTCGAGGCCTCGCTCGACGGCGCGCGTGTCGCGGTGGGCGGGCCAGGCCTGCTGCGCGAGCGCAGCCTCGACGTGCCCGGCGAGCTCGCGCGGGAGACGGGGCCGTGGGAGAGCCGCGGGGCGTCGGTGCTGTACGTCGTCCGGGACGGGACGGTTCTCGGCGCCTTCGCACTCGAGGATCGCGTGCGCCCCGAGGCGCGGGAGGCGGTCGAGCGCCTGCACGAGCTCGGGATCGGCGTCGCGCTGATCACCGGCGACGCCCGGCAGGTCGCCGATGCGGTCGCCGCCGACCTTGGGATCGACGAGGTCTTCGCCGAAGTGCTCCCGGAGGACAAGGAACGACACGTTCGCGAGCTGCAGGAACGCGGGCACAGGGTCGCGATGGTCGGCGACGGCGTCAACGACGCCCCCGCGCTCGCCCGCGCCGACGTCGGGATCGCGATCGGTGCGGGAACGGACGTTGCGATCGAGTCGGCGGGCGTGATCCTCGCCTCGGACGATCCCCGTGGCGTCGTCGGCGTCGTCACGCTCTCGCGCGCCAGCTACCGGAAGATGGTGCAGAACCTCGTCTGGGCGGCCGGCTACAACATCCTCGCGATCCCGCTCGCAGCCGGAGTGCTCGCGCCGTGGGGCATCACGCTCCCACCCGCCGTCGGGGCGCTCCTCATGAGCCTTTCGACGATCGTCGTCGCATTGAACGCGCAACTGCTCCGCAGGCTCGATCTGAGGCGCGGTCCGCGTCCGGCACGATGAAGCGCCTCGCGGCCGGAGCTCAGGCGGGCGGGGCGTAGCTCGGCGCGACGCCGAAGACGGCCTCCGCGACGCCCGCGTCGGTCGCGGCGTAGCGGTGCGTCACGCCCGCCGGGACGAGGAACGCGTCGCCCGGCTGGAGGGTCGCCTCGACCCCGGCCGCCTCGACGTGGAGCTCGCCGCCCCGGGCGTACAGGAGCTCCTCCCCGTCGTGCGACTCCTCCTGGCCCGACTGGCCGGCAGGAACCGTCAGCGTGCCGACCGTCAGATGCTCGGTCGAGACGAGGAGGCCGACGAGCACGCCGCGGTCGAGACGCCAGACGCTGTCCTCGCCGCGCAGGACGTGGAACGAGCCCCCGGGCGGCCGGGCATCCGCCAGCGCACCGACGACTCCGTCGACCGCATAGACGCTCTCCTCGAGGTACGGCCTCGTCTGCGCGTACGCGCCCGAGGTGCCCGTCGCCGGAGGCGGGGCGAAGTACTCGAGCACGCGTAGCGGCTCGTCGCCGTACGAGAAGCCGTGGTGCCAGGTGTCGCGCCGGAAGAAGACGCTCTCGCCCGTCTCGGCCCGAACGACCTCGCCCGTCTCCGGGTTCGCGAGCACGAGCGTCCCCTGGAGGACGTACAGGAGCTCGTCCGCGGCGAACACCGTCCGGAAGCTCTCCGAGTGGCGAAACGCGCCGCCCGGCGGAAGGCCGAAGACGATCGTGTGGATCAGCTGCGACGAGACGTAGATCCAGTCTTCGACGAAGCCCGCCTCCTCGTCACCCCACGTGTGGCGCACGGCGTCGGCCGCGCGGATGACCGTGGGCACCTCGAACGAAGGCCGGGGCGACGGCTTATAGCCCATCGTGGCTCCGCCGGTCGTGGACGAGGCGCTCGGCATCGAGCTTCGCGAACGAGTCGTCGTAGACGGGATCGGGGAAGTCGCTCTCGATCGTTCGGGCGACGCCGTCGCGGCCCGCCGCCTGCGCGGCGAGCATGATCTCGAGCGCGTGATAGGCGTGCTCCGGTCGCGTCACGGTCGGACGGCCCGCCTCGACGCAGTCGACGAGGTGCCGCAGCCCCTCGGTCCACTGCCAGTGCGGGTCGGCCTCCGGGAACACGTGCCAGGCACCGTCGGCGTTCCGCCAGAGCTCCCACCCCTCGGGCGCCCAGTCGTCGCCGAGCAGCTGGATCGTGCCCTCGCTGCCGTAGACCTCGATCGCCGGCGAGCGGTAGCGCTGGATTGTGAAACCGGTCGTGACGACGGCGAAGCGGGCATCGCCGAAGTCGAGCAGCACGTGCGCGTTGTCGTCGGCCTCGACACGCATGCTGCGGCCGTTCACCTCCCGCTCGGGGATCGCGACGCCGACCATCGCCGTCACCCGTCGCGCGGGGCCGAAGAGCGCGCAGAGGCTCGTGACGTTGTAGACACCGAGGTCGAAGAGCGACCCGCCGCCGGGCTCGTAGAACCACTCGTTCCACCACGGCCCGGCCCAGCCGTAGCGCGCACGCGCCGTCAGCAGGTCGCCGATCCGGCCGTCGCGGACCGCGCCGTGGACGGCGCGGAACGTCGGGCTCAGGAGGATGTGCGGCGCGCAGACGAGGAGCCCCGGCGCCGTGCGCGACAGCGCGAGCAGCTCCGCGGCCTCGTCGAGGGAGGTCGCCGGCGGCTTCTCGACGAGCACGTGCTTGCCGGCCTCGAGAGCCGCCTTGGCGAGCGGCCCGTGCTCGTTCATGCTCGTCAGCACGAGCACGAGGTCGACGTCGTCCCGGCCGATCACGTCCTCGGGCGCTGCGAGGTCGGGGTCGAGGTCGTAGCGCGCAGCGGCACCGCGCCGCTTGGCGTCGTCGACGTCGTAGACCGCACTCACGTGCACGCGCCCCGGCGCGCGCAGGCGCTCGATCATTCCCCGGTACGGCCCGGCGAAGACGCTTCCGCAGCCGATCACGCCGAGGCCGAGGCTCATAGCTGCTCCCGGCGCCGGCAAGGCCGGCACCTCCGCTCCCTGCAGCCTCCGTCGAGCCTACGGCTCACGTCGTGCCCCTCGCGACGCGGTAGTACGCATCCGTCCACGCCGGCCGGTCGACATCGAGCCCGCGCTCGAGGCCGATCCGCATGCTCAGCGCTGCGGCCGCCGGGAAGGTCGTGATCGCCGCAAGCAGCCGGTCGACGCCCTCGCCGCCCGGCGCCTGCAGAACCGTCGCGCCCTGTCCCGCGCAGATCTCCTCGGCCTCCGCGAGGAGCGGGTCGCCGGCGCCCGCCGGCAGGCTCAGCGCGAGCGTCCCGGGCCGGAGCGCCATCATCGCCGAGGTCGCTCCCTCCCGGGTCTCGACGCCCTCGGCGGGAATGCCCGCGACCTCCTTGAGCAGGAGCGCGGCCTCGAGCGCCGCCGCCCACCCGGGGCCGCTGCCGAACACGACGGCCGTCTCGGCCGGCACGTCCCCGATTTGGTCCGCCCACGCGCCCGCGCGGGCGACGATGCTCTCGAGCCCTTCCGGCAGGCTCCGGAGCCCTTCGCCGAGGGCGGCGTCGGATGTCACCTCCGCCCAGACGGCGAGGCCCGCGGCGACCGCCCCGCAGAACGCCTGCGTGTGGGTGACCGCCCGCTGGTGCTCGACGGTCACGAGCGCGCGGGCATCTGCGCGGGAGCCGAGCGTCGAGCCGGCGTCCGCGGTCACGGCGGCGAACGGCGTCGGCACGCCGGCGTCGACCGCCTCGACGAGGTCGCGGAACTCGCCGGAGGACGAGACGGCGAGGAAGAGGTCTCCCTCCCGCCAGGCGAAGGCGCCGCGCGCGAGAAGGCCGCTCGGCACCGCGACGACCTCCGGGCCCTCGGACGACTCGAGCGACGCGAGCCAGAGCGCAACCGCGACGTAGTACGCGGCGCCGTTCCCGCTCGCGACGACACGCCGGACGCGGTCGGAGCCGACCACCGCCGCAACGTCGTCGACGCCGTCGCGGGCGTCGAGCGTCGCGGCGAGGGACGAGGGCAGCTCACTCACGTCCTGCCAGAGCCCGGTCTCGCGCTGCATCGCGGCTCAGGCGAAGACGGCGAGCGGCATCGTCATGCCGACGTTCCACACGCCGGCATCGACGATCTCGTGGATGTGCAGGTCGCCGGCGAGGCTGCAGAGCACGTAGGCGTCTTCGCGGGAGAGCCCCCGCTCCTCGACGAGCCAGGCGATCATGTTCCGGACGGCGGTGCGGGCACCCTCCATCAGGTCGGCGTCGATGCCCATGGTCCCGTGGTACGCGCCGGACGGGCCGACCCGCCCGGGGACGCGGTACGAAGGGCCGGGGATCGACCGGTCGTGCACGACGAAGCGCAGCGTCGCCTCCATCGCGCACTCGACCGCACTCACGCAGATCTCGCCGTCGCCCTGCACCGCATGGGCGTCGCCGCAGGAGTAGAGGCCGCCGTCGCACCAGACCGGGAGCCAGAGCTGCGAGCCGACCACGAGGTGGCGCGTGTCGATGTTGCCGCCGCCCCGGTGCGGTGGGAACACGTCGACCGGCCCCGGAGGCTCGTCGGGCGTGACGCCCATCGTCCCGAGGAACGGCTCGAGCGGCACCTCGACACCCTCGGCGACGTGTGCCGTCATCCGGTTTCGCAGGTCGAAGATCTTGAGGTACGGATCGGGGAAGTCGTCGGGGAGGAGGCCGGCCCCGGGGATGAAAGCGGTCCAGCCCCAGGTACCGGGCGTGAGGGAGATCACCTCGACCTCGAGCGTCGTCCCGGGCCGGGCGCCCTCGACATGGATCGGCCCGGCGAGGTTGTAGATCGTCTCGAAGTCCCAGACGACGGTCGCCGCGGTCGAGCTCTCCGTCACCTGACCGTCCCCCGTGATCGGGAGGTCGAAGTGGACGACGTCCCCCGAGGCGATCCGGAGGACGGGCTCGCGGCCCGAGTCCCAGTCGTGGTGGACCCTGCTCGCGTCGAGCTGGTGCTCGGTACTCACGCCGCCACTCTACGACCCGCGCACGGCTGCGGACAGGGCCGCCCCGATCAGGCCGCCGGCGGGGCCGAGGCTGGACGGGACGACGGCGAGCGGCGGCGTGCGCGGGTACTCCTGGAGCGAGCGGCACGCCCGAGCGACGCGCTCGCAGTACGCCGGAGCGGAGCCCAGGCCGCCCCCGAGGACGACGAGCGCCGGGTCGAGCGCGTTGACGAGCACCGCGAGGACCCGCCCGAGCTCGGAGGCGGCCCGTTCGACGAGCTCCGTGCGCGCGGGGTCGGCCAGCACCTCCTCGGCGTGCCCGACCCCGGCTGCCCGCGCGAGCGCCGGACCGGCGGCCACCCGCTCGACGGGAGGTGCCCCGAGCACGAGCGCCTCGCCGCGCGCGCCCCGGTAGGGCACGCCGTCGACGACGAGGCACGCGCTCGCGCCCGTGCCGACGATCGCGAAGAGGAAAGGCGAGACGCCCGCTCCGGCACCGAAGCGCGCCTCGGCGAGAGCGGCCGCGCGAACGTCGGCTTCGAGCGTCACGGCCGCGCCGCCGAACGCACCGGCGACGTCGAGCATGCGCCAGTCGACCGTGTCGCCGCTCGCGGGACGCCCTTCGAGGTCGACGAGCTCGCAGAGACCGATCCCGACGGGCAGCTCGCCGCCCGCCACTTCCGCCGCGAGCGCGGCGCAGTCGGCGAGCACGGCCGGGCCGCCACGCTCCTTCCGCGTCGCGACGAGTCGCCGCTCGAGCACGTCGCCGGTGGCGGTGTCGACGACGCCGGCGGCGATCTTGGTGCCGCCGACGTCGATGCCGACGACGTGGCCCGAGGCGGGGCGCCGCGGGTTTCGGTCCGCCGCTGGCATCGCTTTATAGTCTCCTATCCGCCGCCGGGGCGGCGACCCAAGCCCGAGGGAGGGAATCTTGTGAAAAGGCGCCTGCTGGCAGTGCTCGTCGTCCTCGCCTGCACGCTGCTCGCCGCGACGGCCGGCGCGTACGCGGGCAAGGAGGCGACGACCACGCTGACGATGTGGTCCTACGACAACCAGGACCCGGGTCTCGAGCCCGTGCTCAAGCAGCTCTCGAAGGAGTTCGAGAAGAGCCACCCGGGCGTGAAGATCAACCTCGTCTTCAAGTCGTTCAACGACCTCGTCGGCACCGTGCCCCGGGCGCTCGCCTCCGGCAGCGGGCCCGACGTGACGGAGGGCAACCAGGGCTACCAGACCGACGCGCAGCTCGTGAAGGCGAAGCTGATCCTGCCCCTCACGAAGTACGTGAAGAAGTACGGCTGGGACAAGCTCTACGCACCGTCCACGTGGGGCATGTTCCGCTGGACGCCCGACGGCAAGCAGTTCGGCAAGGGCCCGGTGTGGGGGATCGCGCAGACCGGGCAGAACATCGTCGCGTTCATGAACAGAAAGAAGCTGGTCGCGGCGGGCGTCAATCCGAACAAGCTGCCGACGACGTTCGCGGGCTTCGAGCGCATGCTCGCGCAGCTGCGCGCCAAGCTGCCCGACGACGACCCCGTGATCTTCGCGGGGAACAAGGAGGGCTACGGCTTCATCCACCTGTTCGGCGGCATCTGGGGCGCGCACGTCAAGGCCCAGAGCGTCCGCAACTGGATCTACCACGTGCCCGGCTCGCGCTACGACACGCCGGGGACGGTCAAGGCCCTCGGTCGCCTGCAGGCCTGGGGAAAGGCCGGCTACTTCAACGACGACTTCAATGCCGTCGGCAACGACGCCTCCGCAGGCGAGTTCGCGAAGGGCAAGGGCGCGATGTGGATCGGCGGCGACTGGGACTCGACGATCATCCGCGAGGGGCTCGGCGCGAAGAACGTCGTCGTGATGCCGGTCCCGCCGGGGCCGAGCGGCGTGTGGACGTCGATCGGCGGCCTCTCCGGCCCGTGGCACATCTCCGCGAAGACGAAGTACCCGGACCTCGGCGCCGAGTGGCTGAACTACGTGATCACCTCGCCGCGCGCGAAGGCGCTCATGTACGCGAACCAGCAGATCCCGTCCGACCGGCGCGCCAAGGCGCCGAAGGGCGACCCGTATCTCGCCCAGGTGACGAAGGCCTTCCAGCTCGTGGCGAACGACGACGGCCTGCTGCTGTACACCGACTGGGCCTCCCCGTCGATGTACACGACGCTGCAGAACCAGTTCCAGCTGCTCCTCGCCGGGCGCCAGACGCCGGCGGGCATGGCGAAGGCCGTCCAGGACGACTGGACCAAGTTCGACAAGACACTCGGCAGCTGATCGACCACGCGTGGCGGATGAGGATCTCGCAGACGCGGCGCGCCCGGACCCCGTAGCACCGGGCGCGTCGCGGAGGCGGCGCCGGCGGGGAGCGGGTCGCGCGCCGGGCGACCCGCGCAACGTCGGCTGGCTCTACGTCCTCCCCGGGCTCGCGTTCTACGTCCTCTTCACCCTCGCCCCGCTCCTCCACACCGTCTACTACTCCCTCTTCGACTGGGACGGCCTGACGGAGAAGACGTGGGTCGGCCTCGCGAACTACAGCGAGGCCCTCCGGGACGGCGTCCTGCGCGACGCCTTCCTCCACTCGGGGATCCTGATCGTGTACTACGCGGTCCTGCCCGTGATCATCGGGCTGATGCTGACTGCGGCGTTGACGCGGTCGGCGATCCGCGGCTTCCGCTTCTTCAGGACGACGCTGTTCCTGCCGCAGCTCATCGCCGGCGTCGTGATCGCGCAGGCGTGGATCTGGATCTACGCGACCGACGGGCCGTTGAACCGGTTCCTCGAGCTGATCGGGCTGGGGTCGCTGACACGGCCCTGGCTGGGTGACTTCACGTGGGCGCTTCCTTCGATCGGCGCAATCGGGAGCTGGGTCACGTTCGGGCTCTGCATGGTGCTCTTCATCGCCGGCGTGCAGAAGATCCCGACGTCGCTCTACGACGCGGCGCGGGTCGACGGCGCGGGAGCGGTGCGCGAGTTCTTCGCGGTGACCCTCCCCGGCCTCCACAACGAGATTCTCGTCGCGTTCGTGCTGACGACGATCAACGCGCTCCGCAACTTCGACGTCGTCTACAACACGACGGCCGGCGGCCCCGGGGGCGAGACGATGGTCCCCTCGATGTACATGTACCAGAACGCGTTTCTGTACAACCGCGTCGGCTACGCGGCCGCGATCGCGACGGTGCTCGCGATCGCGATCTTCATTCTCGCTGCGATCGTGCTGCGGGTCGGCGACCGGAGTGAGCGCACGTGACGTTCGGGCGTCTCGACCGCGCCGGCACGTACCTCGTGCTGTGCACGTTCGCGCTGATCGCGATCTATCCCATCCTGTCGATCCTCTTCCTGGCGCTCCACCGCAAGGAGGACCTCGTCACCGGGTTCGCGTTCCCGACGCGGATCGACCTCTCGAGCTTCGAGGCCGCGTGGACGGAGGGCAACTTCGCGACCGGCTTCAAGTCGAGCTTCATCGTCGCCGCGACGGTCACCGCCGTGTCCGCCGTGCTCTCGATCGGCACCGGCTACGCGTTCGGGACGATGCGCTTCACCGGTGACCGCATCGTGTTCCCGATCATCCTGCTCGGGATCATCTTCCCGTACGAGGCGACGGTGATCCCGCTCTACTACGACTTCTCCGACGTCCCGCTCCTCCACTGGCACCTGCTCAACACCTACTGGGCGCTCATCCTCCCGCAGATCGGGCAGTCGGTGGCCTTCGGCACGTTCTGGATGCGTGCGTTCTTCCGGTCGACGCCGCGCTCGCTGATCGAGGCCGCCCGCATCGACGGGGCGACGTCGTTCGGCGTGCTGGGACGCGTGCTGCTGCCGCAGGCGATGCCGGCGGTGCTCACGATGTCGGTGCTCGTCTTCACGTACACGTGGAACGAGTTCCTGCTCGCGCTCGTGCTCGTCTCCGGGAGCGAGTCGCACCAGACGGCGCCGCTCGGCTTGAGCTTCTTCGCGGGCGCCTCGCGGGCGGGCGACCCGACCAAGGTCGCGGCGGCAGCGGTGCTCGTCGCGCTGCCGATCCTCGTCGTGTATCTCTTTCTCCAGCGGCACTTCGTGCGTGGAATGCTCGCCGGGGCGCTCAAGGAGTGATCTGAGTCATGGCACGAATCAAGCTCGTCTACCTCGGCGGCGGCTCCACCAGGGCTGCGGGGACCATGGCGTCGTTCATGGCGAACGGGGCCGACTTCGACGGCTCGGAGGTCGTCCTCGTCGACCTCGACCCTGATCGGCTGGCACTGATCCGCACCCTGGCCGAGAAGATGGCGCGAGCCCGCGGCCTCGACATCGCGGTGACGGCGACGACCGACCGCCGCGCGGCGCTCGACGGCTGCGACGCCGTGCTCTCGTCGTTCCGGCCCGGCGGGTTCGCGGCGCGCGTGCACGACGAGCGGATCCCGCTCGAGCACGGACTGATCGGCCAGGAGACGCAGGGGGCCGGGGGCTTCTTCATGGCGCTCCGGGCGATCGCGGTGCTGAAGGACGTGTGCGCCGAGATCGAGGAGCTCTGCCCGAACGCCTGGATCTTCAACTACACGAACCCGGTCAACATCGTGGCCGAGGCGATCACGCACCACTCGGCGGTGAAGGTCGTCTCGCTCTGCGAGGGACCCATCTACTTCTCCGACGAGATCGCCAGGGCCGCCGGTCTCGACCCCGAGCGCCTCCACGTGACGATGGTCGGCCTGAACCACGCCTGTTGGGGGGTCGAGCACGACTACGACGGGCAGGATGCGCTTCCCCTCCTCGAGGAGGCGTGGGAACGACGGCGTGACGACACGGCGCTCGGCCCGGTCGGCCGGCGCCAGCTCCAGCTCGCGGTCGCGATGGGCGCCGTGCCGGCCGACTACTTCCAGTACTACTACTTCACCGACGACGTCCTTGCCGAGCTCCGGGCGAAGCCGACGACGCGGGCCGAGGACATCCTCTCCTGGTCGCCGGACTACTGGCGCCACTACGAGGAGCAGGCGCAGACGGACGACCCGCAGCTCGACCCCGGCCGCTCACGGGGCGGGATCCACGAGCTCGAGCTCGCGATCGACGTAATGGACGCGATCTTCAACGACAAGGACGAGACCCACCCTGTGAACATGCCGAACGCGGGCGGCGCGCTCCCCGGCTTCCCCGAGGACCTCGTCGTCGAGGTGCTCGGCCGCTGCCACGGCGGGGGCATCGACGTGATCCCGGCGAAACCGCTGCCGCGGCACGTCCGAGGCCTCGTCGAGATGCTCGGCGAATACCAGGCGCTCGCCGCGGAGACGGCGTGGAGCGGCACGCGGGCCGACGGCATCCGGGCGCTCAGCGCCAACCCGCTCGTCCGCCAGGTCGAGGTCGCCGAGCGTGTCTACGACGCGCTCGCGGCCGCGCACCGCGGCCATCTGCCCGAACGGCTGGTCGCGTGAGCCGGCTCCTCCTCGGCGTCGACGGCGGCAACACGAAGACCGTGGCGGTCGTCGTCTCGGACGAGGGCGCCATCCTCGGGTCGGGGCGGCAGGGCTGCGGGGACATCCACAACGCGATGGGCCCCGAGACCGCCGTCCAGCAGATCGTCGGAGCGGCCGCGAGTGCGCTCGCTGCGGCCGGCGTCGATGCCTCGGATCTCGCCGCGGCCGTGTTCAGCCTCGCAGGCGCGGACTGGCCCGAGGACTTCGCCTACCTGCGCGCCGAGCTGCAGCGGAGGCTGGCGCTGCCCGACGAGCCGGAGGTCGTGAACGACGCCGTGGGCGGGCTCCGGAGCGGCAGCGACGACATGGTCGGAGTCGCGGTCGTGATCGGGACCTACGCAGCCGTCGCAGGCCGGAACGAGAACGGCGACCTCTTCCATCTCGGGTTCTGGCCCGACTCGACGGGCGCCCACGCGCTCGGGTCGCAGGGCCTCGCCTCGATCTGGCGGCACATGCTCGGCCTCGGTCCCGAGACGTCGCTCGTCGCCCGCGCGCTCGAGCGCTTCGGAGCCGCCGACGCCGAGCAGCTGCTCCACGTCCTGACGCGGATCGATGCGCCGGAGGAGGGCTCGCAGGCGGCGCGGTTCGCGGACGCGGTGCTCGACGAGGCCGAGGCCGGCGACCGCGTCGCGCGGACGATCGTCCAGACGGTCGCGGGCCGCATGGGCGACTACGCCCGCGTCTGTGCGAATCGCACGGGACAGCTCGGGACGCCGTTTCCGCTCGTCCTCTGCGGCAGCGTGCTCCGCCACCCGTCCCCGCTCCTGCGCTCGGTACTGCTCTCGCGCATCCCGGACGGGCAACCGGTCTATCCGGACGTCGAGCCGGTGGCCGGTGCCGTGCTCCTCGCCGCGGACCGCATCGGGGCACGACCCGACCTCACGCACCTGCACACGCCGCTCGCCGCCTCGCCCGAGACGGGGGGCTGACGTGGGCGGCATCCGGCTCGAGGACGCGACGAAGGTCTACCCCAACGGGGTCAGGGCGCTCGACGCGGTCACGCTGGACATCTCGGACGGCGAGTTCATGGTGCTCGTCGGGCCGTCCGGGTGCGGGAAGTCGACGCTGTTGCGCATGATCGCCGGCCTCGAGGAGGTGACCGAGGGACGCATCGTGATCGGCGACCGCGACGTCACCGACCTGCGGCCCCGCGACCGCGACATCGCGATGGTGTTCCAGAACTACGCCCTCTACCCGACGATGAGCGTGGAGGAGAACCTCGGCTTCGGGCTCAAGCTCCGCCACGTGCCCGGCCCCGAGCGCGCGAGCCGCGTGCGGCAGGTGGCAACGACGCTCGGGCTCCAGGCGCTGCTCGAGCGCCGGCCCGCGCTCCTCTCCGGCGGCCAGCGCCAGCGCGTCGCGATGGGCCGGGCGATGGTGCGCGAGCCGAAGGCGTTCCTCATGGACGAGCCCCTGTCGAACCTCGACGCGAAGCTGCGCGTCTCGATGCGCGCGGAGCTCGCGCGCCTGCACGAGCGGCTCGGGGTGACGACCGTCTACGTGACGCACGACCAGGTGGAGGCGATGACGCTCGGCCAGCGTGTCGCCGTCCTCCGCGACGGGGTGCTGCAGCAGTGCGACACGCCGCAGCGCCTCTTCCACGACCCGACCAACCTCTTCGTCGCCGCGTTCATCGGGTCGCCGTCGATGAACGTCGTGGAGGCGACCGTGGCCGACGGGCGCGTCGCGTTCGCCGGGATGAGCCTTCCGCTCGCGCCCGAGGTGCCCGTCGACCCGGAAGCGGGCGAGGTGATTCTCGGCATCCGCCCGACCGACCTCCGGCACACGCTCGACGCGCCTGCCGACGAGCCGCGCATCGTCGTGCGTCCCGACCTCGTCGAGGAGCTCGGCGGCGTCAACAACGTCCTCTTCCCCGTCGATGCGCCACGCGTTCAGACGGACGCGACGCGAGCGGCGATCGAGGCCGCATCGGACGACGACGCGACGCTGCTCGCCGACGACCGCCGCGCCCGGTTCTGCGCGGCCGTCGACGGCCGCCGGCAGGTCGTGCCGGGCGAGGACCTCGAGCTCGCGGTCGACCACCGCCGGCTCCACTTCTTCGACTGCGCGACGGGGGAGACGCTCAGGACGAGGCCGCGAGCGGCGGCGGCGTGAGCCCCCGCGCAGCGCCGGCCTCGAGCAGCGTCGCCTCGTCGACCGCGCCCCCCACGCCCGTCGGCGTCCCGACCGCGAGCCCCGCGTACAGCACCGCCCAGCGGAGCCGGTCATCGGGCTCGGCGCCGCGGAGGTCGGCCCAGATGTAGGCGGCGGCGAGGACGTCGCCCGCGCCGGTCGTGTCCGTCGGCTGCTCGACCTTCTCGGCGGGTGCCGTGAACGTCGCGCCGTCCGTCACCGCCATGGCGCCCTCGGCCGCGAGGGTGACGACGACGGTCTCGGCGAGCTCGGCGAGACGCGATGCCGCGCCGGCGACGTCGTCCTTGCCGCTCAACCCGAGGGCCTCGCGCTGGTTGACGAAGAGGGCCCTGGCTCCGGCGAGTGCGCCGGGCGGACGGCCCTCGTAGGCGCGGAGGTCGTCGTCGCCGCATGTGACGTACGCCGTCGAGATGTCGGGGACGACGTAGAGCTGATCGAGGCTTGCGGCGACCGCCCGCGGCCCGAGCGCCGCGACGTCGGCCGCCGCGGCGCGCGCGCCCGGGTCGATCGTCACCATCGCCCGGTCGCCGCCGAACGGCATCACCATCGTGGTCGGCGTCCTCGGCGCGGGCCGGGTGGCGACGCACTGCACGCCTTCCTCCGCGAGCATCGTCCGCACGAGGTCGCCGGCGACGTCGTCGCCGAGGGGCGCGGCGACCGCCGCGGACAGCCCGAGCCGTGCCGCGGCGACGGCGGTGATCGCGCCGCCGCCGGGCGAGCGCAGGAGCTCCGCGGCGAAGCGCTCCTCGCCGAGTGCAGGCAGCGACTCGAGGCCGACGAAGGTCAGGTCGAGGAAGACCGGTGTGGCGACGACGAGGTCGGTCACGGGCGTCGGAGAATATCCGGCTCCGCGCTCATGCGACGAGGGCTCGGATCGCGTCTCCGCTCAGGTCGGCCTTGGTGAGGAAGCCGCGTGCGCCCGACTCGGTGACGAGCGAGCCGAAGTCGGAGCTGTCGCGACTGGACGCGAGCACGATCGCGGTCAGCGATCCCGCCTTGCGAAGACGCTCGGCGACCTCGAAACCGTCGATGTCCGGGAGCTCGACGTCGAGGAGGAGCACATCGGGCGCGAGCTCGAGCGTCGCGGCGACACCCGACTCGCCGTCGCTCGCGGTGCCGATCACCAGGAACCCGTCCGTCTCGAGGACGATCTGCGCGACCGCCCTGAACGACGGGTGGTCGTCGACGATCAGCACCGTCACCTTGTCCTCGTAGCTCGCCATCGGCCCGATCGTCTCACGATCGGCACTCGGCGGTAGTACGGCAATCGCTACCCCGGTTGGGTGGCATCCCGTGCGGACCCCGTAGGGCTACCCGCCGAAAAGGCCCCCCGCCCTGAGCAGACCGAAGGACGACGCTACCCAGTCATGGTGATCTGCGGCCCGCTGACGACCCCTCTTCGCGATGTCAACCCGAGTAGTCGAAGGCTCGGGTGAAGGCGCACGTGCCGTGGAGCTCGAAGTCGAAGGCACCGTCGGCCACGGTGACCTCGTCGTTGACGAGCTCGATGCCGGGTCGTTCGTGGCCGGGGACGATGCAGGAGACCGTCGAGGCGGTCTCGAACGGCGTCGTCGCGCGCAGGCGCACCGCGTTGCCGACCCGCGCCTCACCGTCGCCGAATGCGATGCGTGCACTCCGTAGCTCGATCGAAACCGTCGGCTTCCGCACCCACGGCAGCGTCTCCACGTGCGTGCCTCCGCGTCGGCCGAGCAGGATCTCGGCGAGCTCGTCGGGCCCGTCGACGTGGAGGACGAGCGTCCACGGCGAGCCGGCCACGTCGTCGTCGTAGGAGTAGGTCATCACGGCGCCGCTCCCACCGAGGTCGACGCCGTCCGCCTCGCCCTCGTCGACGCGCCAGCTGAGCGCGCCGAAGCAGACCCCGTGCGTCGAGCGGCCGCCGGCGACGCCGTCGATCCGGCGGCAGGGACAGATCGCGTCGCAGTTGCACGCCTCGAGGTAGACGCCGGCGATGCGGAAGCTCACGACACCGTCCAGCCGGCGGCCCCCGCGAGCGTGGACTCAGCGCTCTGCATGGCGCGACGCTACTCCTGTCGCGCCTCGCAGTCGAGGACAGCGGGCCGACCGCGGCTCGCCTCATGTCTCGACCGGTCGGAGGATCGCGGACGAGCCCCTGCTCTGGCCGGACTCCCCTTCCGATCGCCGGAACGGGGCACCGCGTCCTCGTCGGCCTCAGGACTCGTCGCGCACCTCGACGGACTCGAGCACGACGCCCTGGGCGGCCTCGCCGTCGAGTCTCTCGTCCATCGCTGCGTCCACCGCTGCGCCCTCGGCGAGCGTGCCGCGCGAGGCGTCGACCCAGTGCTCGACGAAGTGCTCGGGCGTGAAGTGCGACAGCGCGCCTAGCCGAACTCGGATGCGCGACACGGACGACGCGCCCTCCGCCTCGGCGACCGCCAGCACCTTGCGGACGAGGTCGTCCATCAGTGCGCGCTCGTGCACGGCGCCTCCTCGAGCTCGCGGAGCACGGACTCGACGAGGCCGTCCAGCGCCGACGCGACGGCAGCGGTCATCTTCTCGCCCATCCCGAAGGAGGCGCCCTCGACCCCGAGCACGACGACCCGCCGCGGCGCCTGCCCGAGCGCTCGGCCGAGCTCGAGCGCGTCGGCGATCCCCATCGCGTGCGTCGACGCGAGCCGCAGGTCGCGCGGGAGCGGTCCCTCCTCCGCGTCGATGCGGTGCAGCGTCCCCGGCGCGGCGCCGCTCGAGAGGGCGTCGACGACGACGACGGTGTCGAGCCCGTCCCAGAGGCCGAGCAGGCGCGTCGGCTCGTCGGCGCAGTCGAGCACGGCGGCGCCGGCCCCGCGCAGCCGCTCGGCCACGGCCGGCCCGACGGCGTCGTCGCCGCGGAACGGGCTCCCGAGGCAGACAGCGGCGGCGCTCAAAGCCGCTCCACCTCGAAGCGGAGGAAGTGCGTCGCGCATGAGATGCACGGGTCGTAGTTGCGGATCGTCTGCTCGCAGCGGTGCGCGAGCTCGTCGTCGGGCAGATCGAGCGACCCGCCGACAACGCCGACGAGGTCCTCCTCGATCGTCTTCTGGTTCTGCGACGTCGGCGGGACGATCTTCGCGTCGAGGATCGTCCCCTCGTCGTCGATCCGGTAGCGGTGCCAGCAGATCCCGCGTGGCGCCTCGGTGCAGCCGTGGCCCGATCCGGCGCGCGGGTCGCACTCGACGTACGGCTCGTCCGGGCGCTCGTACGCCGCGATGATGCGGAGCGCCTCGTCCGCGGCATAGACGGTCTCCACGGCGCGGACGACGATCGAGCGGAAGGGATTGCGAACGACAGACCCCAGGCCTGCCTCCTCGGCGGCCTGCTTCGCGGCGTCGGAGAGCTCCTCGTAGTTGAGCGCATACCGCGCGAGCGGGCCGACGAGGTAGGCGCCGACGCCCGCGAGGCTCGAATGGAGCGCGTTCGAGCGCTCGACGTGGCTCTCCGTGAAGTGCTCCTCGTATTCGTCGACGGAGATGTCGAGGCCCGTGCTCGAGACGATTCGGCCGCGCTCGATCGGGTACTCGCCCGGGTGGCGCAGCGAGACGAAGGCGTAGTCGCGCTCGTAGTCGGGGAAGTCGAAGCCGGCGGTCCAGCGGACGAGCTCGCGCCCGGCGTCACGCGCCCACTCGAGCTCTGGGACGAGCGCGCGCAGCTCCGCGACGGTCGGCGCGCGGTAGAAGCCGCCGACGCGGAAGTTGACCGGGTGCACCTCGCGGCCGCCGATCACGCGCATCAGCTCGTTGCCGAGCTTCTTCAGGCGAAGGGCGATCTCGACCAGGTCGCGGCGGTCGCGGGCGAGCTCGATCGCGCCGTCGTAGCCGAGGAAGTCGGGGGCGTGGAGCATCGCGACATGGAGCACGTGGCTCTCGATCCACTCGCCGCAGTAGATGAGCCGTCGCAGCGCCTGCAGCTGCGGCGTCAGCTCGACGCCGCAGACCTGCTCCATCGCGGCCGCCGAGCTCGCCATGTAGGCGATCGGGCAGATGCCGCAGATCCGCGCTGTGATGTCGGGCGCCTCCGTGAACTGCCGGCCGCGGAGGAGCGCCTCGAAGAACCGCGGCGGCTCGAAGATCTTGAATTGCACCTCCTCGAGCTCGCCGTCGCGGACCCGGACGAGCATCGCCCCCTCGCCCTCGACGCGCGCGAGGTAGTCGGTGCGGATCTCGCGGGTCTCACTCATGCTCGTAGCTCGCCTCCCTGAAGGCCGGCGCGTTCGCGTTGAAGGTGCGCAGCGCGCGCAGCATGACGTCGTCGCCCGCGCCGAGCTCCTGCCACTGCCGCGCGAGGGCGGTGATGTTGGGGGACTCCATCGGGCCGAAGCAGCCGTAGCAGCCGCGCGCGTAGGCCGGGCAGATCGCCCCGCAGCCCGCCTGCGTCACCGGGCCGAGGCACGGGGTGCCGATCGCGACCATGACGCAGGGGGTCCCGCGCGCCTTGCACTCCATGCAGACGCTCGTCGAGGGGAGACGCGGCTTCCGCGCGTTGAGCAGCGCGCTCACGGTCTCCACGAGCTGGGCCTTCGAGATCGGGCAGCCGCGCAGCTCGAGGTCGACCTGGACGTGGTCGGCGATCGGCGTCGAGGTCTCCAGCGTCGAGATGAAGTCGGGGGCGGCGTACACGAGCGGGATCCACTCGCGCACGTCGGCGAAGTTGCGGAGCGCCTGGATGCCGCCCGCGGTCGCGCAGGCGCCGATCGTGACGAGGAGACCCGACTGGGCGCGGACCTCCTGGATCCGCTCGAGGTCGTGCGGCGTCGTGACCGAGCCCTCGACGAGCGAGACGTCGTACGGCCCCTCGACCGCGCCGCTCGTCGCCTCGGGGAAGTAGGCGATCCGAAGGCCCTCGGCGATCGCGAGCAGCTCGTCCTCGCAGTCGAGAAGCGAGAGCTGGCAGCCGTCGCAGGATGAGAACTTCCACACAGCGAGGGTCGGGCGGGTCACAGCTCCCGCACCTCCATCAGCCGGGTCATCGCGGCCGCGGGGAAGACGGCGCCGTCGCGGCAGATCAGCGTCGGCCCGAGCTGGCAGTGACCGCAGTGGCCGACCGCGCAGCGCATGTTCCGCTCCATCGAGACCCAGATCCGGTCGAGCGGCACGCCGCGGTCGACGAGCGCCCGCACGACGAAGGTCATCATCACCTCGGGGCCGCACACGAGCGCCGACGCGTTCGCGGGGTCGATCACCGCGCCGGGAATCAGGGTCGTCACGAGCCCCACCCGACCGTGCCAGCCCGTTGCCGCGGCGTCGACCGTGACGTCCACCTCGGCGTCGAGCCGCGCACGCCAGCCCTCCAGCTCGGAGACGAAGAGGAGGTCCTGCGGTGTCCGAGCACCGACGAGGACGGAGACGGAGCCGTAGTCGTCGCGCCGCGCGAGGGCGTGCCGCACCGCGGGCCGCAGCGGTGCGAGCCCGATCCCTCCGGCCACGATCACCAGGTCGCCGCCGGCCGTCTGGGCGAGCGGCCACTCCGTCCCGAACGGCCCACGCACCCCCACGACGGCGCCGGCGTCGAGCCCGCAGAGCGCGCGCGTGACCGCGCCGACCGCGCGGATGGTGTGGGTCAGCGGCCCGTCGCCCTCGTGGTCGCCGCTCGTCGAGATCGGCACCTCGCCGACTCCGAACGCGTAGAGCATGTCGAACTGGCCCGCCCGCGGCCGGACGCGCACGTCGAGGGACTCGAGCTCGAGTGTCCAGGTGTCCGCCGTCTCCTGCACGCGGGACACGACCCGGTGGGCGACCGGGGTCATGGCGCCTCGCGCGGAGGTCTCAACCGACGCCGACGCCGCCATACACGTCCAGCAGCCGCACCCGTGCATGCTGCAAGCGGTCGATCATCACCTGGGCGAAGCGCTTCATCAGCTCGTAGCCCAGCTCCTTGTCGTCGTCGCACTTGCCGCGCAGGCAGGCGCCGTCGAACGCGATCGCGCGCAACGGTCCCGCGGCGCGGGCGTCGAAGTGCCAGACGTACGGCTCGAAGAGCCAGGACCAGCCGACCACCTCGCCGGGCTCGATCGTGTCGATCACGAGCCCGCCGCGTTCGGGCGTGTGCAGCTCGAGGGAGACTCGCCCGCGCCGGACGACGTAGAAGGTGTCGGCGGGCTCGCCTTCACGGAAGAGGAGCTCGCCGTCGTCGAAGCCCACGTTCTGCGCGCAACCCGCGATCAGCGTCAGGTCCTCCGACCCGAGGCCGGCGAACACGGGAGCGTGCGCGATCAGCTCATCCAGCGTTTCCACGATCCACCTCCCCGTCCGTGGCGCGGATCGCGGCCAGTTCCTCCGTGACGTCGATGCCGACAGGGCACCAGGTGATGCACCGGCCGCACCCGACGCAGCCGGACGTCCCGAACTGGTCGAACCACGTGCCGAACTTGTGGGTGAGCCACTGGCGGTAGCGGGCCCGCGGAGAGCGCCGGATGCTGCCGCCGTGGATGTAGGAGTACTCGGTCGAGAAGCAGGAGTCCCAGCTCCGCCAGCGCTCCGCCGACCCGTCCGCGAGGTCGTTGACGTCCTCGACGGAGGTGCAGAAGCACGTCGGGCAGACGAGCGTGCAGTTGCCGCACGTGAGGCACCGCTCGGCGACCTCGGCGAAGCGCGGGTGCTCGAGATTCGCGGCGAGCAGCTCCTGGATGCCGGCCGTCTCGAGCCGGCGCCCCATCCGGTCGACGGCGTCGTCCGTCACCTTCGTCGCCGCGGCGCGGTCGTCCTCGGACGCTTCGCGGACCGGGAGCGCCGAAACGAGCGCGCGGCCTCGTTCCGAGCCGACCTCGACGAGGTAGCGGTGCCCGACTTCGGTGAGCTCGGTGAGCGCGAGATCGAAGCCCGTCTCGGCGCGCGGGCCGGTGCCCATCGAGGCGCAGAAGCAGGTACCGCCCGGCTCGCCGCAGTTGACGGCGACGACGAAGGCGCCGTCGCGACGCTGTGCGTAGTCGCGCTCCACGTAGCGCCCCTCGAGGAAGACGCGGTCCTGGATCGCGATCGCGTGGAGGTCGCACGAGCGGGCGCCGAGGAGCGCGAGCGGACGGTCGGGTGGCGGCTCCTCCTCGATCGCGGGCGCATCGCCGTTCCGCGCCGCGGCCCGCCAGAGGCGCACGCGCGAGGGGAGCAGTTCCTGCTTCCACGAGTGCGGGCCGACCGCCCACCCGAACACGGCGTCGTCCTCGCGTCGCTCGACCCGGTACGTCGCAGCCTCGTGCTGCGCGGTCCAGCCGTGCGGCAGCTCGTCGGCCGAGGAGATCTCGTCGAGCACGATCGCGCCGTCCCGCACCGTCGGGCCGACCACGCGGTAGCCCTGCTGCCGCAGGGCCTCGACGAGCGCTGTGAGCCCGTCGGCGCCCATCACGTACGACTCTGTCGCGGGAGTGCGCAACTCGTCCACGTCTCGTCTCGTGCGGAGAATGACGGTCGGCCGCGCCGGCGGCATCCGTAGGCGCTGCGGCGATCGTGCGGCATTCCCGCAGGCCCGACGCGGGACGACCCGTTGCGCCGACGGCTCCGGCGCGGCAACCTCGGTGCGATGGGCCAGACGCTCCCGGAGGCGGTCGAGCGGCGCCGGATTCGCGTGCGCGGCGTGGTGCAGGGCGTGGGGTTCCGCCCGTTCGTCCACCGCGTCGCCATCCGGCAGGGCCTCGGCGGGCGCGTCTGGAACGACGGCGACGGCGTCGTCGTGGAGGTCGAAGGCCCGGGCGCCGCGCTCGACGCGTTCACGCGCGCGCTGGAGGACGAGGCGCCGCCGCTCGCGCAGGTCGCGTCGGTGGCGGCCGAGCGCATCGCGATCGTCGGCGAGCACGCCTTCGCGGTCGTGACGAGCCACGGCGGCGGCCGCTCGGCCATCGTCCCGCCGGACGTCGCCACCTGCGGGGACTGCCTCCGAGAGCTCTTCGACCCCGCCGACCGGCGCTACCGCTACCCGTTCGTCAACTGCACGAACTGCGGGCCGCGCCTGACGATCGTCACGCGGGTCCCGTACGACCGGCCGAACACGACGATGGCCGGCTTCCCGCTCTGCCCCGAGTGCCGCCACGAGTACGAGAATCCGGCCGACCGCCGGTTCCACGCCGAGCCGATCGCCTGCCCCGTCTGCGGGCCGCGGTTGTCGATCCCGCTCGAGGAGGCCGTGACCGCGCTGCGCGACGGCGCGATCGTCGCGGTCAAGGGCCTCGGCGGCTATCACCTCGCCTGCGACGCGACGAGCGAGACGGCGGTGGCGCGGCTCCGCGAGCGCAAGGGCCGGGAGGAGAAGCCGCTCGCGGTGATGGCGGCCGACCCGTTCGCCCTCGCGGCGCCGATGCCGGCAGAGCTCGACCTGCTCCGTTCGCCCGCGCGTCCGATCGTCCTCGTCCGGCGGGGCGAGGGCTCTCCGGTCGCGTCCTCCGTCGCGCCGGGGACGCCGTGGCTCGGGCTGATGCTCCCGTACACGCCGCTCCACCACCTCCTCTGCGCGGATCTCCGCCGGCCGCTCGTGCTGACGAGCGGGAACCTGACGGACGAGCCGATCGCCTTCGACGACGACGAAGCCCGTCGCCGGCTCGGCGACGTCGCCGACGTCTTCCTCTCGCACGACCGGCCGATCCACCGCCGCTGCGAGGACTCGGTCGTCCGCGCGGGGTTCCCGCTGCGCCGCTCGCGCGGCTACGCCCCCTCGTCGCTGCCGTTGCCCGTGCGCCTCGAGCGGCCCCTCGTCGCGGCCGGAGCCGAGCTGAAGAGCACGTTCTGCGTCGCCCGCGGCGCCGAGGCGTTTCTGTCCTCGCACCTCGGCGACCTCACGGGCGAGGATGCCCATGCCGCGTTCCGCAACGATCTCGCGTTGTGGCTCGACATGCTCGGCGTCGAGCCCGCAGCTGTCGCCTGCGACCTCCATCCCGACTACCTCTCGACCCGCTGGGCGTGGGAGCAGGGCCTTCCTGTCGTCGGGGTGCAGCACCACCACGCGCACGCGGCGGCGTGCCTGGCCGAGCACGGAGAGACCGGGCCCGCGCTCGCCGTCGTGCTCGACGGGACCGGTTACGGCCCGGACGGGACGATCTGGGGCGGCGAGGTCCTCCGCGCCGACCTCGCCGACTTCGAGCGGGTGGCGCATCTCGAGTCCGTGCCGCTCCCCGGCGGCGAGGCCGCGGTGCGCGAGCCGTGGCGCATCGCCGCTCTCCACCTCGAGCGGCTCGGCCGGCCGGTGCCATGGGAGCGCTGGGAGCTCGTGCGCCAGAGTCTGTCCGTGAACGCCCCGCTCTCGTCGGGCGCGGGACGTCTGTTCGACGCCTGCTCGGCTCTCCTCGGCGTGCGCGAGCGGGTCAGCTACGAGGGCCAGGCGGCGATCGAGCTCGAGCACGTCGCCGGGCATGTCGCGGCTCCGGCGTACCCCTGCAAGGTCGCAGGCGGCGTGATCCGCGGCTCGGAGCTGATCGCGGCCGCGCACGACGACCTCGACGCGGGCCGCGACCGTGCCGAGATCGCAGCCGCCTTTCACGAGGGCGTGGCAGCTGCGTTCGCGGCGGCCTGCATCGAGGCGGACGGCCCGGAGACGGTGGTGCTCTCCGGAGGCTGCCTCCAGAATCTGCGCCTCCTCGGCTCGCTTCGAGCACGGCTCGAGCAGGCCGGCTTCCGCGTCCTCGCCCATGCCACGGTGCCGCCGAACGACGGCGGGGTCAGTTACGGTCAGGCGGCAGTGGCCGCTGCGAGGCTCGCATGTGCCTAGGCATCCCCGGCCGGATCGTCGACGTTCCCGACCGGCAGGCGGGGCTCGCGACCGTCGACATCTCGGGCGTGCGCCGCTCGGTCAGCGTCGCGCTCGTCGACGAGCCGGCCGCACCGATCGAGCCAGGCGACTGGGTGCTCGTCCACGTCGGCTTCGCGCTCTCGAGGATCGACGAGGCGCAGGCGCACGAGACTCTCGAGCTGCTGCGGCAGGGTGTCGAGCTGCAGCGGGAGCTGGACGAGATCCGCCACGGGACGGTGACATGAGCGTCGGCCCGGAGCGGTGCGTGACGTGCTCCGACGAGGCCGTGGCGGCGCGCGTCGAATCGGTCGAGGGGCTCGAGGCCGTGATCGCCGCCGGCGCGCAGACGGAGCGCGTGGCGATCGATCTCGTGCCCGACGCCCGGCCCGGCGACCTGCTCCTCTGCCACGCGGGGATCGCCCTGGAACGGCTCGAGGACGCGTCTTGAAATACGTCGACGAGTACCGCGACCCGGCGCTCGCGCACGCGCTCGTGGCCGAGATCCGCTCGCTCGTGACGACCGGCGAGGTCGTCCGTGTGATGGAGGTCTGCGGGGGGCACACGCACGCGATCTACCGCCACGGGCTCGAGGAGCTCCTTCCGCCCGAGCTCGAGCTCGTCCATGGTCCGGGCTGCCCGGTGTGCGTGATCCCGATGGGGCGCGTCGACGACGCGATCGCGATCGCCGAGACCGACGGCGTCACGCTCGCGACGTTCGGCGACATGCTGCGCGTGCCGGGCGCATGCGGCTCGCTGCTCGAGGCCAAGGCGCGCGGCGCCGACGTGCGCATGGTCTACTCGCCGCTCGACGCGCTCGCGCTCGCCGCGCAGGAGCCCGACCGCCACGTCTGCTTCTTCGCGATCGGCTTCGAGACGACGGCGCCAGCGACGGCGGTGACGCTGCTCCGCGCCCGCGCCGAGGCGACGCCGAACTTCTCCGTCTTCTGCAACCACGTCCTCATCGAGCCGCCGCTCCGCGCGATCCTCGAGACCCCGGGGTTGCGCGTCGACGCGTTCATCGGCCCGGGGCACGTGTCGACGGTGATCGGCACCGACGCGTACGGGTTCATCCCGGAGGAGTACGGCCGCCCCGTCGTCGTCTCGGCGTTCGAGCCGGTCGACCTGCTCCAGTCGATCGCGATGCTGCTCCGGCAGCGGGCCGAGGGCCGCTGTGAGGTCGAGAACCAGTACACGCGCGTCGTGCGGCGCGAGGGCAACCGCCGCGCCGTCGCCGCGATCGCCGAGACGATGGAGCCACGGGAGGACTTCGAGTGGCGGGGCCTCGGCGTCCTGCCCCTGAGCGCCCTGCGCGTGCGCAACGCGTTCGCCGCGTTCGATGCGGAGCGGCTCTTCACATTGCCCGGCGCGCGCGTCGAGGATCCGAAGGCCTGCCGCTGCGGCGACGTCCTCACCGGCCAGATCAAGCCCTGGGAGTGCGGCGTCTTCGGCACGGCGTGCACTCCCGAGCGGCCGCTCGGGACGTGCATGGTGTCGAGCGAAGGCGCCTGCGCGGCCTTCTTCTCCTACGGCCGCCTGCGCCGGCCGCGCGAGGAAGCACCCGTCGGTGGCTGAGACGGCCCGCGGCCGCCGCCGCGCGGTGCTGCGCGACGAGCGCATAACCCTCGCCCACGGGGCAGGCGGCAAGGCGACCCGCGACCTCGTCGAGGCGCTCTTCCTCGAGGAGCTCGGCAACGAGGCGCTCGCGCCGCTCGGCGACAGCGCCGTCGTCCCCCCTGCGGGCGGGCGCCTCGCCGTCACGACCGACAGCTACGTCGTGCGCCCGCTCGTCTTTCCCGGCGGCGACATCGGTGAGCTCGCGGTGAACGGCACCGTCAACGACCTCGCCGTCGCAGGCGCCCGGCCGCTCTGGCTGACGGCGGGCTTCGTGCTCGAGGAGGGCCTGCCCGTCGAGCTGCTGCGGGAGATCGTCCGGTCGATGGCCTGCGCCGCGACCCGTGCCGGCGTGCCCGTCGCGGCCGGCGACACGAAGGTCGTCGAGCGGGGCGAGGCCGACGGCCTCTACCTGACGACGGCGGGGGTCGGCGTGCTCGAGCACGATCTCGAGCTCGTTCCGGCCCGAGTCTCCCCGGGCGACCGCGTGCTCCTCTCCGGGACGCTGGCCGACCACGGGATGGCGGTCATGATCGCCCGGGGCGACCTCCACCTCGAGGGCGACGTCGCGAGCGACACCGCACCCGTCCACGAGCTGACGGCGGCGCTGCTGGGGCTCGGCGAGGATCTCCGCTGGATGCGCGACCCCACCCGCGGAGGCCTGGCCACCGTGCTCAACGAGCTCACGGCCTCCTCGGGGCTCGCGGTGCGCCTGCGCGAGAGCGCGCTCCCCGTCCGCCCGGCCGTCTTCGCGGCCTGCGAGATCCTCGGCATCGACCCGCTCTACGTCGCGAACGAGGGCAAGCTCGTCGCGGTCGTCGCGCCCGGGGCGGCCGACGACGCGCTCGCGGCGCTCAGAGCACAACCGTTGGGCGCCGACGCCGTCGAGATCGGGATGGTCGAGGCCGAGCCGCGGGGGATGGTGTTGCTCGACACCGCGCTCGGCGGCAGCCGCATCGTCGACCTCCTCGTCGGCGACCCGCTGCCGCGCATCTGCTGAGCGGGCCATAGAGTCCGAGGCGATGTTCGAGCGCGTCGTGTGCGGTGTCGACGGGTCGGCCGAGAGCCTCGAGGCGGTGAGGCAGGCGGACGTCGTCCTCGCGGCCGGCGGGCGTCTCGTGCTGGTCTCGGCCGTCGACCTCAGCGACACGATCCACTTCCAGATCGCCCCCACCGCGATCCACGCGGCCCGGCGGGCGCTCGAACGGGCCGACGAGCTCGACCGCGAGACGGTGGAGGCCCTCGCGGCCGCGAGAGCGGCCGTCCGGCACGCGACCGACGTGGCGAGCGTCCAGGCAGCAGGCCCGCCTGCAAGCGTTCTCGCCGAGACCGTCGCCGCCGAGCGGGCGGGCCTCTTGGTCGTCGGCACGCACGGCCGCGGCCGGATCGCAGGCATTGCCCTCGGCAGCGTCGCAACCCGGATGCTCCACCGCGCCCGCTGCTCGGTCCTCGTCGCGCGGCAGGGTGACGGTGACTGGGAACCGCGGACGATCGTCGTCGGCGTCGACGGCTCCACCGAGGCCGCGGCGGCGCTCGCCACCGGCGAGGCGCTCGCGGCGCGCTTCGGCTCGACCCTCACGAGCCTCGAGGTCGAGGGAAGACGGCCGGCGCACGGGCTGATCGAGGCGGCTCGGGGCGCCGACCTGCTCGTCGTCGGCAGCCGCGGCACGCACGGCGCCGGCTCGCTCGGCAGCGTCTCGGAGCGGGTCGCGCACGAGGCGCCGTGCTCGGTCCTGGTGGTCCGTCCTGCGCTGCCGGCTTAGCTCCCGTCCGCGGCCGCTCCACGACCGGGGATGAAGGCGTCCGAGGTCGCGACGAGACCGCCGATCGCGACGATGCAGCCGCCCGCGGCGATGAGGACGATCGGCAGGCTCGGCGCGGCCAGCGCGAAGAAGTCCCTCGCGAACGGCACGAGCAGCACGGCGACGTAGACGGCCGCCAGTGCGAGGCACATCGTGACGACCGCCGCGCCGCGAAGCCGTCCCGAGCCCTCGAGCGCGACGATCAGGTACCAACCGACGACGACCATCACCGTCGTCGCCACGGTGCGCGCCTCGACGAGATCGAGGTTGAACACCTCCAGAGCCGCGAGGTAGCTCGAGAGCACGCCGAGGCCGAGCCCCGCCCCCGCCGGCACGGCGAACTGGAACACACCGCGGAGGAAGCCCTTGAGGGTGAAAGCCCCCGCGCTCGGCGCCAGCGCGAGGAAGAAGCTGGGAATCCCGACCGCGAGCGACGCACCCAGCGTCAGGTGGCGGGGGAGCAGCGGGTAGGCGATCGGCGTGATGCCGATCGACAGGATCAGGAACGCAGCGAAGCCCGCCTTCGCGACGAAGAGCTTCGTGACGCGCTGCAGGTTCCGCAGGATCCGGCGGCCTTCCCCGACGAGGGCGGGCACGACCTCGAAGTCGCTCCGGACGAGCACGAGGTCGGCCACGCTGCGGGCCATCTGGACACCGCTGCCCTGTGCGATCGCCAGGCGCGCCGCCTTGAGGCCGGGAACGTCGTTGACGCCGTCGCCGATCATCGCCACGTAGCGGCCGTCGTCCCGGAGCGCCTCGACCACGCGGCGCTTGTCCTCCGGCGCGATCCGCCCGATCACGCTGCGCTCGCGGAGCAGGCGTTGGAGCGCCGCCTCGTCGGCCGGCAGCTCGCGCCCGTCGACCGGCCCTCCTTCGACGGGGATGCCGACGTCGCGCGCGATGGCCGCGACCGTCTCGGGCCGGTCGCCGGAGAGCACGATCGGGCGGACCTCCTGAGACAGGAAGAACTCGATCGTCTCGCGCGCGTGGGGTCGCAACCGCTCGGCCAGGACGAGGAGGCCGAGCAGCTCGAGCCCGTCGGGCAACCTCCCCTCGCCCTCGCCCTCGCCGTCCGCGAACGACGTGCGGGTGCGCGCGAAGGCCAGCACGCGGCGCCCCGCTCGAGCCTCCTCGTCCGCCCGCGGCCCGAGGTCTCCCAGGGGGAACAGCTCCGGCGCGCCGAGCACGTACGAGACGCCCTCGATCCGCGCCCCGCTCCAGCGGCGCCGTGACGAGAACGGCACCTCCTGCTCCAGCGTGCGCCCATCGCCCGGGAACCGGTCGGCGACCGCGCGAAGGGTGGTGTTCCTCACCCCGGCGCTCGCGGCGAACTCCCCGAGCGCGTGTTCGAGAGCCTCGCTCCCCGCCGCGGGCACGACCTCCGTCACGCGCAGCTCGGCCTCCGTCAGCGTTCCCGTCTTGTCGAGGCAGATGACGTCGACCGATGCGAGCGACTCGAGCGCGTTCAGCTGCTGCGTCAGCGCGCCGCGCCGGGCCATCCGCACGGCTGCGAGGGCGAACGTGAGACTGACGAGCAGGATCAACCCCTCGGGCACGAGCGTGACGACGGCGGCGACCGCGGTGGTCACCGCGTCGGAGATGGGCTCCTCGCGCTCCCAGAGCGCGTAGCCGAGGAGCGTTCCGAGCGGGATCATCGCCGCGACGAGGATGTACAGCAGCCGGTTCATCGAGCGCTCGAGGGGCGAGCGCGGATGCCGGAACGTGCGCGCCTCGCCGGTCACCCGGGCCGCATAGCTCTCCTCGCCGACGGCCGTGACGGTGTAGCGCCCGGTTCCCTCCGCCACGAACGATCCCGACCGCAGCTCGTCTCCGGGCGTATGCCCCACGGCCTCGGACTCGCCGCTCAGGATCGACTCGTCGAGCAGGAGCCCCTCGCTCGCCTCGAGCGTGCCGTCCGCGACGAGCTGGTCGCCGGGCTGGAGCAGCACCACATCGCCTGCGACGACGTTCTCTCGGGGGAGACGGCTCGGCTCGCCGTCGCGGAGGACCGTCGCGGTCGGGACGACCAGGGCCGAGAGGCGGTCGAGCGCCCGCTTCGCCCGTACCTCCTGGACGATCCCGATGGTCGCGTTCGAGACGAGCACGCCGAGGAAGAGGGCGTCCTGCCACGAGCCGAACGCGAGCATCAGCCCGCCGAAGACCGCGAGGATCAGGTTGAAGACGGTGAAGACGTTGGCGCGGACGATGCTCGCGTACGAGCGGCTCGACCGGTCCTGCTCGACCGGCCCGCGCGCGGCGAGGCGGCGAGCCGCCTCGCCCGCCGTCAGCCCGGTCGGGGCAGCTGCCGCCGGAGCCGAGGCGGACATAGCGGTGTCTGCCATCCCGACGAGCATGCCGAACCCGGCGGGGCGACGAATGCCCGAAACTACGGCAACGCCTCCGTAGCCGGCACGGATTGCGTCGGGTCCCGACCTAGCGGGAGGTGGTCCAGACCCTTCGTCGGGTCCATTCCGGGCCGATTCGGTTATAGGCTCCCACGGTGGTCGAGCGGCTCGACGAGGAGCGGATCGAGATGCTCCGAAGCTGGGGGGCGGGGCTCTCGACCAGCGACCGGGACGAGCTTCGGGCGGCCGGCAGGGCGATCCTGATGCTGATCGAGGAGATCGACCGGCTCGAGGCCGACATCTGGAACGAGCGGGC
>NZ_DATMBZ010000166.1:0-39177 GCF_035558935.1 Gaiella sp. | reverse complement strand
GAGCCGAACTCCGGGGAAGAGCAGGAGGGATGCCAGCGAGGCGCAGCCTGGTTAGCGCGCTGGTCTAGGGGACTTCATCACGCTAGACGAGCCCCTCTCGCTTCCGAGCGATGTGCTCCTGCAGCAACACGGTGCGAGGCTCCTCGAGGCCGGTCGGCGGGTCGTCCAGGGCACGGACGATCGTCTCCCGCCTGTGGGATCTCGAGAGCGAGGATGCTGATGTCGCGGCCGGAGGCACCCTCGATGACCCGGTTCTCGCCGACGTCGTCGTGCCCGGAAAGGCCGTGAAGCCGGCCGTGACCGAGTGGCTACCCCGAAAGTCCGTTGCAGCGGCGCCCGCGTGTTCGGCCAGCAGGACGGCGCGGAGTTGCACGAGACCGCCGGCTGGTGCGTCGAGGAGCGATGAGTGCGCCGAGAATCGCGAGCGCGATTAGGAGTTGCAGGTATGCGGGGAAACGCCCCGCGCGGTGCCAGCCGACACGGTCGTGAAAGACCTTCCTTCCCCCGGGACGCAGGAACGGGAGGACGTGCTCGAGGTCGGGGGCGGAACTCGCGGCCCCGCCGAGCGTTGCCGGGTCGAGTGGGCCTCGCCGCGCAGCGAGGAGGAGCACTCCCGCGACGCCGCTACCGATCTCGAGGCGGCGCGAGCGGAAGTCCTCGTGGGGAACGCGGTCGCCGGCGAGGTGGAGCACCGGCCCCAAGAGGAGCGCCGCGATGCGTGATCCACTCGCAGCGCCGGCGGCGGCGCCCGTGGCCACGTGGAGCGCGACGATCATGGGCGACTTCGTAGCAGATGTGCGCCCGGGCCCTCACCCGCGCTGTCGTACGTGAACACGCGCGCGAGCGCTATGCCGGTCGGCGACAATGCGGGCGTGCCGACCTACACGGTGAACAGGGATGCGGTAAGGCACGCGAAGCGGCTGATCGACGCGCGTCAGTATGCGCTCCGCTCGCGGTGGCAGGACGTTCAGCCGCGGGCGCGCGAGCAGAATGCATTCCTGAAGACGCACTCCTGGGAGGAGTACGCGGCCTGGCACCTCGGCGTCACCGAGGGTGCCGCGGAGGAGACGAAAGCCCGCCATGCGTTCGTGTACGGCGACTTCCGCCGTCTTCACCGAATGGGGCTGATCGCCTGCCATTACCGTGCGGCCGAGTGGCGGCACAAGGAGATCGAGCTCGCCGCACACGAACTCCTCCAGTACCTCGATCGGAAGAGCGCGCGATGACGACGCGCGAGGTCGTCCGGCGATGCGCGTTGGACACGCGCGTCGCGCGGCGACGTCGCTCCCCGGGATCGCAGAGCCGCCGCGGAGCGAACGCGAGACGTCGTCACGCAGGTATTGCACGAGCCGCCGCTCGTCCACGCAGCCCGTTTCTACTCGACAAGGTTCGGCGCGCCGCGCGCCCACCGGCGGCCCTCTGAGAGATCGTCGAACCGACCCAGTGCGACGCCCTGCACGAGCGCGTTTCCGAGCGCGGTCGCCTCGGTCGGCCCCGCGACCACCGGCATACCCGCGTGCGCGGCGAGCCGCTCGCGCACGAGCTGCGACGCTGCGCCCCCACCGACCACCGCGAGCTCGTCGACCCGCTGCTGCAGGCGGAGCTCCTCGACAACCCCCGCGACGGCGGCGGCCACCGACTCGACGATCGACCGGGCGACGACGGCATGCGGGGTGCGAGCATCCATGCCCGTGACCGCGCGGATCTCCTCGTCCATGCGGGCCGGGGCGAGGAAGCGCTCGTCGCGCACATCGAACGTCGGAGCGTCTAGCACATCGGCCGCGAGCTCGAGGAGCGTCCGCGCGGCCTCGCCCCAGAGGGCGGCGCACTGCTCGAGGAGCCAGAGCCCCGTGACGTTCTTGAGATAGCGGAAGCCGCCGAAGGCCCCGACCTCGTTCGAGAAGTTCCCCAGACGCGACGCCTCGGACGTGTCCGGCGTGTCGCGCTCCACGCCGACGACGAACCACGTTCCCGCCGAGACGACGGCGCGCCCCTCCGTGTCCAGGGGGCTCGCCGCGAACGCGCACGCGGTGTCATGCGCCGCCACGAGATGCACCGGCGTGCCGTCGTGCTCGCCGAGTTTGCGTCCCGCGCTCTCGGGTTGCGGCAGGATCCCCGGGTCGACGCCGATCGCGGCGACGAGGTCGCCGGCCCAGTCGCCGGTTGCGACGTCCAGGAGCCCCGTGGTGCCTGCGTTGGAGCGCTCGCCCGTCCACTGGCCCGTGAGCTCGTAGGCGACGAGCTCGGGGAGCATGACGAGCCGGTGGGCCTCGGCGAGTTCGTCGCGGTCGTGCGCGGCGAGCTGGAAGATGGTGTTGATCGGGATGAGCTGGATACCGGTCCGCCGGTAGAGCTCGGCTTCGCCGAGCGACCGCGCGACCGCGCGCCACTCGTGCGTCCGCGGGCTTCGATAGCTGTGCGGATCCGACAGCAGCCGCCCGTCGGGGCCGAGGAGGCCGTAGTCGACGGCCCAGCCGTCGATCCCGATCGAGGCCAGCGGCCCGAGCTCGCGCGCGCGGTCGAGCCCGAGGCGAACGTTGTCGATCAGCTCGTTCCAGCGCCATCGGAGCGAGCCGTCGGGTCGCAGCTCCGGCGCGTGCGGCCACCTGTGCGCGATGACCACCTCCGGCCGGTCGGCGTCGAGGTCGACGACCGCGACGCGGACGGAGGTCGCGCCCATGTCGACCGCGGCGACGCGTGTCGGCGCCACTAGTCGGTCGGGCTGCTCATGCGACGACGGTCAGCTCGAGACCGAGCAGGTCGGCGACCTTCCTCAGGCGTCCGACCTGATGGCCGATCCCGAGCGCGACGTGGTGCGTCGGACCGTGCGCGCACCAGTCGTCGAAGAACGTGGCGGGATCCCTCGCGAACCGGATGCGCGAGTTCGTGTTGCCGATGCGGAAGGTCGGCCCGGCGATGGACTCGCCCTCCGCCGCGAGGAGCTTCAACCGACCCTCCGCGGTCTGAGTGAGCCCGAGGATCGTGACCGGCCCGAGACGGACGTTCGTCTCGATGGAGAGCCCGGCCCCCGCCTTCCCGTGGTACAGCGCGAGCGCCCGGGCAACCGGTCGTCCGTCGGCGATCGCGAGATGAGCTGGGCCGTCGTGGCCCATCAGGACGAACCCCTCGTCGAAATCGAGGGCGTAGAACTCGGTGTAGGAGCCGCCCGCGCCGAGCCGGTCGAGCAGCAGCATCGCGATGTCGGTCTTGAGGTCGCCCTCGCCCGCGGCGGGGACGCCTCGCGCCGTCAGCAGCGAGTTGCCGACGATCAGCCCCGCGCTCACGCGCTCGGCGCTGTTGTCACCGACGCCGCGGTAGTAGTACGTGAGCCCGTCGAGCTCGAAGTCGGCGACGAGCCGGTCGAGCCCGACCGCGACACGGGCCGACCAGTCGAAGACCTCGGGGGTGATCTCCGCGGCGATCGGGTCGGATCCTGCTTCTGCCAGGTCGAAGACCTCGCGGATCTCGTCGCGCTTGCGCTCGACGGCTGCGGCGTCGGCCGACTCGACGCGGGAGACGAGGTCGTCGATCTCGAGCACCTCGACGTGCGCGCCGGTCTGCGCATGCACCTGCGTGAAGTCGGAGTACATGTCGAGCATCCCGGGGTACGTGTGGCCGAGGAAGCCGATGCGCGCCCCGCGAAGGTCGTGCACGGCGCGCGCGGCATCGAGCCACTCGGCGAGAGCGTCCCAGGCCGGGTCGCCGTCGAGCAGCGTCCCCGTCAGCGTGCGGTAGCGGATCCCGGCCCGCGTCAGCGCGCCGGCGATCTCCGGGACGCAGCAGGCGGAGCAGTTCGCGAGCCACTCGGCGGTGGTCATCGCCTCGTAGTCGAGCGTGCGCGTCGGTTGCAGATTGAGGACGACCACGGGAGCGTCGACAGCCTGGACGACGGGGAGAACCTGCGACGAGGTCGCGTACGTCGCCGTATAGACGAGCAGGAGCTCGGGCCTCGCGGAGGCGAGGGTCTCCCCGGCGACCCGCGCGGCCTGCGGGGTGTCGACGAGCCCTGCCGTGACGACGTCGGCGCCGAGCTCCTCGATCCGACGCTCGATGCCGGCCTGATACCCCGCGAGCCGCTCGCGCAGCCCGTCGAACTGTGGCCAGTACGCCGCGAGCCCGATCCCGAAGACCGCGACGCGGGGAGCGGCGCCGCGGCTCACGTCGGCTCCTCCTGCGCGGCGGTTGCCGCCTGCCGTCGCGCCGCGACCGTGCGGAGGCGACCGCCGGCGCGCCGGTAGATCTCCCCCAGGTTCGGGACGACCACGCTGGCGAGGAGCAGCCCGCCGACGACGATGTTCTGGTCCTGCGCCGGAATCAGGTCGGCTGTCATCGCGGTCTGGAGCGTGCCGAGGACGGCGACCGCGAGAACAACGCCGAGAATCGTGCCGCGGCCGCCGAAGATCGAGACCCCGCCGAGGAGGACGACCGTCACCACGAAGAGCTCGAGCCCGATGCCGGAGTCGTAGCGCGCCGAGGCGAAGCGGAGCGTCCAGAGGACGCCTGCGAGACCGCACACCATCCCCGAGAGCACGAACAGCCAGAACTTGATCCGCTTCACGCGGATGCCCGAGTAGAACGCCGCTTCCTGGTTCGCGCCGATCGCGAAGATCGCACGTCCGAGCGGGGTCGCGTGGAGGACGATCCCGAAGACGACCGCGAGCACCAGGAAGATCAGGACGGAGTACGAGATGTGCGTGTGGGGGATCGGGACGACGCCGATGTTCGCGAGACCCTGCGGGAAGCCGCTGATCGTGTCGGTGGGGAGGATCCCCTGCGCGACGCCGCGATAGAGCGTCAGCGTGCCGATCGTCACGGCGAGCGACGGCAGCCCGAGCCGAGTGATGAGGAAGCCGTTGAACGCGCCGAGGACCCCGCCCAGGAGGACGGCGGCGATGATGGCCGGCCAGATCGGCCAGCCGTGGTCGAACAGCTCGGCCATGAACAGTCCCGTCAGCCCCAGCATCGAGGCGACGGAAAGGTCGATCTCGCCCGTGATGATGATCAGCGTGAGCGGCAGCGCGATGATCGCGATCTCGCCCACGTTCAAGCCGATGAAGAACAGCGTGATCGAGTCGAGGAAGTGCGGCGAGACACTCGCCCCGTAGGCGATCGAGGCGAGCAGGAGGACGACGAGCAGCGTCTCCCAGCGGACCAGGCCGCGGAGGAGCCGCCGCCAACCGGGGGAGGTCTCCGAGCCGGTCTCGATGCTCTCGACGTCAGGCACGGGCCCTCCGTCGCGTGCGCATCGCGGGCGCGACGCGCAGCGCGATCAGCCGGTCGAAGGCGATCGCCGCGAGGAGCAGCCCCCCGGAGAGCGCCAGGCTCCAGAACGAGGAGACGTTGACGACGACCAGCGCGCTGTTGATCGTGTAGAGCAGGAGCGCCCCGAGCGCCGCCCCGAGCACGGTGCCACTGCCACCGAAGATCGCCACGCCGCCGACGACGACGGCCGCGATCACCTGGAACTCGTAGCCGACGCCGGCGATCGCGTCGACCGACGCGTACAGCGAGAGCCACAGCGCGCCCGTGACGCCGGCGATCGCGCCGCTCAGCACGAAGGCGAGAAAGACGCGCGAGCCGACCGGGATCCCGGCGAGGCGCGCCGCGTCGGGGTCCGACCCGATCGCGTAGAAGTCGCGGGCCGTGCGGAAGCTGCGCATCGCGTAGGTGGCGGCGACGACGGCGATGATCGCGACCCAGCCGAGGTACGGGATCCCCAGCACGGTCTCGTAGCCGATCTTGTTGAAGCTGTCGGGGAGCATCGAGGCGTTGACCTGGTTGCCGCCCGCCCACGCGCCGTCGATGCCGCGGATGATGTACAGCGTCCCGAGCGTGACCACGAGGCTGGGGACGCGGGCGACGGTCACGATCAGGCCGTTCACGACGCCGCAGGCAGTGCCGATCGCGAGCGCGACGAGGAAGACGACCGGGAGCGCGATGCCCGGGTGGTGGACGTAGAGCACCCCGGTCGCGTAGGCGGAGAGCCCGAGGATCGAGCCGATCGAGAGATCGACGTTCCGGGTGATGATGACGACGGTCTCGCCGATCGCGAGCAGGGCGATGATCGCCGAGCCCGCGAGGATCTGCTGGACGTTCGCGGCGCTGAGGAAGAGGTGGTTGTCGATCGTCGCCGACCCGACGACGATCACGAGCGCGAGCACGATCCCGAGCTCGCGGAAGCGCGCGAGGAACTCGGCGACGGCGTGCGAGCTCGAGCGCCGCTCGAGAACGCCCTGCTCTTCGGCGACCGACGTCACGCGGCCTCGTCGACCAGTCCCGTCGCGGCGTGCATGATCGCGTCCTCGTCGGCGTCGGCGCGCGCGAACTCGCGCATGACGCGCCCCTCGAACAGGACGACGATGCGGTCGGCCATGCCGAGCACCTCGGGCAGCTCGGACGAGATCATGAGGATCGCCACGCCCTGTGCGGCGAGCTCGGAGAGCAGGCGATGGACCTCGGCCTTGGTGCCGACGTCGATGCCGCGCGTCGGCTCGTCCACGATCAGGAGCGTCGGCTTGCGGCCCAGCCATTTCGCGAGCACCGTCTTCTGCTGGTTGCCGCCCGAGAGCGTCCACACCGGGTTCGTGAGCCTGCCGTACTTCAGCCGGAGGCGGAGCGCCCAGTCACGGGCGAAGCTGCGCTCCGAGCCGCGGAGGATCAGGCCTCCACGGCGAACGGTGTCGAGCGACGCAAGGGCGATGTTGCGCTCGATCGAGAAGTCCATCACGAGGCCCTGCTGCCGCCGGTCTTCGGGGACGAGCGCGATCCCGGCCGCCATCGCCGCGGTCGGCGATGCCGGCGGCAGCGGCCTTCCGTCGATCTCGACCGAGCCGGCGTCCCACCGGTCGATGCCGAAGATCGCGCGCGCCACCTCGCTCCGCCCCGCGCCGACGAGGCCGGCGAGCGCGACGATCTCACCGCTCCGCACGACGAAGGAGACGTCGGTGAAGTCGCCCTCGCGGGTCAGCCGGTCGACCTTCAGCACGACGGGTCCGGGCTGGCTGTCGATCTTGGGGAAGAGCGCGTCCATGTCGCGGCCGACCATCGCGCGGATCACCGACTGGACGGTCAGCTCGCCGATCGGCTTCGTCCAGACGTGACGGCCGTCGCGCATGACGGTGACGCGCTGGCAGATGCCGAAGATCTCCTCGAGCCGGTGCGAGACGAACAGCACTGCATTGCCCCCCGCGCGCAGCGTCTCGACTATTCGGAACAGCCGGTCGACCTCGTTGGTCGTCAGCGCGGCCGTCGGCTCGTCCATCACGATCACCCGGGCGTTCGTCGTCAACGCCTTGGCGATCTCGACGAGCTGCTGGTCCGCGATGGAGAGCCCGCGGGCAAGCCGATCGGGGTCGAGCCTGACCCCGAGCTGTTCGAACAGAGCGGCCGCCTCACGTCGCATGCGCCGGCCGTCGATACGGCGGAACCGCTTGAGCGGCTGCGCGCCGACGAAGATGTTCTCGGCGACCGTCAGGTCGGGGAAGAGCGTCGGCTCCTGGAAGATGATCGCGATCCCCGCCGCCTGCGACTGCTTCGCGTTGTCGAAGATCGCGTCCTCGCCGTTCATGAGGAGCCGGCCGGCGTCCGGCCGGTGCACGCCCGCGAGGATCTTGACGAGCGTCGACTTGCCCGCGCCGTTCTCACCGACGAGCCCGTGCACCTCGCCGGCGAAGAGCTCGATCTCGCCGTCCTCGAGCGCGTGCACCGCGCCGAAGCTCTTCTGCGCGTGCTCGAGCGTGATGAGGGGCGCTGATTCTGGCGTGGTCACGATCGGAGTGTTCATCCGGGGGCGCCGCGCGGCCGCGGCGCCCCCGAACGGGCCTAGAACTTGAACTTGTCGACGTTCTTGATGTCGAACACGTACGGCGGTCCGAGGATCACCTGCGGACGCTTGTCGGGGCCGAGGACGATCTTGTAGGTGCCGAGCTTGCCGGCCTTGAACGTCTCGCCGACCTTGCCCTTGATCGTGCCGTCCGAGAGCGCGGAGATCGCGTACCCGGCGAGGTAGCCGAGGTCCTCCGGGTTCCAGAGGGCGAACTGCTTGACGGTCCCGTCGTGGACGTACTTCTTCATCTGGCTGGGCAGGCCGAGGCCCGTCAGGACGATCTTCTTCTTGTACTTCTTCGAGGTGGAGAGGTACTGGGCGGCCGAGGAGATGCCGACCGTGGTGGGCGACTCGATGCCCTTGAGGTTCGGATAGGCCTGCAGCATCGCGACGGTCGCCTGCCTCGACTGCGCCGGATTGTCGTTGCCGTAGTAGATCTTGACCAGCTTCATGTTCTTGTAGGCGGGCTTCTTCAGCTCGAGCTTCATGTACTTGATCCAGGCGTTCTGGTTCGTCGCCGTGGAGGCCGCCGACAGGATCGCGAACTCGCCCTTGTAGCCCATCAGCTTCGCGAGCAGCTTGACCTGGCTGCGGCCGATCGTCTCGGTGTCGGCCTGGTTGATGAACAGCTCACGGCAGCTCACGTCCGAGTCGAACGCGATCACGTGCGTGCCTGCCGCCTGGGCCTGCTTGAGGGCCGGGCAGAGCGCGTCGGGGTCGTTGCCCGCGATCACGATGCCGGCCGCGCGGGCCTGGATGGCAGCCTGGACGGCCGGCTGCTGCGCGGCCGCCGTGTCCTCGGTGCCCGACTGGACGACCTGCGTGTCCCCGAGTTGCGTGAGGGCGATCTTGCCGCCGCGGTCTGCGATGACCTCGTACGGGTTGAGCGTGTCCTTCGGGATGAAGTAGAACGTCTTCCCCGCCGTCGAGCGGTTCGGGCCGGCGAACGCGGCCGCGACGGCGACGCCGGCGACGAGGAACGCCGCGGCGAAGACCGCCCACCTGTGCTTCTGCATGGATCGATCCTTTCGCGTGGAAGTCTTGGACACGGAACGGGCGACGGTGTGCGCCTCCTGTCGCACTACCGCGGATACGCGGCGGTGACGCCGCCGTCGACGTTGACGACATTTCCGGTCGATTTGTTCGAGCGAGGGCCGACGAAGAACGCGATCGCCTCGGCGACGTCCTCCGGCAGCACCGCCACGCCGAGCTTCGTGCGGCCCTTGTAATAGGTCTGCAGCTCGTCCTCGCTGACGCCGTACGTGCTCGCACGCTCCGCCTTCCAGTCGGACGACCAGATGCTCGAGCCCTGGATGACGGCGTCGGGGTTGACGGTGTTGACGCGGATGCCGTGCGGGCCGCCTTCCTCCGCCAGGCAGCGCCCGAGATGCAGGGCGGCCGCCTTCGCCGAGGAGTACGCCGCGGCATTCGAGCCCGCGACGAGCGCGTTCTTGGAGCCGACGAAGACGATCGACCCTCCGCGTCCCTGGGCGACGAGGACGCGGAACGTCTCGCGTGCGGCCAGGAAGTAGCCGCGTGCGAGCACGGCGTAGCTCAGCTCCCAGTCGTCGAGCGTCGTCTCCGTGATCGAGGCGCTCGTCGCGAGGCCCGCCGAGGCGACGAGGACGTCGACGCCGCCGTACTCGAGCACGGTCCGCCGGATCATCTCCTGCACGGCGTCCTCGCTGGTCACGTCGGCCTCGACGGCGATCGCGCGCCGAGCGCCGTTGGCAGCCACGAGTTCCTCCGCGACCTCGCCGGCCCCGTCGCCGTTGAGATCGGCGACGACGACATGCGCGCCGCGCGAGCCGAGGAGGCGAGCGGTCGCACGCCCGATGCCGCTCGCGCCGCCCGTGACGACCGCGATGCGGCCGGAGAGCTGCCTCGGCGGCGGTGCCTGCGCGAGCTTGTAGCGCTCGAGTGGCCAGTACTCGATCGCGAACGCCTCCTGCTCGCTGAGCGAGCGGAAGCCGCCGAGCGCGTCGGCGGCATCCTCCACGACGATCGCGCGGTGGTAGAGGTCGCGCGTGGTCCTCGCCTTGCCGGCGTCGAGTCCGCTCGTGACGATGCCGACGCCGGGGATCAGCGTGACCCGCGGGCCGGCCGGATCGATCGGGAACTGCCGGGTCTCGTCGTCGAGGTTTCGCGCGTAGTAGTCGCGGTACCAGGCGCCGTACTCCTCGACGCCTCGCCGGAGCGCGGCCCCGAGCTCCCCGGCGCCCTCGGTGACGGGGTCGAAGGCCACGGCGAGCGGCTTGTGCTTCGTGTTGATGAGATGGTCGGGGCACGGTGCGCCGACCTGGCTGACCTCGGCCGCGCGTGCCGACGAGGCGAACGCGACGGCGGCGGGGCTGCGGTCGATCTCGAGGATCACGCCGTCGACATCGGCGAGCAGCGAGCCACGGAGCTCTGGAAGCGTCTGCGCCAGGAGGGCGAGGCACTCGCGCTCCCCGAGCTCCGGGCTCGCCCTGCCGCCGAGGCCGAACCGGCCGGCTCCGGCGGTGTCCACCGCCTCGGCAGCTCTCGTGACGAACTCGATGGTGCTCGCGTAGGCCTCCTCGGCCGTCGAGCCCCATGTCACGAGGCCGTGGCGTTCCAGCAGCACCGCGCGCGCCGTCGGATGCTCGTCGAGCAGCGTCGCGATCCGCCTCGACATGTCGAAGCCCGGCCGCTGGTAGTCGAGCCAGACCGCTTCCTTGCCGAATGCCTCGTCGGCGAGCGCGCGTCCGCTCGGAGTCGACGTCAGCGCGATCACCGCGTCGGGATGCGTGTGGTCGACGTGGGCCGCGCCGACGAAGGCGTGCAGCAGCGTCTCGATCGACGGTCGCGGCTGATCGGGTGCCAGGGCGCAGCGCCGGAGGTAGTCGACCATCGAGGCGTCGTCCATCGCCTCGCGCGACCGCAGTGGCTCGAGCTCGTCGAGGCGCAGTGCGGCGAATCCGGCGGGGGTGATCGTCGCGAGATCTGTGCCCGAGCCCTTGACCCACAGCACGCGCTGCTGCCGACCCGTGTGGTCGACCACGAGACCCTTTGCAGAGGTGTTGCCGCCGCCCTGGTTGGCGACGGAGCGGTCGGCGCCGAGCAGGTTCGAGCGGTACACGAGGGCGTCGAGGTCGCGGAGCTCGCGCGCCGCCGCGGCGTCCCAGAGGTTCGCCGGCGGGGCGATCCCCGTGCCGGGGCCGGCGACCTTGCTCATGCCGCGGCCTCGTCCGTCGGCGTCGTCCGGCGCAGGTCGCGTGGGCGCACGGGGGGCGCCCCGCCGGGGCGCGGGTCGACCGTGATCACCTCGACGCCCGCGGCGCGCCACGCATCGACCTCGGAGGCCGGTGCGCTCGAATCCGTGACGATCCCGGTCAGCTTCTCGACGCCGACGAATCCGAGCAGGGCGCTGCGGTGCCATTTCGTCCCGTCGAAGATCCCGTACACCCGATCGCAGGCCTCGGCCATCTCCTGCTTGATCCGCACCTCGTCGGGGTTCAGGTCCATGAGGCCGCGCGACAGGCTGAGCCCGCGCGCTCCGAGAAAGCCCTTGTTGATGCGCGTCGTGCGCAGCACGTCGGTGCCGAGGTCACCGACGAGCGACATGGCCGACAGCCGCAGGACGCCCCCGGTGAGGAGCACCGTGATCCCCGGGGCGTCCGCGAGCGCCGTCGCGACGAGGAGGCCGTTGGTGACGACGACGAGCTCCTTCTTGGAGCACAGCTCGAGCGCGAGGTAGTAGGCGGTGGTGCTTGCGTCGAGGGCCACGGCCTCGCCCTCGTTCACCATGTCGGCCGCGGCCCGCGCGATCGCGCGCTTGGCCTCGACCTCGAGGCGCATCCGCAGGTCGAAGCCGACCTCCGACTGGCCGTGCTGGAGCGCCCGGGCGCCGCCCCGGATCCGCGCCACGAGCCCCTGCCGCGCCAGCTGCCCGAGATCGCCGCGGACGGTCACCTCGGAAACAGCAAACGCCTGCGAAAGTTCCGTAACCTGAACGTAATCACGCGTCTCGAGCAGGCGCAGCACATGCTGCATCCGCTCAGGCTGCGAGAGGTTCCTCAGGTCGACTGCGCCGTCGATGGCGCGACACTACGACGCGCGTCCGTGCAAGTCAATACCTCTGCTCGGGTTTCGAAACGCGAGATATCGAAAGCGCACTCGTAATCCGTCGAAGGATCAGGCAGACTCGCGCCATGGACGAACACGAGGTGCTCACGAGACTCGCGGCGCTCCAGATCGAGACCCCCTCGTGGGGATACGGCAACTCCGGGACCCGGTTCCACGTCTATCCGTGGCCGGGTGCCGCACGAACGGTGCACGAGCGGATCGCCGACGCGGCGCTCGTCAATCGCCTCACCGGCTGCTGTCCCTCAGTCGCGCTGCACATCCCCTGGGACGCCGTCGACGACTACGCCGCCCTGCGACGGTTCGCCGAGTCGGAGGGCGTCACCCTCGGGGCCGTCAACCCGAACCTGTTCGGGTCGGACGAGTACCGGCTGGGCAGCCTCTGCAACCCGGATCCGGGCGTTCGCGCACGGGCGCTCGACCACTGCCGCGAGTGCGTCGCCATCGCGCGCTCGGTCGGCTCGACGACGCTCAGCCTCTGGCTCCCCGACGGGACGAACTACCCCGGCCAGGACGATCTCGGCGCGAGGTTCAGACGGCTGCTCGAGGGTCTCGCGCGCCTCTACGCAGAACTGCCCGACGAGATGACGCTTCTCGTCGAGTACAAGTTCTTCGAGCCCGGCTTCTACAGCACCGACATCCCCGACTGGGGGACAGCGTCGCTCGTCTGCCGGCGCCTCGGGTCGCGCGCCAAGGTGCTCGTCGACACCGGCCATCATCCGCTCGGGACGAACGTCGAGCAGATCGTCGCGCTCCTGCTGTCGGAGGGGCTCCTCGGCGGCTTCCACTTCAACAACCGCAAGTACGCCGACGACGACCTGATCGTGGGGTCGATCGATCCGTTCGAGCTGTTCCGGATCATGCGCGAGATCGCACGCGCCGACGCAGCCGAGACGGTCGCGTTCATGATCGACCAGTCGCACAACGTCGAAGGGAAGATCGACGCGATGGTGCAGTCGGTCATGAACATCCAGACCGCGTACGCGAAGGCGCTGCTGGTCGACGAGGACGAGCTCGCGGCGGCACAGGCAGCCGGCGACGTTCTCGGTGCCCACCGGATCCTGCTCGCCGCGTTCGAGACCGACGTGCGGCCGATCCTCGCGCGGCTGCGCGCGCAGGCCGGCGTCGCCGCGGACCCCGTCGCGGCCTTCCGCGCCGGCGACCATGCCGCCAGCCGGAGCGCCGAGCGCGGCGTCGCATCAGTGACGAGTGCGTACGAGAGCGGCGGAGTCACGGAACGGGAGACGGCATGACGGAGCGCAGCGCATTCGTCCTCCGCGTGCGGCCCGACCGCGTCGACGAGTACGTCGCGGCCCACCAGGAGGTCTGGCCGGAGATGCTCGACGCGCTGCGTCGCGCAGGAATCCGCAACTACACGATCTTCCGCAACGGAACGCAGATGTTCGGCTACTTCGAGTCCGACGACCTCGAGGCGGCCTCGCGCTTCATGGCCGAGCAGGAGGTCTCGGGCAGATGGCAGGACGCGATGGCGGAACTGCTCGAGGAGCGCGTCCCGGACGGTGGCGCTCCCGCGCTGGAGGAGATCTTCAGACTCGAGTAGCCCTGACTCGAGAGCGACCGCCACCCGACCGATGACCAGCGTCCGCTTCCTCGGCCCCGACACCGACGCGTACGTCGCGAGCGTCGAGCGCCACGCGTCCGAGTTCGTCGAACGGACGGGCATCGAGCTGGACGTCCGCATCGTCCCCAGCGACCTCTACTTCTCGAACCGCATCGAGCACCTGCTCGACGGCGACGACGCGGCGGACGTGTACATGTCGGGCCCGGTGCTCCTCTGGGAGCATCTCGCCTCGGGCTTCGTGCAGCCGCTCGACGACCTGCTCGAGCGTGCGAGCGACGCGTACGAGGCGGAAGACTTCGTCGAGCCGCTGCTGCGCTGCAACCGCTGGAGCGGACGATTCGGCGACCCGCTGGGGAACGGCCCCCTGCTCGAGATCCCGGTCAACTGCGAGTCGTACAACCTCGCCTACGTGCCCGATGTGCTCGAGCGCGCCGGCGTCGAGCCGCCCCGCACCTGGGAGGAGTACTTCGCGGCGGCGCGCCAGGTCGTGCAGCGGACGGGCGGCACGGTGCGCGGCTTCGCGCAGCGGGGCACCGGCGCCTGGCACACGATGTACACGGGGTTCGCGACGCAGTTCTGGTCGTACGGCGGCCGCGACTTCGTCGACGGACACTGCGCGATCGCATCACCCGAATCGGTCCGAGCGACCGAGGACTTCCTCGCCGGGCTCCGTGACGCCGGCCCGACGGCGTGGCCCGAGCAGCGCTGGTATGAGCTGGCGATCGACTTCGGGAACGGACGCTACGGCCTGATCGTCGACTCGGACCACTACGTCGCCTTCTTCGAGGACCCGGCGACCTCCCAGCTCGCAGGCAGGATCGCGTACGCGCTGCCGCCGGTCGGGCCGACGGGCGAGCGGAGACCGAACCTCTGGACCTGGTCGGTCGTGCTGAACACCCGCGCGAGAGACCGCGACGCCGCGTGGCACTTCGTCGAGTGGGCGACGGGCCGTGAGTTCCTGCACCGCTCGACGTACGAGGGGAACATGAACCCGACCCGCCGCAGCATCTGGGACGACGAGCGGTTCCGTGCCCACACGTCGTCGTGGGGTGCCTTCTACGACGTCGCCCGAACGCTCGTCGAGCAAGAGGCGGAAATCGTCGTCACGCCCGCGCCGAACTACCTCGCCGTCGCGACGCGCTGGGTCGAGGCGCTGCTCGACGCATTCGCCGGCCGTGCCCCGGTGGACGAGGCGCTCACGGCTGCCGCGTCGGACATCGACGCCCTGACCTGACCGCGCGAAGGGCGTTCAGTCGTCGCGCGGGTCGGGCATGTTCCATTCGCGTCTGACCTCGTCGAGCCATTCCTCGTAGGCGCCGAGGCACCTTGTGAATTGTCGTGATCGTCACCGACGAGCGGCCGTTTCGCGAGAATGGAGCTAGGCGGACTCGAACCGCCGACCTCCTGGGTGCGATCCAGGCGCTCTCCCAACTGAGCTATAGCCCCGCGAGAGGGGAAGTGTAGCGCCGCTCAGGGCCCGCCGAAGCGCCCCGCCCGGATCGCCTGCGCCATCTCGGCCGACTGTTCGCGGTACCACGTGCCGTCCTCGAGCTCGATCGCCGGCAGGGCCTTCTGACCGGTTCCCTCGATGACCGCTGTTCTCCTGCCGCGGAGGAGCGGCTCCTTGACGAGCTCGTACTGGACGCCCATCTCGTCGAGTGCCTTCTGGACGCGCCAACACGGGTGGCCCGACAGCTTGGCCCATGTCGCCCCGCAGCGATGCAGTTTGACGGCCACGTCTCCTCCTTCGGTCGTCGGCGATGCTCAACCCTACGATACGCCCGTGCGCGCCGTCGTCGTCGGGCCGGAAGGAGAGCCTGCCGTCGCGGAGGTCCCGGAGCCCGACGGGCCGGGCGACCTGCTTCGAGTGGTCGCGTGCGGTCTGTGCGGCTCCGACGTCGAGAAGCTCGACGCCGCCCACGCGGGTGCCGTCCTCGGCCACGAGGTCGTTGCCGAGCTCGACGACGGCCGGCGGGTCGCGCTCGTCCACCACGCCTCGTGCGGCGAGTGTGAGCGTTGCCTCGCAGGGCACGAGTCGACGTGCGAGCGCTTCGCCGCGCCAACCATCCGGCCGGGCGGCTTGGCGGAGCTCGTCCGCGCTCAAGCATGGGTCGAGGTCCCGGCCGGCTGGCCCGACTGGCGCGGCACGATGGTGGAGCCGCTCGCTTGCGTCCTGCGAGGTGCGGCCCGCGTACCGGCCGGTCGTGTGCTGATCGTGGGCAACGGGTTCATCGGACGGCTGTTCGGGCTGGTGCTCGAGCGACGCGGCCACGACGTGTTCGCCGTCGACACCGATCCCCGACGGGCGGGTCGTCGGCCCGACGGTCCGGTCGACGCGGTCGTCCTCGCAGGTCGCGGCGGAGTCGAGACGGCGCTCGCGTGCGTCAAGCCCGGCGGCACCGTGGTCGTCTTCGCGGAAGCGGGTGTGATCCCCGCCGGCGAGGTCTATCGCCGTGAGCTGACCATCGTCGGCACGCGCTCGGCCGCGCCGCCGTACATGTCCGAGGCCGTCGCGCTCCTCCACGACCTGGACGTGCCCGAGCCCACCGTGCTCCTGCTCGAGCGCTTCGCCGAGGGGCTCGAGCTCCACCGGCGCCGCGACGCCCTCAAGGTCGTCTTCACTCTCTGACGTGTTCCGCTCCCGTCGCCGGCCTGTCGTCTTCCCCCAGCTCGAGCACGCCAGGCTCGCCGCCGCGATCGCGATCGCCTGGGACGATCGGGTGGCACCGCTTCCCCTGCCTCTCGAGAGTTTCGTCGCCGGTGTCGCACTGCACGATCGCGGCTACGGCGAGCACGACGACGACGAGATCGGGGCGGTGCCTGCGGATCGTTGGCTCGAGATCCAGCGGCAGGGGTTCACGCCCCTCGGCGACGATGCCGTGGTCGACCTCGTCGTCGCGATGCACGTCCGCCGGCTCGTCTCGCACCGAGGCGACGACCGGACACGCGCGACGCTGGCAGAGATGGACGAGACGCTCGTCGCCCTGCGCGAGGATGCCGGCGTCTCGGAGGAGGACGCGGCCGACGCCGACCGGATCACGGATCTCTGCGACCGGGTCGCGTTCGACTTCTGCCTCGAGCAGCCGGCGTCCGGCGTCGTTGTGGTGTCCGGCCGTGACGGGGAGTCGATTGCCCTGGGGTACGAGCTCGACGGCCAGGGCAACGTCGCTCTCGACCCGTGGCCGCTGCGACCGCACCCGGTGGCCGGCATCGTTCTCGGTTACGCGGCCGAGGGCTACCCGGGGAGGCTCGAGCCGGTCGTCACGCCGTTCAGCCTGGTTCCGGGATGAGGGCGCTGATCCTGCACGGCCCGGGCGATCTCAGGCTCGAGGACGTTCCCGACCCGAATCCGGGCGAGGGCGAGGTTCTGCTCCAGGTCGAGGTCGCACTCACGGACGGGACCGACCTCAAGGCCTATCGCCGTGGACATCCCGTGCTGCTCGGCCCTCTTCCGAGCCCCTTCGGGCACGAGGTCTGCGGCGTCGACGTGGCGACAGGACGACGGGTCGTGGTCGCGAACTCGGCGCCGTGCGGCGCCTGCCGGGCATGCGCGCGAGGGCAGGAGACGCTCTGCGAGCACCTCTTCCCTCTGCTGAACGGCGGCTACGCCGAGCTCCTTCTCGTTCCGGAGCGCATCGCGCGTCGGAACCTGCTGCCCGTCCCGCCCGGCCTCGCGCCCGAGCTCGCGGCGATGGCCGAGCCGCTCGCGTGCTGCCTGCACGGGATCGAGGTCGCCGGCGTCGGGCGCGGCGACACGGTGGCGGTCGTCGGCCTCGGGCCGATCGGGCTGATGCTCTGCGCCTGCGTCGCGGACGCCGGCGGACGCCCGACGGGCGTCGGCTCGCGCGAGACGCGACGCGCCCTGGCGCCTCTCTTTGGTGCGGTCGCCGCCGAGCCCGAGGGCGCCGACGTCGTCATCGAGGCGGCCGGAGCCGTCGCTGCGTGGAAGCGCGCGCTCGCCCTCGTTCGCCCGGGCGGCACCGTGCTCGCGTTCGGAGGCCTGCCGCGCGGTGAGCGCGTCGAGTTCGACGCGTACCGGATCCACTACGAGGAGGTGCGGCTCGCCGGCTCGTTCCACCATACGCCGCGCCATTTTCGGGCCGCGCTCGCCTTCCTCGCGAGCGGCGCCTATCCGTTCGAGCGGCTCATCACCCACGAGGTCGGCCTCGAGGGGGTCGCGGCGCTGTTCGACGACCCGCCGCACGACTACCTGAAGGCGGCGGTGCGGCCGTGACGCTCTCGGCGAAGAGCCTCAACCGGACGCTCCTCGCACGGCAGCTCCTCCTCGCCCGGGCGCGACTGCCGCTCGGCCGGGCGCTCGAGCGCGTCGCCGGGCTCCAGGCGCAGTACGCGCCTTCGCCGTACATTCGCCTCTGGTCGATGCTCGGAGGCTTCTCGCGAAACGACCTCACCCGGGCCCTCGAACGGCGGCGTGCAGTCCAGGGGACGCTGATGCGCTCGACGATCCACCTCGTCTCGCCCCGCGACTACTGGCGCTTCGCCGCGGGCATCGGCCCCTCGCGCCGCGACTGGTGGCTCAGGACGTGGGGGCGGCACGAGCCGGCCGAGAACGTCGACTTCGTGGCTCGCGAGCTCGAAGCTGCGCTCGCAGGAAGGACGTGGCACCGGAAGGAGATCGACGCGCTGCTGCCCGAGAAGAGCGCGACCGTCTGGTCGGGCATGTGGATCCCGCTCGTCCGCGTGCCACCTTCGGGGACCTGGGAGCGCCGGCGCGCCGACCTCTTCCGGCGCGCGGATGACTGGCTCTCGCGAGAGCAGGTGACCGAGGACGAGGGCCTCGAGCATCTGCTCCGCCGCTACGTCGCCGCGTTCGGGCCGTCGACCCTGGCGGACGCGGCCACCTGGGCCGGCGTGGCGCGCGCGTCCCTCCTCCCCGTCGCCGAACGGATGCGCCTGCGAACGCTGCACGACGAGGATGGGAAGAAGCTCCTCGATCTCCCGCGGGCGCCGCTGCTGCCCGAGAATACGCCCGCTCCGGTGCGCTTCCTCGGCCACTGGGACGCGGTGCTCCTCGTGCACGTGCGCCGCACGCAGGTCCTCCCCGAGCGGTTCCGAGGCGTCGTCTTCTCGACGAAGGCGCCGCAGTCGATGGCGACCTTCCTCGTGGACGGTGCGGTGGCCGGCTCGTGGCGCGTCGAGCGCACCGAGCAGAAGGCGACACTCAGGCTCGAGCCGTTCGAGCGTCTTCCCCGCTCCGCTCGCGACGACCTGCACGAGGAGGGCGCGCGGCTCGTCCGGTTCCACGAGCCCGACGCGACGTCGTTCGCGGTGCGCTGACGGAGGTCGCGAGTCAGGCCTCGAAGAGCGTCAGCTCGGGCTCGCGCTCACCGCGGAGCGTGGCGAGATCGACCTCGACCCAGCCGAGCCCTCGCGCCTCGCACAGCGTTCGGGCCTGGAGCTTGACCTCGGAGGCAGCGAGGATCCCTCGGCAGGCCGAGAGCGCCGGGTCGCGCTGCAGCACCTCGAGATAGCGGGACAGCTGCTCGACGGCCTCGATCGTGCCGATCCGCTTGATCTCGACCGCGACCCAGCCGTCGTCCTCGTCACGACACATGAGGTCGACCGGGCCGACGTCGGTCGGCCACTCGCGCCGGATCAGCCGGAGCCCCGGCTCGGCCGCCTCGGGCACTGCTGCCAGCGCCTCCTGGAGGTGTCGCTCGACGCCGTCCTTCTCGAGGCCCGCGTCCTCGCCCAGCTCGTGCTCGACCTCGGCGAGGAGCTCGAGAATGCGGATCTCGAGCCGATCCTCCGTCCGCCCCGCGCGCTTGCGGACGACGATCAGCTCCTCGCCGTCCTCGATCACGGTCGGCGGGGTCATCCAGTTCAGCGGTCGGTACCCGCCCGCGTCCGCATGCACCAACACGGAGCCGTCGGCCTTGAAGATGAGCAGCCGTACGGCCTCCGGCAGGTAGGCGTTCAGGCGGCCGGTGTAGGTGACCTCGCAGCGGGCGACGACGAGACGCACGGGGCGTGGACCGTAGCGGCCCTGGAGGACGGCCTACGCGAGCTCGACGCGCGAGGCGCCGACGATGCGCTCTTCGCCGCCCTCGAGCCGGACGAGGTACTTGCCCTTGCCGTCGTAGTCGGGCGACTCGACGACCACGACGCCTGCCTCCCCGCCCACACGGCACGGCGTACCGACCTCGGGGTCGAGCCCGCGCCAATGACGGACGAACGGGTTTCGCTCCCATTCACGGCCGATCGTCGTGTCGACCGTGTGTCCCGGGAGGACGCGCAACCCATGGTCGAGCGTCATCAGGCGCTCCATCACGGAATCGCGCACGACGTCCGCCGGCCCGCCGCCGACGGCGTCGCGGAAGAGGGTGTCGCCGGAGAAGCACAGCTCGCCGTTCACGACGAACACGACCCCGTCGTCGGAATGCCCCGGCGTCGGGATCGACTCGACGCGCAGCCCACCCGTCTCGACCGCGCCAGTCGCGACGGGAATGGAGAAGCGATGCGACAAGTCGTCCTCGTGCTCGACGTGGTCGGGGTGGCCGTGGGTCCGGAGGATGTGGGTCGGCCGGAGCCGCTCGCGCTCGACCGCCTCGAGCAACGGCTCGAGCGGCGCGCCGCTGTCGACGAAGATCGCGACGCCTCCAGGCTCGTCGCCGACGACGAACGCGTTCGAGAGCCACCGAGAGTCCATCGAGCGCTCGACGATCACGCCCCAACCCTACGCCACCCGCACGCGTCGGAGAGACTCCATCCATGGCTCGACCGCTCGCACTGCTCGTGCTCGCCCTGGCACTGGCGGCGCCCACGGCCGCCGCGGCCGTGCGGGTCGTCGAGCCGTTTCCCCTCGAGCGGTACGCAGACAGCGGCGCGATCGGGCTCTCCGTCCCGGGAGCAGGGCCGACGGTCACCCGCGCGAGCGCCCTGAACACGCTCTTGACGGGAAAGGTCGAGAGCTCGCTGCTGGGCGGCGCCCCACGAGGAACCCCGCTGATCGAGCTGGGAGCAGGCCCTCCTCCCGACACGCTCGTCGTCCTGCCACCGCCCGGACGGAGCGAGAACGACCGCTACCCGATCGCCGTCACGCCCGGCGCTCGCGGGGTGCTCACCTCCGATTCGACTCGCATCGACGGGCTCGTCTCGCTCGCAGACATCGCGCACGGCAGGCTCGAGGTCGTCCCCGTGGCCGACCCCGTGCAGACACTCGAGCGCCTCGAGAAGCGGATCGAGCGAAACGACCGGATTCGGCTGCCGCTCACGGTGCTCGCCGGCGGGATCGCATACGTCGTGGCGGTGCTCCTGCCCGGTCTCGCGCCGCGGGTCGTCCTGCTCGCGCTCGCCGCGAACCTCTGGCTCGCCGGCTGGTGGCTCGTGGCGCTCGTCGCGCTCGCTGCGCTCGTGCTCCCGCTCGGCCTCGCGTGCGGCGCCGTCCTCGTGACCTACCTGCTCGTCCTCGGCCTCGACCCGGAAGCGATCGCACTGTCTCCCTTCGGCCCGTCGCAGGCGGGCCGCTTCTACGGCGTCTCCAACCTCCTCGAGACGATGCTGCTCGTCCCGGCCGTGCTCGGGCCCTGGCTCCTCGGCCGCGCAGGGGTGGCACTCGCGGGCCTGGCGCTCGCAGCGGTCGCCGGCAGCCGCTTCGGGGCGGACGGCGGCGGGCTTCTCGTCCTCCTGGCCGCGTACGCGACGCTGCTCGTGCGGACGCGCGGCGTCGCACTGGACGCTCGCCGCGCCATCGCGCTCGCGATCGGTGCGCTCCTGGCCGGCATCGCTCTCGTCGGGATCGACGCAGCGCTCGGCGGGTCGAGCCACGTGACGACCGCGCTCGGGGACGGCCCAGGAGCCGTGCTCGGCGACGTCGCCGACCGCCTCGAGCTGTCGGCGCGACGGACGTTCGAGGCGGTAGGCCCCGCGTTCGCCGTCCTCGCCTCGCTCGTCGTGGTCGGATACGTCGCGACAAGGCGCCCCAGGCGACCGGTGACGGACGCGATCCTCGTCGCCCTGCTCGTGTCGATCCTCGTGAACGACACGCCCGGAGACGTCGTCGGATTCGGCGCGGTGGCGGCCTTCGTCGTACGCCGGTTCGAGGACGGATCGGCTCGCGGGGCGCCGACCCACCTGGTTAGACTGCCCGCGATGCGCCGCCCGCTCACCGCCCTCTCGCTTCTGCTGGCGGCACTTGCTCTCGTCGCGGCCGGGTGCGGCGGCGACGAGGTGAGCGCGACGCCCGAGACGGTCGTCGGCAGCATCCCCCAGGAGACGACGACGGGTGGGAACGCCGACCTCCCCGCGCTCGACCTCGAGGGCGACGCAGCAGCCGGCAAGAACGTCTTCGCGAGCGCGGGCTGCGCCGCCTGCCACACGCTGTCGGCTGCGAACGCGACGGGCACCGTCGGACCGAACCTCGACGACGCAAAGCCGTCGTATGAGCTCGCGGTGCAGCGCGTCACGCTCGGTCAGGGCGGGATGCCGTCCTTCAAGGACCAGCTCGAGCCGCAGCAGATCGCCGACGTCGCGCAGTTCGTCTCGTCCTCCACGGGCGGCTGAACGACATCCCCGTTGAGCCGGCGGGGCGCGTGCAGGCGTTCGCCTGCGACCTCGACGGCACGCTCGTCGGCCGGAACGGGCTCCTCGGCCCCCGGACGCTTTCCGCGATCGCGAGGTCGAAGGACGAGGGTGTTCGCGTGCTCGTCGCGACCGGGCGGATGTTCCGCTCCGCACGCCGGTACCTCGACGAGGCGGGCCTGGACGATCCCGTCGTCTGCTACCAGGGCGCGGCCGTCGTCGATCCCCGCTCCGGCGAGTTTCTCCTGCACGAGCCGCTCGACCTCGGCGTTGCGCGCGAGGTGATCGAGTCGCTCGGGGCGAGAGGCCTTTCTCCGAACGTCTACGTCGACGACCAGCTCTACGTCGCGAGGGAGACGGAGTACTCGCGCCGGTACTCCGCGTTCCAACACCTCCCCGTGGTGGAGGTCGGCGACCTGCTGGCCTGGCTCGATCGGCCCCCGACGAAGCTCGTCGTCGTCTCGGAGCCCGAGGTCCTGGCGGACGTTCGCGGCGAGCTGGCACCGCGGTTCGACGGCCGGCTGTTCCTCACGACCTCACTGCCGTACATGCTCGAGCTCGGCAACCCCGGCGTGACGAAGGGCTCGGGACTCGCGTTCGTCGCCTCCGCGCTCGGAATCGAGCTCGACCGCGTGGTTGCGTTCGGGGACGGCGAGAACGACGTGGAGCTGCTCGAGGTCGCCGGCTTCGGCGTCGCGGTCGAGGGCGGTCACCCCCGGCTCCTCGCGATTGCCGATCGGACCTGTCCAGGGCCGGAGGACGAGGGCGTCGCGGCCGTCATGGAGGCGGTTCTAGACTCGTCGTCGTGATCGACCTCAAGGCAGCGCGCGCGAATCCCGCCGGGGTGCGGACGGCGCTCGCGCGCAAGGGCGCCGCCGACGCGTTCGACTGCCTGCTCGAGGCCGACGAGCGCTGGCGGGCGCTCGTGCCGCGCGTCGACGAGCTCCGCGCGAAGACGAAGCTCAAGGGGAAGCCGACGCCCGAGCAGCTCGAGGAGCTGCAGGCGGTGAAGGCGGAGCTGAAGTCGGCGGAGGACGAGCTCGCCGCCGCGGAGGACGAGAGGGACGCGCTCGCGCTTCGCGTGCCGAACCCGCCGGACGACGACGTGCCGGACGGCTCGAACGACGCGGACGCCCGCGAGGTGAGGCGCGTCGGCGAGCCGCCCTCCCTGAGCGACCCACGCGACCATCTCGAGCTGGGACGCTTCGAGATGGAGCGCGCCGCGCGGATGTCCGGCTCTCGCTTCGGCTACTGGGTCGGTGACACCGCCCGGCTCGCCCTGGCGCTCTACCGCCTGGCGCTCGAGCGGCTCGCGGACAAGGGCTTCGTCACCGTGCTGCCGCCGGTCCTCGTGCGCGAGGAGGCGCTTGTCGGGACGGGCGCGTTTCCCTCGGACGAGGCGAACGTCTACGAGCTCCCCGAGGACGACCTCTACCTCGCCGGCACCGCCGAGATCCCCGTCGCCAGCATTCACGCGGGCGAGATCCTCCCGGCCGACGACCTGCCACTCCGCTACGTCGCATTCTCGCCCTGCTTCCGGCGCGAAGCCGGCGCCGCGGGCCGCGACACGCGGGGAATGATCCGTGTCCATCAGTTCAACAAGGTCGAGCAGTTCGTGCTCACACGGCCCGAGGAGTCGTGGGACGAGCTCGAGCTCCTGCTCGCCAACACCGAGGAGCTCGTGCGGGAGGTCGGCCTGCCGTATCGCGTCGTCGTGCTCCCGGCGGGGGACATGTCGAGCGCCTCCGCCAAGACCTACGACGTCGAGGTGTGGTTTCCCAGCCAGGAGCGCTACCGCGAGACGGCGTCGATCTCCAACACGACCGACTTCCAGGCGCGCCGACTCCAGATCCGCTTCCGCGGCGAGCACGGGCCCGAGCCGGTGCACATGCTCAACGGGACCGCGGTGGTCGACCGCATGGCCCTTGCGATCCTCGAGAACTTCCAGGGTGAGGTGCCGGATGCGCTGCGTGCATACGGCGCCCCCGATCGAGTGACCCGCTGAAACCCCTGGACGGGGGACGCGCGCTGCGCCCACAGCGTCGATAAGGGGTACATGCGGCCTGCGGCAACAGTCCGCGTCCAGTGGACGCGCGCTGAGCTTCTCGCGCTCCGAGAGGCGATCGAGGTGACCCCGAACTTCGAGGGCCGCCAGGACGTGCGCGACACGTTCCGACACGCTGTGCGCGCGCCTCGGATCGGCGTGGTCGAGCTCGAGCACGACCTCGCAGAGCGCCTCGGCAACCGTCTCGTCCCGGTCGACCTCGCGACCGCGACGGCGCGTGCGAAGCTGCTACGGGCCGTCCGCGGCCCGCGGAAGCGGACGGTCGCCCAGGTGCACCGGCCGCAGCCCGTTCTCACGGGCGTCTCGACCGCCGCGGCCGCGTAAGCGCGCTCTCCCTCGGATGGGTTGCCCATCCCCCCGAAAGGGGTAGCATGAGGACGTGCAGAGGGGGGAGATCCGGATCGGCCTGTCGCGCGCCGAGTTGACGGCGGTCCGCGAGGCGGTCGAGTTGACGCCGAACTTCGAGGGGCGTCTGGACGTTCGCGACACGCTCCGAGCGGCGATGAAGGCGCGGAGCAACGGTGTCGCCCTCGAGCGCGCAGTGGCCGAGCGGTTCGTCAAGCGGCTCGCGGCGATCGACCTGCCGACGGCCCTCGTGAAGGTGAAGCTGCTCCGCGCGATCCGGGACTTCGACCGCGACGAGCTCGCACCGTCCGACGACACCGGCCGTCCCGCCCGCGCGGCCTAGCGCCTCCGTAGACTGACGCGCTCGGGCGATGCGATGCATCGAGCACGGTGCGCCGTTCGCCGACGCAGCTGCTGTGCCCGCCGATCAGGGCACTAAGCTCGATGTCAACAATGCGGACAACACAGCGGAAAGGTGACATTGCGACATCACGTGCGATCGCCACGTTCACGTCGATGGGGTACGACGTGTCGATTCCGCTGACCGAGTCCGCGGCCTATGACCTGGTCGTCGACAACGGGACGAGGCTGGCTCGCGTTCAATGCAAGTTTGCGAACGACCGCCGCCGCCAGGTCGACCTCCGCCGGATCCACTCCAACTCGAATGGGTACGTCGTCAAGCGCACATCGATCGACTCGTACGATTGGTTGTACGTTCTCGACGGGTCAGACCAGGAATATCTGATTCGGGAGTGCTTAGCCGAGCGACGATCAGTCACTCTGTGTGACCTCCACAAGCTCGGAGCGGTGGCAGAGTCTGGCTGAATGCAGCTGCCTTGAAAGCAGCCGGCCCGCTCGCGTGGGCCCGGGGGTTCGAATCCCTCCCGCTCCGTTGCGCTTCACGCTCTGCCATCCGGGCTCGTGAGGCTCCCGAGCACCGCTCCGAGGCTCCGCTCACACGAACCTGCTTCCCGTCGCGGGCCGAGGCGCGGTTCCCGGCCCACCTGCCGTCAGCTCACCCTGAACGACCCCTTCCGCTTCGCTGCGCCGTCGGATGAATAGTGGTAGACGCCCGTCTTCAGGGTGAGGATCCACGTGGCGTTCTCGCGCTTCGGGACGCTCGTCGTCCGGGTGAGGCCCCCGCCGACGAGATGGAAGTTGTCCCTCGTCGACCGGTCGGCGACGGCAACGGTGTACTTGCCGGCCCGCAGACGCGTGACGATCCGGCCGTCGAGCCGGAGTGTGAGGAACGACCCCTGGCCGACCGTCGCCTGCAGCGTCCGGCCGCCCTCGACGAAGCTCGGCACGAACTTCGTCATGTTCGGGAGCGTCGTGATGGCCCCGTACTTCTTCGCAAGCCGGGCGAGGTTCAGGAGCTGGACACGGTCGACGAGGGGGCTCCACGTCGGCAGCCGGATGTTCCGAATCGCCGCCGGAAGCATCGCCCTGATCTCGTCCGGATGGCTGTTCGCGTAGACGAGCGACTGGTTGATCGCGGTGCGGAACCGCGTGACGAGCCCCGGGTTCGCACGCACCCAATCCTCACGCGCGCAGTAGCAGCCGTTCGGGAAGTACCTCCCCAGCACGGGCCCGGGCGCGAGCACGACCCGGCCGCCTGCCGCGACGATCTGCGACATGAAGGGCTCGGGCGTGTGCACCGCGTCGACGAGCCCACTGGCGAGCGCCGCCGGCATGGCCGGGAACGGCATCACGGTGTACTTCACGGAGCTCGAGTCGACCCCGAGCTTGTCGAGCGCCCCTCGCACGACGATCTCCGCGACACCCTTGAGCGCGTTCAGCGCGATCGTCTTCCCGACGAGGTCCTGCGGGCTTCGGATCGAGCTCGAGCCCGAGACGACGACGTTCTGCCAGTTGTCGGCCTCGGAGGCTCCCTCCGTCTCACTCGCCGCGACCACGGTGATCGGGATTCCCTGCGTGCGACCGATCATCCCCGGCGTGTAGCCGATGTAGCCGATCTCGCCGCGGTTGTTCGCGAGCGCGAGCACGATGTCGTTCCCGCTCTGCAGCGTGCTCTTCTTGATCTCGATGCCCTGAGCGGCGAAGAACCCCTTCTGGATCCCGAGATCCAGGGGCAGGGCATTGGCGATCGGCAGCGTGTTGACGGTGATGGTGGTCACCGTCGCGCTCGGCGCTCCCGTCGCGGCGCCGCCGAGCGCGGCGGCCAGGAGGACGACGGGGATCGCGGCGGCCACGAGCCGGCGACGGAACGGGTTACGGCTCTCGATCATCGGCAGCTCCCTCCGCGAGTCGACGACGAGCGGGCCGAGCGGGCTCGACCCGCGGATCGACAGGGTCGGGACGATACTCTACGACGCCGGGCGCCGTAGTGTCATGGCCGTGACCTGCCCCAGCTGCGGTTCCGAGGTCCCCGCCGTGGCCCGGTTCTGCATGAACTGCGGCGCCGCACTGACGCCGGCGGCGCCGGAGCGCTGGAAGCTCGCCACGCTCGTGTTCTGCGATCTGTCGGGCTCGACGGCGATGGGGGAGCGCCTCGACGCGGAGGCGGTGCGGACCCTGATGCTCTCGTACTTCCACGAGATGCGCGGCGCGCTCGAGCGGCACGGCGGCACGGTCGAGAAGTTCGTCGGCGACGCGGTGCTGGCCGTGTTCGGCGTTCCGGAGGCGCACGAGGACGACGCGCTCCGCGCGTGCCGTGCGGCGCTCGAGATGCAGGCCCGCCTCGGCACGTTGAACGAGGAGCTCGAGCAGCGCTTCGGAACGCGGATCGCGCTCAGGATCGGCGTCAACACCGGAGAGGTCGTCGCAGGCGATGCGTCGACCCGCGAGACGTTCGTGACGGGCGATCCGGTCAACGTCGCCGCCCGGCTCGAACAGGCGGCGGGGCCGGGCGAGGTGCTGCTGGGCGAGCCGACCTTCCGGCTGGTGCGAAACGCCGTGCGCGCGACGGCGGTCGAGCCGCTTCGGGCGAAGGGGAAGTCCGAGCCCGTTCCGGCCTACCGCCTGCTCGAGGTCTCCGGCTTCGGGCCGGTCGTCCGCCCGACGAGAACGCCCTTCGCCGGACGCGCCGAGCACCTCGACGTCCTCGAGCAGGCCTTCGAGGCGGTCGTCGCGTCGCGGGCCGGCCGGCTCGCGACGGTCGTCGGCGAGCCCGGTGTCGGCAAGTCGCGACTGGTCGCCGAGCTGGTCTCGCGGATCGGGGCGCGCGCGCGGGTCGTGCGTGGGACATGCCTCTCGTACGGGGAGGGAATCACGTACTGGGCCGTCGGCCAGATCGCGCGCGAGCTCGCCGGAGTCAGGGACGAGCACTCGCCCGACGAGGTGCTCCGGCGACTGGAAGCGCATGCTGCCCGCACGAACGACCCACATTCGGTCGCGGCCCATGTCGGGCAGCTTCTCGGCATCGCCGGCGGCTCGGCGACTGCGGAGGAGACCGCGCGCTCGATCGCCGAGTTCCTCGCGGCCGGAGCCGGAGAACGGCCGCTCATGGTTGTCGTCGACGACATCCAGTGGGCGGAGCAGACTCTGCTCGACCTCCTCGAGGGGCTTCCCGCATCGCTGTCGGCGGCACCTGTCCTGGTCCTCGCGCTGACCCGTCCGGAACTGCTCGAGCGCCGCGGCGACTGGCCTGCGACGGTGCGCCTCGAGCCCCTGGGTGCGCAGGACCTCGAGGACATCCTCGACGCCCTGCTCGGACAGGCTCCGGCGGTCGTGCGCGCGCGGCTCGCGGCGGCATCCGGCGGGAATCCGCTCTTCCTCGAAGAGCTCGTAGCGATGTTGCGCGACGACGGCGTCCTCGAGAGCGGGAACGGTGACGGGAAGGTGCCTGACGACCTCGCCGCCCTCGCGCTGCCCACCAGCCTCAGCGCGCTCCTCGGCGCGCGCCTCGACTCGCTCGACTCCCGCGTGCGCGCGACGCTCGAGCGGGGCTCGGTCGAAGGCGAGGTCTTCCACCGCGGCGCCGTCGTCGCTCTCGTGGAGCTGCCCGCGCGCTCCACGGTCCACGCCGACCTCGAGACGCTCTCGGTGAAGGACTTCGTCCGCCCGGCGGAAGCGTCGTTCGCGGGAGAAGCCGCATATCGCTTCAAGCATCTCCTCGTTCGCGACGCCGCCTATCAGGGCACTGCCAAGAGGCTCCGCGCGGTCCTCCACGCACAGTTCGCCGACTGGCTCGAGGACATGGTGGGCGCTCGCCTCGCGGAACACGAAGAGATCCTCGGCTACCACCTCGAGCAGAGCTACCGCTACAGGACGGAGCTCGGCCCGCCCGACGCCGAGATCCGCGCGCTGGGGGCCCGCGCCGCCGAGCGGCTCGCGGCGGCCGGCGAGCGAGCGTCGCGGCGTGGCGACATCGACGCGGCCTCGGGACTGTTCGGTCGCGCCTCGAGGCTCTTGCCCGCAGGCGACCCTGCGCGCGCACACGTCCTCGTTCAGCTCGTGGAGGCTCTGATGGACGCCGGCCTGAACCCTGCCGCGCTGCAGGCTCTCGACGAGCTCGAGTCGGCGGCCATCGTCGACGAGGTGACGCGAGCCCATGCCGTGCTCTGTCGGGGCGAGATCGAGCTCCAGCTCGCGTCCACGACGAGGGCGGTGGAGCACCTCCACGCCCTCGCCCGGGCCGGCATCGAGCTCTTCGCCGAGCACGACGACGACCAGGCACTGCTCCGCGCGTGCTGGGTCTCCTACCTGACGAGCATGACGACCGGGCACTCGCGCGCGGCCGGGGAGGCGATCGACCGTCTCGGCGTGCTCGCGGACCGTCTCTCCCACCCGCTCGCAGGTCGGCTTCCGGGCATGCGTGCGATGAACCTCGCCTGGGGGCCGACGCCCGTGCCCGAGGCGCTCGAGGCGACGGGAGCGCTCCTCCGGGAGGTGCAAGACGACCCCGCGACCGAGCCGTTCGTGCTCGCCGGTCACGCCTACCTCCTCGCGCAGGCGCGGGACATCGTGTCTGCGCGCGCTGCGCTCACGCGGATGCGCGAGATCGCCGAGCGCCAGGGCCAGCGGCTCGTGCTCTGGGCGTCCTGGGGTCAGAACGTCGGTCGCACGGAGCTGCTCGCGGGCGACCCCGAACGGGCGGAGGCCGCCCTTCGGCCCTCTTGGGAGGCGCTGCGCGACGCCGGCAGCCTCGCGTTCTCCTCCACGCTCGCCGGGCAGCTCGGGCACGCGCTGGTCGAGCTCGGACGCGCGGACGAGGGCGCTGCCTTCGCGGAGATCGCGCGGGATGCCGCGGGCGAGGCCGACGTGCTCTCGCAGGTGCTCTGGAGGAGCGCGCTGGCGCGTGCACTCGCACTGCAAGGAAACGGAGAGCACCCGCGTTCGCTGGCCGACGAGGCGGTCGCGCTCGCTGCCTCGACGGAGTGGCCGAACGTGCTCGCCGACACGCTGATCGACCGGGCACGGGTGGCCATGCTGGCCGGCGACCCGGCACGTGCGGAGGAAGACGTCGAGCGCGCGACGGTGATATATGTCGCGAAAGGGAACACGGCGGGGCACGCGAGGGCGACCGTGCTCGCGACGCGCCCACGACCGGACGGGCAGCTCACGAATCGGCAAGGAGGTCCACCGTGACCGGAGAGACGACACCAGGGGTGCTGCTTCGCGGCGAGGACGGCACGCACTACTTCATCCCCAAGACCGACCTCTCGGGGTACGCCGTGACGAACGTGCCCGAGCCCCTCACGGCCGGCGCAGACGTCGCGACCAATGTGCCGCGCCTGCACGCGTTCGCCGTCGAGCGCGCCGGCGGCGAGGACGCCGCTCGCATGCCGATGCCCGAGGGAGGATCGGACGCCGCCGCCTTCATGCCGATGCCCGAGGGCGGGCCGGCCGCAGGCGCCCAGTCGTAGCCCTTCCCGAGCCCGCGGCGCGGCCCACGACGGTGGCACCGCGCGCCGAAGCCGAGAAGCTTCACGTCGACGGTACCCACCGCACGGTGGCTCCCGCGCAGACGCTCGCCCGTCTGCTTCCGCTCCGAGCGCGCGTCGGGATCACGCGCGTCGGGGTGATCACCGGGCTCGACGTCGTCGGCATCCCCGTCGTGATGGTGTGCCGTCCGAACGGACGATCGCTCTCGGTGTCGCAGGGAAAGGGCGTCGACCTCGTCGCGGCCAAGGTCTCGGGGATCATGGAGGCCCTCGAGGCGTGGCATGCCGAGCACGTGCTCCTTCCCCTCCGACTCGCCACCTACCGAGAGCTCCGCGAGGTCGCCCGCGTCGTCGACGTCCACGAGCTGCCGCGGCCCTCGTGGTCCCGCTTCCATCCCGACCTCTCGATCCTCTGGATCGAAGGGACCGACGTCATCGGCGGAGAGCGCCTCTGGGTCCCGTACGAGTGCGTCCATCTCGACTTCCGCTCACCCGGCCCGCAGGGGACGGGCTGTTTCCTCGCCAACGGCACGGGCCTCGCCGCGGGGAACCACCTGCTCGAGGCGGTGAGCCACGCGCTCTGCGAGGCCGTCGAGCGCGACGCCTTCGCGCTGTGGGAGGAGCGCGTGGCAAGGGACCGGGAGGCGCGCCGGATCGACCTCGACACCGTCACCGATCCGGGCTGTCGCGAGCTGCTGGCGGTGTACGAGCGCGCCGGAGTGGGCGTCGTCGCCTGGGATCTCACGACCGACATCGGCCTCCCCGTGTTCTCCGCGACGATCGTCGACCGGCGCAGCGATGCCCTGCGGCGCCTTCCGGCCGCGACCGGCGGCGGCTGCCATCCCGACCGCGCCGTCGCGCTCTCGCGCGCGCTGACGGAGGCGGCGCAGAGTCGGCTGACGCTGATCGCAGGCAGCCGCGACGACTGCGGGCCGGACGTCTACCGGCGCCTGAGAGACGCGGGAGCGATCGGGTCGCATCTCGGCGCGCTCTCCGCGGAAGGCACCCGCTCGTTCGCGGACGTCGCCGACGTCCCCGGAGCAACGATCGACGACGACGTGACCCACGAGCTCGATCGGCTGCGCGCTGCCGGTATCCGGCAGGCGATCCTCGTCGACCTCACACGCCCGGATGTCGGCGTCCCGGTCGTCCGGATGGTGGTTCCCGGGCTCGAAGGGTGGACCGACAAGGTCGCTCCCGCCGTGGCCGGCCCGCGTCGTCGAGCGCTGCGCGAGAGATGACGGCGCCGGTCGTCGTCTTCCTCGGGCCGACACTGTCGCACGACGACGCGCGGGATGTGCTCGACGCCGAGTACCTGCCGCCGGCCGCTCACGGCGACGTGCTGCGGGCGGCGCTCCGCCGGCCTCGGGCGATCGGGCTCGTGGACGGCGTGTTCGAGCGCGTACCCGCCGTGTGGCACAAGGAGATCCTCTTCGCGCTCTCCGAGGGCATCCACGTCTACGGCGCGGCCAGCATGGGCGCACTCCGGGCCGCCGAGCTCGACGCGTTCGGCATGCGAGGGGTCGGCGGGATCTATCACGCGTACGCCGAGGGCGTGCTCGAGGACGACGACGAGGTCGCGGTGGCACATGCCGGAGTCGAGGACGGCTTCCGGGCCCTGTCAGACTCGATGGTCGACGTCCGCGCGACGCTCGATGCCGCGCTTGCCGAGCGGGTCGTGACGGGCACGACCGCCGCGTCGATCCTGGGCCGCGTAAAGGCGACGTTCTACGCCGACCGGCTTCTCTCCGCGATCCTCGACCCGGACGACGCGGAGCACGAGACGTTGCGGAGGTGGCTCCCGACCGGCTGGGTGCGCGCAAAGCGAGAGGACGCGCTGACGCTCCTGCGCACCGTCGCCGGCGATCTCGCGTCCGGCCTCGAGCCGCGCCGACTCGGATGGACGCTCCAGCGGACGCGCTACTGGGAGGACGCACGGCGTGCCGGGGAGCGGCTTGGGGAGCCCCGCGAGGGCGCCCTGACGGCGATCGCCGGGGATCAGGAGCTCGAGGCGGTGCTCGACGAGGCGCGCCTCGACCCGGATGGCTTCGGCCGCCTGCGCGACGGTGCGCTGCTCGCCGCGCTCGCCCGCGAGGACGCTGCAGCCGTCGGAGTCGACGTGTCGCCCTGGGCCCACGAGACGGCACTCGAGCGAGAACGCCGCAGCCGGGGCTTGCTCGAGCCCGAGGACCTCGACGGCTGGCTCGACGAGCGCGGCCTCCGACGGGCCGACCTGCCGGCGCTCGCACGTCGTCTCGCCGTCCTGCGCTGGGCACACGAGGCCCATCGCGACTCCGTCGCCGGCGAGCTGGCGTTCACGGCGCGCTCGGACGGCGCGTACGCCGCGCTCGCCGAGCGGGCGGCGCGGAAGCGGGAGACGCTCGCCTCGCTGCCTTCGGCGGATGCGCCCGCCGTCGACGACGGTGAGCTGCTCGACTGGTACTTCCGCAAGTGGCTCGGCCGGGACGTGCCCGTCGCGCTCGACGCCTGGGCAGAGGCGCACGGCTGGCAGCGGGTCGGCGACCTGCTGCGCGCACTCCGGTCGGAGTGGCGCTTCCGGCAGATCGACGGCGACGGCTGACGGGCTCGGGAGGGCGGCGCCGTAGGCTGTCCACCGTGAGGCTCTGCATGTTCCATCCGGCGGGGATGCCGCTCGAGCGGGGCTGGGTCGGCCGGATCGAAGGCGACGAGGTGGTGCACCTTGCGTCGCAGACGCTGCAGCACCTCTTCACCGGCGGTGGGACTGCGCGCGACCATGCGCGCTATCCGCTCGCCGGCGTCGAGCTGCTCGTCCCGCTCCCCTCACCGCCCTCGATCAGGGTCTTCGACGCGAGCGGCTCGTTCGAGTTCGCCAACCCTGCGGCGGTGGTCGGCCCCGATGCACGGGTCGGGCATCCGCCGGGCTCGCCGATCGCCGTCGACGCCGGGCTCGCGGGGCTCGTCGGACCGGAGACGGTGGTCGCGGTCTGCCCGGTGGCGCGGCTCCGTGCCACGGCGCTGGCTCCGCCGAAGGACCGCGACTTCGCAATCGCGCTCGGCCCGTGGTTCACGACGACGGACGAGGCGCCCGAGCGCCCGACCGTGCGCGCGACCGGCGCCGAACCGGCAGCGTCCGTCTTCGACTGGGAGGGCGCGAGGCGCTACGCGGCAGAGAACACGAAGCTCCGCGTGGGAGACCTCCTGCTTGCGCCCGCCGCCGTCGTCGTCGACCTTCCTTTGGCTGCCCGCGTCTCGGTCGACGTCGACGGCCTGGGAGAGCTGCGGTTCGCTCTGGAGTCTCCATGAGGCACACCTTCCGCCGGCTCGACGGGCTGCCGCCGTACGTCTTCGCGACGATCCGCGACCTGACGCTCGAGCTGCGCCGCGCGGGAGAGGACGTCGTCGACCTCGGCTTCGGCAATCCCGACCTCCCCTCTCCCGACGTCGCGGTCGCGAAGCTGCAGGAGGCGGCCGCGAAGCCGCACAACCACCGGTACTCCGCCTCGAAGGGGATTCCGAAGCTCAGAGCCGCATGTGCCGACCTCTATCGGCGCCGCTTCGCCGTCGAGCTCGACCCGGAGACGCAGGTCGTCGCCACGATGGGCGCGAAGGAGGGGCTGGTCCACCTGATGTGGACGCTCGTCGAGCCCGGCGACGCTGCGCTCGTCCCTGCACCGAGCTATCCCATTCACATCCACGCGCCGATCCTCGCCGGCGCGAGCGTGTTCCAGGTGGCGATGGCGCCCGACCAGGATCTGTTCGCCAACCTCGACGACGCCTACGCGCGCGCATCGCCGCGGCCGCGTGTGCTCCTTCTCTCCTTCCCGCACAACCCGACGACCGCCACCGTCGAGCTCGAGTTCATGGAACGCGTGGTCGAGTTCGCCCGTGAGCGCGAAGTCCTCGTCGTGCACGACTTCGCGTACGCCGACCTGGCCTTCGACGGCCACGAGCCCCCGTCGATCCTGCAGGTCCCCGGCGCGACGGACGTCGCGGTCGAGCTCTACACACTGACGAAGTCGTTCTCGATGGCCGGATGGCGCGTTGGCTTCCTCGTCGGCAACGCCGAGGCATGCACGGCGCTTGCGCGCCTCAAGAGCTGGCTGGACTACGGGACCTTCCAGCCGATCCAGATCGCCGCGATCACGGCGATGAACGAGGCACCCGACACTCCGACGGAGGTGTGTGCGGTCTACCGCTCGCGCCGCGACGCTCTGTGCCACGGCCTCGACCGTGCGGGCTGGTCGTTCCCACGCCCGCGGGGGACGATGTTCGCCTGGGCGCCGATCCCGGAGCCGTTCCGCGAGATGGGCTCGCTCGCGTTCGCCGAGCGCCTCGCTCGCGAGGCGCGGGTCGCGGTCTCGCCCGGCTCGGGCTTCGGCCCCGGCGGCGAGGGCTTCGTTCGCTTCGCGCTCGTCGAGAACGAGCACCGGATTCGTCAGGCCGTGCGGGGGATCAGGCGCGTGCTCGAGCGGGCGTAGCGGCTCAGAGAGCGGGGTCGGTGCGGCGCGCCACGAGCGCGCGGGCGGAGCGGACGGCTCCGACCGGACGGACGGTGCGGAAGAGGAGCATCAGCGCGACGATCCCGACGGTCGTGTTCACCATCGTGATGCCGACCTGCATGCCGAGGGAGAACGAGACCGCCGTCGCGGCCGAGACGGCGCCCTGCAGCGCGTATGCGGCGAGCACCTGCTGCGTGCCGGCGCCTCCCGGAACCGGGACGAGGGTCGAGGCGCCGTTCAGCACCACGACGAGCGCGGCGGTGGCGAGGCTCGCCTGGATGCCGAACGCCGCGAGGACGAGGAACACGACTCCGATGCGGCACCACCACGCGGCGATCTGGAACGGCAGCACCGTGCAGACGTAGCGCCCCGGCTGGCGGAGGATGGCGAAGCCCTGCGCGGCCCGGCCGGCCAGCCGACGCACGAGCTCCGGTCGCAGCCGATAGAGGGCCGCGACACCGACGGTTGCAGCGACGGCCGCCGCGACCGCGAGCTCGGCCGCCACCGCACCGGGGAGCGACGGAAGCGCGGGCATCACCCCCGTCGCCCACAGCGTGCACACGAGGAACCCCCCGATCAGGCCGTCGATCGTCAGCACCACGGTCAACGATGCGGCCAGCGTCGCCACGGTCGAGCCGGGAATGCGGGTGCGCGCGATCAGCACCTTGGCGAGCTCTCCCCCGCGGGCAGGCGTGAAGGCGTTCAGCGCCACCCCGGCGGCGTACGCTCCCGCAACGGTCGGGACGGGGATGCGACGGCCAGGGTAGGCCGCCACCAGCACGCCGCGCCATGCAAGTGCACGGAAGAGCAGCGTCAAGAGCTGGAGCGCGAGCGCCGGCAGCAGGTAGCGCCCGTCGAGCTGGCCGAACCGATCCGACGCCGACTCCGCGGCGTCGACGACCGATGCCAGGACACTCACGCGCGGGCCGCCGCGAGCGGGGCGATGAGGCCTGCGCGGTCGCTGATCAGACCGTCGACACCGAGCCCGACGAGCTCACGGGCTCGCGCGGGAGCGTTGACCGGCCAGGTGAGCACGAGCCCCGCGACCGCGCGAAGATCGGTGACGACGCGCGCGTCGAGGAGACGCTCGTGGATGGAGACCCCGTCGACGCCCGTCTCGGCGTACCGCCCGAGCACGGCGCCAAGCTGACGGCGGGTGCCGACCGACGCGACCCGGCGGACCGGTAGATCGTCGAACACCTCGAGCAGTTCCCACGATCGCGCGCACACGGTGAAGCGGCGCTCCGGCAGGAACGGCTCGAGCTCAGTCCGTACGATCGCCGCGAGCCGCGCGTCCCGTCCTTTGAGGTCGAGCATCAGCTCGGTCTCGGGTCGGGTGGCGGCGAGCAGCTCGGCGAGCACGAGCGAGCGCCGGAACGGCGAGGCGAGCGCCCATCGATCCCAGTAGAGCGGGAGCGGGCCGACGGTCTTCAGGTGCCGGATCTCCGGCCGCCCGTGGAACAGCCGCACGTCGGCCTCGACCAGCGCCACTCCGAGGCGCTCCGCCTCCTGCAGCCGGTCGAGCTGGTTCCCCGCTCGATGCGCCACGACGAACGGCAGCGCGATTCCCGGGCGGGCCCCCTCGGTCCCCTGAGACCTCATCGCGAGGCAGTGTAGATGCGTCTCTGCGCTCCTGGAGGAAAATCGCGATCCCGAGCCCGGCGAGCACGACGGCGACGCCCGCAGGAATGTCGATCACGAAGTGGTTCGCCGTGCCGACGACGGCGAGCGACATCGCGATCGGCAACGCAACGGCGAGAAGCCGCAGCGCGAGGCTCGCCACCGCCATCAGCAAGACGATTCCGACGAGGACGTTCCAGCCGACGTGCAGGCTGGGGAACGCCGCGTACTGGTTCGTGAGCCCGGGCGGCTGGAGCGCGCGGTACGCGTCGGAGCGCTGCGTGACCGTGTCGACGAGCCCGATGTCGAGCAGGCGCGGCGGCGCGACGGGGAAGAGCGCGAAGAGGAGAAAGCCGATCAGGCCGGAGGCGATCATCGCGTCGCGGAGGAGGTAGTAGTGCCGGCGCCGGTAGAGGTACAGCCCGGTCGCAACGCCGAGGATCACGGGCCAGTGGCCCCAGATGTAGACCCAGTTCGCGACGTCGACGAGGACGTCGCTGCGGAGCGTCACGGACTGCAGCGCGTCTTCCCAGCCGATCCCGAGCGCATCCTCGAGCGAGATCAGGCGGCGTGCGTTGGCGAACGCGGCCTCCGCGCTGCCGGCGGTGAGGTTGCGCACGCCGAAGTAGACGAGGATCGCGACGGAGACGACCAGCGCTTCGCGGACGAGCCCTGCCGGCATGGCAACACCGCCCCGCGGCGCCGGGGACGTGCGGGCCGACGGTCGTCGTCGGAAGATCAGCCTCACCTCCTCGCTCGAGTGTCCATCCACGATGACGCCGCCGCATCCGCGATCTCCCGGAACCAGTCTGCGTAGTCCGCTCCGGCGCGTGTTCGTCGTCCAATCCCTCCCTTTGGGGGTCCAGCCCCCGCCCGTGGTGCCGATCGTCAGGTCGTGCGGCGCCTCGCCCTCGTTTTCGGCCTGCTCGCAGCCCTGGTGCTACCGGCCGGCGCAGGCGCCTCCCAGCTGATCGCGCGCGACGCGAAGGACGTGACGCTGCGGGTCAACGCACGCGGTCAGGCGCTCGTCGGCTACCACGCGAAGGGCAAGCGCTGGACGGTGCTCGCCTGGGGCGCGATCAACGCGCGACACCCGGCGCCCGGTCAACCCCAGGTCGCCTTCCGCGTCGACTACTCCGGCGGCTGGGCGACGTACCGCCGGACGCTCGCCCGGGGATTCCGGAACGCCTGTCGTCCCTACACCGGACCGACTCTTGCCTGGTTCGTGACGGGATGCACGATGCCGGACGGCAGCCACTGGGCGCTCCAGGCCTGGCAGCGTGGCCTCCCGAATCTGGGCCTCGATCCGTGGAAGCCCCTGCAAGGCTCCGTCGAGCTGCGGCTGAGCCACTGGACCGGCGAGCTGCCGAAGCTCGAGATCTGGACGAACTGGGCCTACAGCAAGCGCTTCGATCACCTGTTCGGGCGGATCACGTATCTCGGTCAGCCCGTGTACGGCTTCCTCGCGAGCTCGAAGGGCGTGCCCGGCGACGCCTTCGGACGCAACGTCTACGTGGACACGTTCAACTCCGCCTACGGCCCGGGTTGGAAACGCGAGAACAGCTTCCTCTCGCACCGCGGGACGGGCGCCTTCTGTTACGGCCTGTACCCGCACGACCCCTATCCCGGCTACCCCGCCGTCGGGCGCCGCCCACCCGGCAAGGGCGAGCGCTACCGCGCGACGGTCGTCGGCCCGGGCGTCGTCCCGGACGTCAGCTGGGAAGGCGCACCGGCTGCGTACGACGAGGCGCTAGACCGCCAACTCCTGGACACGCAGCGCGCGGTCTACGGCCCCGACACCCGCTGCAAGCCGCTCTGATCTCCGTACGATCAGTCGGTGTCCGCGGCCGAGCGAATCGAAGCCGTCGTCTTCGACATGGACGGCGTGCTCGTCGATACCGAGCACCTCTGGGACGAGGTCCGCGAGGCCCTGACCGAGGAATGGGGCGGCCGCTACACGCCGGAGGCGCAGGAGGCGATGATGGGGATGAGCTCGCCCGAATGGTCGCGCTACCTCCACGAGGTCGTCGGCCTCCGCGAACCGCCGGAGGTCATCAACGCCGAAGTCGTCCGGCGGATGCTCGAGCGGTACGAAGCGGACCTCCCGGTCGTCCCCGGCGCCGTCGAGGCCGTCCGCCGCCTCGCGGCTGCGGGCTACCGCCTGGCGGTCGCGTCGTCCTCGAACCGCGAGCTGATCGACGGCGTCCTGCGCCGCCTCGGGCTGAGCGAGCTCTTCGCGGTGACGGTCTCATCCGAGGAGGTCGCACGCGGGAAGCCCGCGCCCGACGTGTACCTCGAGACAGCGCGCCGCCTGGGCGTTCCCCCGGGACGGTGCATGGCGATCGAGGACTCCGCGAGCGGCATCCGCGCCGCCCACTCCGCCGGGATGCGCGTGATCGCGTATCCCAACCGGCACTACCCGCCTGCGGCCGAGGTGCTCGGGCTGGCCGATGTCGTCGTGGACGGTCTCGCCGAGGTGGGTGCGCTGTTCAACGGCCGGTGAAACCGGACGAGCAACACTAGGATCCGAGTGCCGTCGCCATGTCGGTCTGGATTTCGGCTTGCGTCAGCGCCCGGTTGTACACGCGCACATCGTCGATCAGGCCGTTGAAGTACTCGCCGTACGGGCTGTTGCCGCCGATCCAGAGAGGACTCGACGACGACTGGATCGTGCCCGACGCAGCCAGCGTCGCGACCTGCGTCCCATTAACGTAGACGCGAAGAATCGCTCCGTCGTAAGTCAGCGCCACGTGCGTCCACGACCCCAC